>NZ_JAAFYZ010000005.1 GCF_018274385.1 Catenulispora pinistramenti | reverse complement strand
CCACCTGCCCCCGCACCCCGAGCACACCCCGGCCCGGCCGGACGCGGTCCAAGCCCTGGAACACGAAGCCCGCCTGGCAGCGGCCAAGGGCGCCCACGACATCGCGCAGATCTACCAGGACATCGCCGCCCGCTCCGGACCCGGCATCCCCGAACACCAGCGCCTGGTCGCCATCGACGACGACGGCCTGAAACAGCTGCTGCTGCACGGCTCGCAAGCCGACTCCATCGCGGCCGTCTACGAGGTCGTACGCCGCGTGGAGCACAAGGGCCTGCGCTGGACCCAGATGTCCGCCGTGCAGGCCATGTCCCGCGGCGACGTCGTCAACATGGCCGCCGGCGAAGGCAAATCCCTGGTGTTCCTGGCCTACGCCGCCCGCCGCGCCGTCATGGACGGCGTCGACGCCGTCCAGGTCATCACCACCCGGGACAACCTGGCCACCCGCGAACACGAACGCTACAGCGACGTCCTGAAGGCCATGGACATCAACATCGTGCGCATGACGCCCGACGGCGGCGGCACCCGTCCCGACAACGACCACCCCACCATCTACGTCGGGACCCACGAAGACGTCGGCTTCTCCTACCTACGGGGCAAGCCCATCCCCGGCCGACACGCCTCCGTCGATGAAGTCGACGAAGCATTCGTCTACGCCAACACCACCTTCATCCTGTCCGAAGGCGCCCAGAAAGCCGCCCCCGACACCGTCGCCAAGCGCGTCACCGACGCCTGGGACTTCCTCGACCGCAACCTCGGGCTGGAACGACTCAGCCCTCTGGACTTCGGCCACGATCCCGACCGGCCCGGCGGACCGCCCCCGGCGCTGACCGCCGAGGGAAAGACCCGCGTGCGGGAACTGCTCGACCGCGAACTGACGGCCGGCGAGCAACAGGCCCTTGACATGGCCGCCACCGCACGCTGGGAATACGTGGAGAACAAGCACTACGTCATCCACGATGACAAGGTCTACATCATCGACCAGACGACCCACAAAGTCATGTTCGACCCCAAAACCTCCACCGAATCCCGCTGGAACGGCGGCCTGGCCCAAGCCGTCGAGGCCAAACACGGCCTCGCCATCCGCGACGACCCCTCCACCGCCAACAGCGTCGACGCCAAAACCATCTACACCAAGGAGAACTACGACACCGTCGTCGGCGCCTCGGGAACCGCCAACGGCAAAAGCGAACTGTTCGCCAAGCAGGGCCTGTCCCCCGACATCGCCGACATCCCCCGCTACCACGAATCACAACTGGCCGTGGCCGACGACAAGGTCCTCCCCGACACCGGACAAAAACTCCAGAGCATCGCCGAGGACGCCATCGCCATGCAAGAGGGCACCGGACAGCCGCAGCTGATCCTGGCCCACGAGAACAACCTCGTCGCCGAACTGTCGCGGCTACTGACCGACCGCGGCTCCGACCACGTCGCCATCGACGCCAAATGGTTCCTGGAAAAAGGCGTCGAGGCCGAGGCCGAATTCCAACGCCTCGTCGACGCCGGCGGGCTCCCCGGCAAGATCACCGTCATCAACATGCAAGGCGCGCGCGGAGTCGACGTCCCGATCAGCAAAGAAGCCAAAACCCTGGGCGGACTCCACGTCCGCGTCACCGCCCGCTCCACCGTCTCCCGCGACCTGGACATCCAGGCCGAGAACCGCGCCGCCCGCAACGGCGAACACGGCAGCGTCCAGTACTACCTGTCGCCCGACGACCACCTCTACCGGCTCAGCCGCGACGACCGCGTCCAGCACGTCACCGTCCAATACACCGACGCCGTCGCCGCCGACCGGGCCGACCCCACGGCGGCCAGCACCGCACACCGCCGAAAAGCCGAAGAGGACTTCCGCGACCTCGTCCCCGGACTCCAAGCCGACGCCGCCGCCCAACGCGGCATCCACCTGCCCGTCCAACCCCGCGCCGGCCCGGCCCGGCCCCACACCGCCACACCACCACCCGCGGACACCACCGGCCGCGACCCCCGACACCCGCCACCGGACCAGGACACCCCGACCACCTGGCAACGCCGCCAAACCGAACTCCTGGACGCCATCAGGGCCCGACTGGACGCCGCCGCCACGATCCAGGCGCGGCGACCGGACTTCACCGCCGACTATCACCAGATCCTCGCCGCCACGGCACCGGACCCGCTGGCGCACCCCGACGCCGACCCCGGCGCACGCCCCGGCATGCCCAGCCTCGCCGAGTACCGTCAGCAGGCTGACACCGCCTACACGGCGATCTGGCACCGGGTCGACACCGCTGAGCACGACACCACCGAGCACGACAGCACCGACCACGACAGTGCAGCCTGGCAGGAAGCCGCCGACACCTGGCGGATCACCTACCAGGACCTGCGCGAGGACCTGCACCGCGCGATCGCCTACTCCCGGATCGCCCCCGAGGCGGCCGCCGCCGCCCGAACCGCCGCCGACGACGCCCGGGCCCGCTGGACGGCCACCGACCCGCCCGTCTACCGGGACGTAGATCGGGCCGTCGTGGACAGCGCCCTGGCCTCCTTCACCGACGACGTCCACGTCGTGCACCGCCAGACCCACCACGACCTCGGCACCGCCGGACACGATCCCGGCCAGAGCGCGCAAAAGTTCCGGGCCCTCCTGGACCACCTGGTCGGCCACCTCGATGAACGTCTGGAGCGCATCGCCGACCAGCACCGCCGGCACACCGCGATCGACCGGGCCATCACGCGGGCGGTCACCGACTGGCAGGACCGTCACACCGCCACCGGACAGCACCTCCCGGCGCCCGAGCGGATCGCCGAGCTGCGCAGCACCGCGACCGCCGCCGCCCGCGACGCCGTCCGCCGGCTCCGGGCCGGATTCCTGGACCCGGCCCGGACCGTCTTCAACGCCGCCGAGACCGCTCGGCTGGACAGCCTCGTCGGCGCCGCCGTCACCGACCTCGAACACGGCTTGGATCTGGCCGCGGTGTTCGAGCAGCGCCGACCGATCCTGGACGAGCGACTGACCCGCGCCCTCGCGGACAGCGGGACACCGCGGACAGCGGAACACATCCAGCAGATCCGCCAAACCCTGCACCGCGAAGCCGAAGCCGTCTACCGCGACGTCTCCCACGCCGACCTGGACAACCGCCCCGAAGTCCTCACCCGCCGCCTGGACCTGATCACCGCCGGGCTTCAGGACCGCCTCACCTTCGACCAAGCCCTCAAACAGCTCGGCGAACGCTACGTCGAACACTCCAACGCCGTGCTCCAGAAGCACCTACAGTCCCTGGCCACCCAACCCGCGCCCGACATCGTCCACCGCCAAGCTCTGATCGCCCAAGCCGAACTCCAGCAAATCCTCAGCGACACCCACACCGAGCTCGCCGCCCAGCGCTATGCCCCGGACAGCGTCGCCGAAGCCCTCGCCCGACTCCAGACCCGCCTGACCGAACTCGCCGACCGCACCCCGCGCCGGCTGGCCCACGGCGCCGCGCTCGCCCAAGCGCTCACCGACGCCGCGGCCCACTTCGCCGACCTGTACCCACAAACCCAAGACCTCCCCGAACCGATCCGCACCGCCATCGCCCAAAGCTTCCGTCACGACTGGGCCAGCACCCACAACGCCCTGTTCGGCGACCACACCCTGCCCCTGGACCTCTGGCTCGACCACGAACAAGCCACCGCCGACCGCTTCCAAGCCCGACTGGCCGCCGAACCACTCGGCAAGGCATCAGGCCCCGAAGAACTCCGGCGCGCGCTGACCCTGTTCACCGACGTGGCCCGGCTGGATTCCCAGCGGAACACTGCCGAAGGCGTGCCACAGACCATCGCGACACTCGGCGTCACCGGATCGATCGTCCAGGGACTGCGCGCGGCGCCGAACGACACCGCCCGGCGGTCGGCTGCCGCGGACGGGCTGCGCGGGCTCTACAGCCACATCGCCGAGATCGCGCCTCAACTGTCCGGTCCGTACCTCCGCCAGGCCCAGCAGGCCATGGCCGAGGTGCAGGCGCTGGTGACCCGCGTGGCGGTCCCCTCCCGGCAGAACCGGCGCACCACCGCCGCGCCCGATGCCGCCTACCTCGCCGCCGCCGATCTCCTCCAGCGCTTCGACTACTACCCGCCGCTGGACCGCGACGACCCGAGAAGCCAGGCCCTGGTCTCCCAACGCGAGCAGGACCTCGACCAGATCCGGCACACCTACGCGCACAAGGGCCCCGAGCTTGCCGCGGCCGTCGCCCGGGCGCTCGGGGCCGCTCGGGGCGTCCGGCCCAACCCGGAAGTCGGCGCCGGCCAACCCGGGGCGGCGGAGTCGGCTGAATCGCCGCGGGACCAGCAGGACCAGGAGGACCAGACCACGACCGCCGAGCTGCTGGCGGAGCAGCTGGCCGGACGACCCGACCAGGCCGATGTCCTGACCCGCCTCGGCGGCACCCCGGCCGGGCCGGACGGGCCGTTCGTCGTCGCCGACTGGCTGGCGGCCCGGTACGCCGAGCAGCCGTTCGACCTCACCGCCCTCGACGGCGGGGCCGGCCGGGGCCTGTCCGGCCCGCAGCGTGTGCGGCTGCTGCTGGAGGAGCCCGCCGACGAACGTGTTGTGGCCGCGTTCCAGGACTTCATCGACCACCTGATGCCCGAACCCGAAGTGGACAAGGCTCAGGGCAAGCAGGTCCGGCGGCCCGACCAACTGGCGCGGCAGGCGGCGACCGGCGCGGGACGGTCCTCGCCCCTGAGCGGTACGCAGACCACGCAGCTCCACGAGTACCTGCTCGACTCCGGCGCGCACCTGTCCTCGCCCGACGACGTACGCACCCACCTCCGGCAGACCCACGGCGTCGAGCTGTCAGACACCGACATGCGCCCGGTGATCGCGGAGTTCGTCGCGCGGCATCTGGTGGTCGATGCCCGGCAGCAGTACGGGGCGGTGCTCCAGCGGGCGTTGGAGGGCTATCAGGACCCTGACAGTTCGCCCGACGCCCATCTCGCGACCCAGAGCTTCCTCGGCATCGTCCGGGAGCTTCCGATCCTGAACGACCCGGTGGCGGCCTGGGCCCTGGACCTGATGGGGCTGCACTGGCGGGGCCCCGGCGCGGTCCAGCCCGGTGCCGCGCAACTCGCCGCCCTGCGCCGAACCGCCTACCAGCGGTTCCACAGCACCCGGCGGATCGACTGGACGGTGCCGTACGACAGCCAGGGGCGGCCGACGGCCGAGCTGACCGGGGCCACCGGGCTCGACGACGCGCAGTGGCGGGACGTCGTGGAGTGGCTGCGTGCCGATTCCGGCATCCAGACGCCGCAGGCGGTCCGCGAGCTGCTGCGCGCCGAGTTCGGCCCGGGGGTCGGCGAACGCGCGGTGCGGGCCGTGGTCGCCCGGTTCGTCCTGGAGGACCTGCGGCACCAGTTCAGCCAGCCGACGTACAGCAACCGGCGGGTCCAGGCCGCGCTGCGGCACTTCCTCACGCACGGCACAACGCCCGCGACCACGGTGCGCCAGCAAGATGCTGCCCAGGTCCGGCCGCCCGGCCTGGGCCGCAGCGAACGCGAGGACCTCGTGGTCCTGCGGGCCTTCCTCGCGAACCTGCGGTCCGGCCGCCGCGACTACTCCGCCGTCAACGACGTGGAACTGAGAGCCCTGACGCTGGCCGGTATCAGCCCGGACGCGCTCGCCCCCCTCACCGGCAAGCGGGCCGCGGATCAGCTGAGCGCCGACGAGGCCCCGACCCCGCCGCCGGCCAAGCGTCGACGGGTCCCGGCCGCCGAGCCGGACTCGCCCGCACCGGAGACGACGGCCGCGGAACAGACAAGCGCTACAACGGATCTGGACCTGGACCCAGATCTGGACCAGATCATCGCCGAGTTCTTCGGCGACGCGCCGACTCCGGACTCGGGGCTCGTGCCCTCCGGCGAGGATTGGGAAGCCCAGGTCTCCGCGCTTCTCGACCAGGCGGACGGTTCGCACGCCATCGACCGGGAGGTCGCGGGGTGGGAAGCGATGCTCGCCGAGCTCGGCAGCGGGACGCCAGCGGTGGCGGCCCAGGATCCCGCCGCGCGCCGGGCCGCCTTCCTCGACGAGGCCGGCCTGGAGGCGGCCGATCCTGAACGGGGAGCGGACGCGCTGCTCAGGGCCCTGCTTCGGGCCGTGCCGGAGCTCAGGGACCGGAACGGCGCCCCGGTCACCGACGCCGTCGGCCTGCGCGCCGACCTGGCGGCACGGCTGGCCGAGGACCTGGCCCGCCCGGCGGAGCGGCAGCTGTGGCCGGCGCTGGACACCCCCGCCTCCGAGGCGTGGATCCACATCCAGCGCCGGGACACGGTCGCGACCGCGGAAGAGACGCAGTTCCAGCCCCTCCTGGACCCCTCGCTCACGGTCGTCCAGGCAGCCTTCTCGCTGCGGACCGTCTTCGGCTGGCACGACACGCACCGTCAGCTGATCATCGACCACCTCGGCCGCGACGGGCAGCCGATCGGCGACGACATCGTCATCACCGCGCCGGTGTTCGCCGAGGTCCACCGGCTGACCGTCCGGGTCCTGGCGCAGGACGGCACGCTGACCGCCATCGGTGCTGAATCCGAGAGCACCGCAGCCGCGACCCTCGTCCGGTCGGCCGACGACGCGATCGCGGCCGCGATCGCGCCCGGGACGGCCGCGCAGACCCGAGCCGAGGACGGCTCGCCGACTCGGAAACTGGAACCAGCTCCGGAGCCGACTCCGGAACCGGCTCGGGAACGGCAACCAGCAACGGAACCGGCAGCACAGCCCGTCCAGGCCCCGGCCCGCACCCCCTCGCTGTCGCCGGACTCCGCGCGCGCAGCGGTGCTCGACCACTTCGGCGTGGTCCCGGGCCCCGCCTTCACCGGCCACGACCGGTATCTGAACGCCCTGATGGCCGCGACCCCGGCCGGCCTGGCCGATTCCGCCGGGCGCCGGCTGACCGAGGTCCGGGCCGTCCGGGAAGACCTGGCCGCCCGGCTCACCGCCGATCTGCTCCAACCGGCCGAAGCACGGCGGCACTGGCCCGGGCTCGACCGGACCGCGATCCGGTTCGGCACCCAGTTCTGGACCGACCAGGACCTGCGGGAGCAGGAGTTCGAAACGCGGGACCAAGCGGCGCAGGCGCTGGGCCGGACCGCGGTCGCGGACGGCACGTTCACCGACGCCCACCGCGGACCGTTCGTCGCGCACGTCCGGATCGGCACCGCCTACCAGGGCAACGACATCGCGTTCCCGACCGCCGCCATCGTGCACGGGCTCGCCGTCCACATCGTGCGGACCGACGGTGCGCTCATCGAGGTCACCGACGGGCCGCGGGGCGACGTCGTCCTGATCGAGCAGGCCGACGGAAGTGTGGTCGCCGCGGTCCCGCACCGGTCCGGAACCCTGAGCACCGGCCAGGCCGCCGAGGTCCACCGGCACCTCCTCGGCGACGGCGCCGCCCTGTCCACGCCCGGCGAGGTCCGCCGACACGTGGCGGACCGGTTCGGCATCGGTCTGGACGACGCACAGCTACGGACGCTGATCGCGGACTTCATCGAGCACAACCTCACCGTCGACCCCAGCCACGGGCACACCCCCCAGGTGGCCATCGCCGCGCGGGCCCACCGCGACCCGGTGGCCCACGCCGAGGACGACGCCTGGATCGGTCAGTTCGTCAACCTGCGAGGCGTGCGTCCGCAGAGCGCCTACGACGCCCTGCTCGTCTGGGCCATGGAGCTGACCGGCCGCACCTGGTACCGCGCCGACCCCCGTCCCCCGGCCGCCGAGCTGGCGGCGGCGCGGCGCCGGGGACTGGAACAGATCCGGCAGACCCGGATGATCCGCTGGGCTTCCCCGATCGACGCCGCCGGGCGGCCGACGGCCGAACTCACCGACGCCGCCGGGTTCAGCGCCGTCGCGTGGACCGCCCTGGTGAAGAGCCTGCGAGACCGGGCCGCCGACATCCGGACGCCGGCCGCCGTCGCGGAGCTGGTCCGCGCCGAACACGGCCGGGAGCTGACCGACGTGGAGCTCCGGGCAGTCGTCGCCCGGTACGTCTTCGAACAGCTCCCCACCCGGACCGACCCGGCCATCACCTCCCACGCGCGCGCCCGGGCCGAGCAGATCCGGGGTGCGACCCGCCACTACCTGAGCCACGGGACCGGCTTCCCCAGCCGGGCCACGCTGCACCTGTCCTCGGTCGAGGAGCGGCCGGACTTCCAACGCGCCTTCGACTACTTCAAATCCCGCAAGCCCACGCGGTCCCGGAAGGCGAAGTTCGAGTTCGAGGATCAAGCCCTGAACCTGATCGGGACGAACTGGACCGACCAGCCGGCCTACGCCGGGCGGCACGTGCTGACACAGACGCTGACCCGGGCCTGGGGCGACCCCCCGTCCGGATCGGCGACCGCGCCGGTGCGCCGGCAGGAGAACCGCCGGTCTCGGGCGTCCGAGGAGGCGGACGCCCCGGCCGTGTGGTCGTGGCGGCTGGCCCTCCCCGGTCCGGAGTTCGTCGAGGGCAGCTCGACCGGGGCCACCGCCGCACCGCGGCCGGACCGGGCCCCCGCGGTTCCCCAGCCCACGCGCGAACTGCTGACCGCCGTCGATCTGGTCCGCCTGTGGAACCACTACTCCCCGGGAGAGTCGGCGCAGGAACACCAGGCGGCGATCGACGCCGTCCACGACCGCCTCCTGTCCGACGGCGAGGCCGCCGCTACCGACCTGGCCAAGAGTCAGGGCCGAGACCGTGGAGTCCGGCAGCCCTGGGGCGGTACGCCCGGGGCGGGGCGGGACGACACCGGAGACACCGTTGCCACGGACCTCACGAACTTCACCGGCACGACCGCTGCCACGACCACCGTCACAGCCCGGACCCAGAACTCCAGTCCGGTCCCGTTCACCGTCGCCGAACTCCTGCGCGACACCATGGCCGACCGGCACGACGCCGACCGCGTCCAGACCGCGCTAAGCATCGACCTCAGTTCGCCGACAGCGGTCGCGGACCTCGCCGACTGGCTGGCGGCGCACGCCGAGCGCGTTCCGGACCGGCTTCCGGGACTCGGCGAACCACTGCTGGCCCTGAGCGATCTACCCTCTCCCACACCCCGCCAGCAGACGATCGCGGCCATGGCCCCGGGCGCCCGGATCCCCGCCGGCGACTGGCAGCTGACACCCGGCCAGCACCTGCGGATCCTGCTCGACCGGGCCGCCGACGAGCGGGCAGTCCAGGAGCTGGCCTCGATCGTCGAGGACCGTCTCGGGTACTCCGACCCGGCCGGCAAGGGGAAGCAGCGCGCCGACCGCGTGCACATCGCACCGGAACAGGCCCGGGGCCAGACCCCAGCACCGGCACCGGCACCGGCACCGGCACCCGAGCTCGGACCCGCCGCAGTGCGGGCCGCCGGCCGGCACACACCGATCCCCGCCCCGGCTCCGGCCCATGTCAGGGCCCTCAGAAGCGTCCGGGACGGGCTGAAGCGGCACCTGCCCAGGGCCCAGGCCGACGCGGCCATGGCGGCTCACGTCCACGACGCCTGGACCGTGTTCCGGGCCTTCCACGGTGCGGCGCACTCGGCGAGCAGGCAGCAGCTGCGCGAAGCGCACGAGATCGCCGAGCTGGCGCACCGGCTCCGGTCGCCGCGCTCGCCTTGGGGGGCGCTCACCGCCGGGCAGCTCAGAGAACTGCTCCGGGCCGTCGACGACCCGGAGGTGCTGGTCCTCACCAGCGACCATCTCAACCGGCTGCTGGCCGCCGTGACCCGGCTCCAGGCCGCCGGCCGGCCGGTGTCGCTGCCGACCCTGGCCGGCGAGTCCGCCTTCGCCGAGCTGCCCGCGCTACTGGAACTGATCGGCAGGTCGGAAGACGTCGCCACGCTGCTGGGGCACCCGCCGGTGCCCGGCACCGCCGAGACCAGGCGCGCCCAGGACACCGTGTTCCTGGCGTTCACGGCCGACCTGCCGGCCGCCGCTCATGAGGACCTGCGCACGGTCCTGGCCATCGCGCGCAGCGGCCGACCCGGCGCGGCCGAGGTGCGGCCGACCGCCCTGAACGACCTGTTGCCCCTGGTCCGAAGCACCCTGAACCGGGGCGCGGCCAGCGTCCGGGAGGCTCACCTGCACCGGCTGGTGGAGGCCGCGGCCCGGCTGCGGCAGCGGGGGATGACGCAGGACACCCGGCACCTGACCCCGGGCATCCTGGCCCGCGAGATCGCAGTGTACTTCCACCCCGCGACCAGCGACCTGGCGGTCCGGCCCGGCGAACTGCGCGAGCGGGTCCGGTCCGACCTCGGTCCCCGCGCGACCGAGCACGATCTGCTCCAGGCGGTCGCCCTCGCCCACGACGCCGGCTGGTGGCACGACCGGGGTACCTTCGACGCCCTGCCCGCGGCCGACATCAGGAAGCTGCGAGCCCTCGACGCGTGGGCCCGCCTGGACGCCGTCGGCGGCGTGGACCCCGGCCTCTTGCGCCTCTCGGGCGCCGAGATGCTGGCGCTGGCCCAGGCCGCGGTCGACCCGGGGATCAGCGCGGTGACTCCGGAGCACATACGGCTCCTGGCCGACGCCCTGGACGCGACCCGCGCGCGCATCCCCGTGCCCACCCGCGGCGACGTGCGAGAGCACATCGAGGCCGATCGGTGGCTGCGCGGGCTCGACGCCGGTCCGGCCCAGCGGGCCGGCCTGCGGACCCTCACCGCGGCCATGCAGGCCGAGCGGGACCCGCGCCGGGTTCGGCGGGCGGTGATCCTGTACAACGAGCTCCGCGGCGGGGCGGCGGACTCGATGCCGGACCTCGGGAGCCGGACTGTCCGGCTGCGCGTGTCCCACCTCGACCAGGTGCTCGAACACGTTTCCCGCACCCACCGGGAGCTGCGGAACGGCCCGGTGACCATGCAGGACCTCCGGGGGCACTTGAGCCACGTCCTCGGGGAGAGCTGGCCCGACGACGTCACCGCCGACCACCTCAGCCATCTCCTGCAGGCGCTGGCGGCCTACAACGGACCCGTCGACGCCGAGACCGTCTACCGCACCGCCGTACTCAGCCTCAACGGATCCCGGCTGGAGGTGCCCCCTTCCGCACCGGCGCGCGCCGCCGTGGCGTCGGCCGTCGGGCTGCCGGAACACAGCGGGACGGAATCCGCGTTCTGGCTCATCGACATCGCGCGGGTCCACGCCGCGATCCACGGGACGCCGGGTCTGGCCCGGTATGCCGCCGATCCGGCCGTCCTGGCCTCGCTGCGGGACGTCGCGACAGTTCTGGAACACCATCAGCGGACCGGCGCGGGCGCGCCGCGCCGGCTGGGGATGGTCACCCCGGCCGACCTGTGGCCGCTGGCCGACCGGCTGACCGGCCGGCCGGGCACCGGGATCGACGCGGTCACGGTCCGGCCTCTGGCCGCGGCGATCCGGTCCGGCGGCGACGTCGCCGCCGTCCGGAACCACTATGCCGACGCCGTCCTCGCCGCCGCCGTCGTCGAGCACTACGACCCCTACCACGTCGAGGAGTTCCCGCCCGGTGTCCTGCCGTGGCCGGACCTCAGAGACCGGATATCGGCCGACGCCGGCCGCGAGCCGGCCGGCGACCACGCGGCCGCCGTCGAGCTGGGGGTCCTGGCCCACGAGATGGACCGGCTGGTCGGGCCGGACGCGTTCGCCGGGACGCAGTGGCGGTCGCTCCGTTCGCTGGTCGCGCTGTTCGACCAGACCTTCCCCGGCGGCCGGCCGCGGGACGGCGGACCGCTGCACGCCGAGGATCTGCGGCCCCTGATCCGCCGGGTATTCGGCCCGGGGGCGGGTGCCGGCCGGCTCGGCGAGCTGGTCGACCGGGTCCACGGGCTCGGCGACCGGCCGCTCACCCTGCGCACGCTCACCGATCGCAGCGTTGTGACCCCGTTCGTGCAGACCGCCCCGAACGAGCGTCTTGCGCAGCTGGACCAGACGAACGCGCTGGGGCTGGTCGCGGAGTCCCTGCCCGCCCTGGAGGGGATCGGGATCTTCTCGCTGCCCGAAACGCAGTGGGTCACGGCGGCGGACAAGGGCAAATCCCCCGCGAGGCGGGATGAGGCTCCCGGGTTCGTCTCCTCCGACGTCCGCCGGCTCGACGCGCAGGCGCAGTTCCTCCTCGACCGGGTCGACCACGCCCGGGAAGAACTCATCCAGGCCAACGCGGCCGTGCATGCCGGAGACGAGCGCGAGCGCCGCGACGCGGGGCAGAGTTCGTCGGCTCCCCGCCTCGTCTCGCTGGCCGAGGAGCGACTGGCCCGCGCGATGAACCGTTTCGACCACGCGCAGCGGGAACTCCAGCGAGTCCGGAACCATGCGGAGCCGGAGATGCGGGTCAGACCCCGGTCGGCTGGGTTCCGCCTCCCAGGGGGAGCTCAACCACTGCCCGCAGCGGGATCCTCGCGCCTCGCCGACGCACCGGCGACGCGGGATGTCGCCGACCGGGATGTCACCAACGCCGAAGCCCTCCTGCACGACGTGCTCAGCCGGCCCGACGTCCGCCTGGTCCAAGCCGCGACGGGCCTGGACCTCGGCTCGCGCGGGGCGGTCGGCGACCTCAGCCGCTGGCTCGCGGACCGCCACCGGCTCGCCCCGGTCCGGCTGCCCGCGCTCGACGACTCCCGGCGGTCCGCGTTCGACCTGCCCCAGCCGCTGGAAGCGCATCAGAGACAGGTCGTGGACGAGCGGCCGAACGCCGCCCTGAGCGCGACCGAGTGGGGACTGTCCCCCGGACAGCATTTGCGGCTGCTGCTCGACCAGCCCGTCGAGACAGAAGTCTTCGACGCTCTGCGAGCGGTCCTGGACACCGTCATCGAAGACCTCATCGATGTCCCGGAAGCCGGCGACCGGGGGAAGGCCAGGGCAACCGGTCCCCGTTCCGCCGGCGAGCCCTCGATGCCACGCCGGGTCCTCGCCCCGGCCGAGCGCGGAGGCGACGACCGGTCCGCGCAATCCCCGGAACCCGGGCCGGGGCAGACCGGATCGGCCCTGCCGACGCACCCGCGCCGCTACCTGCCGCCCGGCTTCGGCGAGCGCGACGCCCGGGGTGTGCCGCAGTTCCCGATGGGCAACCGGGGCCTGTTCGTCAGCATCGACGGGATCGGCCTGTCCGACCACGGCGCGATCGCCGCTCTGCTGGCCGACACGGCCCACACGGCCGTGGACGGGCTGCCGCCGGCGTTCCGGGCCGGCCTGCGGGCGGCCGTGGCCGACCACCTCGACCGGCACGGCAGCCACGACTTCATGCAGCGCATGTTCGAAGAGGGCTTCGACATCGGGGTCGACACCGGGACCGGCCGGCGCACCGTCTACCTCAGGCTCGACCCCGGGAGCCTGGACCTGGTCCGCCAGGCGGGCGCGGACGCGGCCCGGGACGAACCGGTCGGCCGGAAGATGCACCACATGGTCGAGTCCCAGCACGAGTCGACCTCGGGGGGCAGCCGCTTCGTCTCCTCCAACCGCTCGCTGGGCCTGTCCGGCAACGCCACAACCGCCTTCGGCGCGCTGCCACCCGGTGCGAACCTGGTCTTCACGGCCCAGGCCGGCCTTTCGATCAGCGGCGGGAGCGCGCGGACGGACAGCTTCGGCGAGGCCGCGGTCTCGGCCACCAAGCGGCTGTTCGAGATCAGCGGGCACCTGGCCTATTTCGACCTGCGGGGTGCGGTGCTCACCGCGTCGGTCCGCGGCCGCGACGGCGGGACGACGCGGGCTTCGGTGAACGTGCGCGTCTCGTTCCCCCTGGAGATGTCGCCGTCGGTGCCGGCCGGGTCGCCGGACGGCGGCGCGATCCCGCCCACCCCGCTGCGTCTGGGCCGGCCGCGCGTCGGCGTCGACCCGGCCGCGCTGGCCGCCGAGCGGGGCGGACCGGGCCCGGTACACGCCGCGGCCGACCGGGTGGCGGACTCCCTGCATCATTTCTTCCACCAGGCCGAGTCCGTCTCCGGGCTGCGGACTGTGCGCGATCGGCTGCTGCACGCCGTGCTGGGCCGCGATCCCGACCCCGCACTGGCCGACGGCGTCGGCTTCTACCTCAGTGAGGCCTCCGTCCTGCGGATGTTCAGCGACATCACCGGATCCGGATCGACGTCGCCGAGGTTCCACAGCTCCGACGGCAGCCAGGCGATGCACCTGACGGTGTACGCCCGGCTGCGCGACGCGCTGCCGGTCACCGAGGGCGATGTCGGGGTGAAGGAGGAGAGCCAGCGCTTCGTCAACGTCTCGCAGGGGTCCTCCGAGGGCGGCTCGCTGTCGCTGACCCTGCCGTCGGTGTCGATCGGCCACACCTTCGACCCGCTGTCGGCGGCGATGGGCGGCAACAGCGGTCTGTCGCTGTCCCTCAGCGCCACCGGCACGGTCTCCACTTCCCGGGGCACCAACGCCAACGCCGGTTCCGGGCACATCAGCGGCCTGGTCTACAACGGCACGAGCGTGCTGTACCGGACCACTTTCGGCATGGAAGTGCAGGTGGACACCAGCGACAGCCACTCCACCGCGCGGCTGCCCGCCCAGCGCACCGTCGGCTCCGACATCACCGTCTTCCTGCGCGTGCCGTACCACCAGCACGAGCGATTCGAGGCGATGCTCGCCGACCAGGCGCTGGCCACCCCGACGCTCGTCATCGACGAGGAGGACGCCGACCGGCGGCCGGTCGACCCGGGCCTGGCCGGCGACGCCCTCGCCGAGGAACTCACCGAGCGCGCCGTGCCGCGCCACCCGCCGCTGTCCATGGCCGCCGGCCGCGGCACCGGCTTCAGCGCGATCAGCCATCTGGCCGGCGCCCAGCACGTGCTGCCGGCGATCCTGCGCCTGGTCCAGCAGGCCGACGCGCCGAAGGCCTGGGCGCTGCCGTGGACCCCGATGGACATCGCCCACCTGCGCACCGTGCTGGCCTCGCGCTACACCAAGGAAGGCCTGATCAACTGGGGCAGCGCGCTGTTCCAGGAGGGCGGCGTCCGGCTGGAGACCGTCCGCCCGGCCCGCGAGGGGTACGAGGTCATCACCGTCCGGGTCGTCGCCCGCTACCACCGTGTCCTGCCCGGGGTCCCGCCGGTCCCGCTGCGCCAGGGCCGCAACAGCTCCGCCAAGCTGGAGATCATGCCGTCGGCCTTCGCCGGCAACGGCGGATCCGACACCATCGGAAGCGGCGTTTCCTTGTCCGGGCAGCTCTCGGCCGGCGGCGGCATCTCCACCGCGGACCCCACCCGCACGGTCGGCGGCGCCCTGGGCTACGGCTACAACCGGAACGCCTCGGACACGCTCAACGTCGGCGCGTCCGGCTTCATGCTGGAGGCGATCCTGTACAACGGCCCGGTCCGCAGCTTCGACTACGGAGTCGCCTTCGACGTCGAGGTCACCACCGGCCACCAGGGGGGTCTGAACGTCCCGGACCGGCTCTCCCTGATCTCGCCGGTGGTCCGGAACCTGGTCGGCCGGCCGGCGCCGCCGGCCCGGGATCCGGCGCCGGATCCGGCCGACGCGACGCTGCGGCACACCATCGAGTTCGGCCAGGTCCGGTTTGTCATCGCCGAGCGGCTGGCGCCGGCGGAGGCGATCGAGTACGAGCGGCTCCAAGAGGCGGGCGTCCCACGGCGCGTCGACACCCAGCCGGCCGCGCCGATGGTCACGACGCGCTCCTCGCGCGGGCGCAATCGGCTGTCGGGGCCGCTCCGTTTCCTGTCATCGCCGACCCTGTCGCCCCCTTCGACCCCGTCGGCCTCGCGGCCCTCCTCGCCCGTGCCGGGGACGAGGCCGGCGGTGTCCTCGCCGCTGTCCCGGCCCGAGTCACCGGCCGGGGACCCCTCGCCGTCGCAGTCCGCCGTGACGTCGCGGTCCCACTCCCCGGTCCAACGGACGACGGGTACGGGCCGGCGCGGTTCGCTGCCCCCGGCATCCAGGACGGTGGCCCCGCCCCGGGTCCAGGACCACCTCGTCGGCGGGCACGCCGCGCTCACCGTGGACGACCAGGTCACCGACGTGCTCGGCGGCGAGGGACTGGCCGCGCAGATCAGGGACCTGCTCGAAGAGCTCAACGTCCCGGCGGCGACCTACCGCGACACGATCTCGATGCTCACCAGCGGCGAGACGCTGGGCTCCTCGCAGGTGCGCGGACCGTCGCAGATCCAGCAGACCCTGGTCGTCGCCGGATCGCTCTACAACCGCCGCGTCGACATCACGCTCACCGGCTTCCCGCACAACGTCCGCGTCGGCGCCGATCCCGTCCCGATGTTCCAGATGCACGTGGCCGAGGGCAACGGCTCGGTCAGCGCCACGGCCAGCCGGTCCAGGTCGCACTCGCTCCGGGCCTCGCTCAGCCTCGGCGTCCTGGACGCCGTGCGCCCGTCGGGGACCCAGACCTCCGGACCCTCCTGGTCCTACGCCCGGAACTTCGGCGAGCGGTCGTCCAGCCGGGGCCGGAGCCTGACCCCGACCGCCGGGCGGCTGACCCAGGGCAGCCGGGTGTACCACGAGCACACCGCCGACATGCTCTGGCGGATCTCGGTCGTGACCTCGCGGACGAACATGCTCGGCATCAGCGCCCCGCACCAGGCGCACGCTCTGGTCGACATCCCCGGCGGCATCAGCTTCCTGCGACTGGCCATCCCGGTCACCGACCCGCGGCGCGACGGCGGACTGCTGTACTTCGCTCCGGCGCCGCCCGGCGTCGTACCGGCCCTGCGCACCGCCGCCCCGCACGACGGCGACGGGATGCCGGCCGGCCGTGCCGGGGGCGGCGTCCGGCCGCACGAGGTCCCCACGGTGCCCGCCACGCCCGGCAGCGACGCCCACGTGCCGTGGGTCCCGCTGCTCCTCGGGCCCGGCGTGTCCGAGCGGGTGATGCCGGCCCCGCAGTCCGCCGACGCCGCCGGGGGCCTGCCGGCCCTGGACGTCACCGGCGAGGGCAATCCGCTGCTGGACGCGGTGCGCCATCTGGTGGAACAGCACGCCCCGGCGATGCTCGACAGCTACTGGACCGTGCAGGAAGGGCGCACCGACCCGGCGGACCCCACCGCAGCCGCGCCCGCGCCGGATCCGGTACGCCGCCTCGACGCCAAACTCAGCAACCTGCTCAACCCCGGCTCGCTGGAAGCCCTGGTCGACCTGATGCTGGGCCCCGGCCTGATCCTGTCGTCCACCCGGTCCGTCGCCTTCGGGAACGAACGGCTGGAGATCCTGCTGCGGGCCACCCGCGACCCGGACAACCGCGGCTACCTCTTCCTCGAACACGTCCCCAGCGCGAACGTCTCCCGGTACCTGTTCCGGCTCAACGCCTCGACCGAGGCGTCCTCGCGCGGGAAGTCGCACTCGTCCGGGACCGCCGCCGGCCCGCTGGTGCGGGACGGCGTGGCCGACCAGGGCCGGCTGACCGGCGGATCGGTCGGCATCGGGATCACGGGGTCGTCCGCCACCGGGCAGGGGTACTCGGTCATGACGACCGACGCGAGCCGCGACACCTACTTCACCGCCGGCGAGGCCGACCGGTACGCCGGCGAGCTCCGGATCAACGTGTCCGTGACCACGACCATCCTGCCCTCCAGGACCGTCGACACCGTCGGTCTGGGCGCGCCGCGCCTGATCGCCGGACTGGTGCAGGGCGTCGGGAACGCCGGCCGCGCGCGGCCCAACATCGACGTGTCGATGCTGGAGCGGGTGCTGGTCCCCAGCGACCTGCTTCGGGACGACGCGATCCCGCCGGTGCCGCCGGCACCCGGTCCGGAATGGGCGGCCGTCCGGGAGGTCCGGGCCGGCGCGTCCGCCGCCGCGCTCGGCGAGCGGCCGTTCGGCGTGACCGGTGCCGACCTGCTGCGGCACGACGTGTTCGCCTTCGGATTCGACCACGCCAAGACCCGGGTCCTGGCCGACGAGGTGATCTCGCGCTTCGCCGGGACCGTCCAGCCGCTGGACCACGTGCACATGTTCTCCGTGGCCGGGCTGGTCGAGGCCGGGACCCGCAGCCGCAGCGCGATGTACTACCTGCTCTCACAGCCGATGCTCACCCGGCAGCTGGAATTCATGCTGGACGGGTCCGGCCTGGAACTTCCGGAGCTGGTGCGCGAGAGCGGCCCGTTCACCGACACCTACGGCACCATGAGGATCCGGATCGAGCTGGCGAACCCGCGGGTCCGCGGCTTCAGCCACGGCTGGCTGGAGTCGGTGGACTACGGCTTCCGCGAGTTCAACCGCGGCGAGTCGACCTCCTCGGGCCTGTCGTTCAACGTCAACGGCGGCACCTCGCAGACCGCGGGGAGCCCGGCCGCGAACCAGCCCGCGAACTCACACCGGCACGTCGGCGTGAGCGACTCGCTCAGCGCCTCGTTCGGCCGGTCCCAGGGCGTCAGCGACTTCGGGGTGCTCAAGACGATGCCCCGGTCGGTCGCCCACAACCGGAACGTGCCCTGGCTGCGGGTGGGCGCCGACGCGATCGTGCACATCACCGTCGAGGCGCGCAACCGGCGGGACCTGCTCAGACTGCCCGGCAGCAGCCAGTTCGCCGTGTCCTACCACATGCGGAACGCGGTGGAGCTGGGGATGGCGCCCGAGGCGGCCCTCAGCAACGGCCTGATCCACCCGCGCGGGCTGACCACCGCCTCCGGGGTCTTCGCCTCCACGCTCGGCACCCACATCCCCGGCGTCCGCGACCACACCGTGGCGGATCTGCGCGAGGCCTACAACCGTCCCGAGTCCGCCGGGGTCTTCGTGGTGGACACGCGGGTCACGGACGACGGGCGGTTCCTCATCGGCGACCGGGTCCTGTCGCCCGCCGAGTTCGTGGAGCAGGTGCTGGGCAGCCGCGACCTGCGGGGCCGGACCCTGGTCCTGGCCGCGGACCGCGGGGACGCGGCGCGCGCCGGCGGCCCGACGGCGGCGGAGGCGCTGGCCATGCTCACCCAGCACCAGGTGCTGGCGACCAGCGGCCTGCTGCACCCCGCGCCCGGCAGCGCCCCCGCGCCCTGGAGTCTGCTGGTCCCGGACTCCGACGGCCTGCGGGTCTTCCGGACCGAGCACGAGAACCTACTCGAGGATCCGCTCACCCGGCTCAGCCGGCCCTCGTACGCGGCCGACGCCGCGTCCCTGTTCGAGCCGGGATCCTCCCTCGGGGACGCCGCCGAGGGGTCCGAGGCGCCCCGGCCGGCCGACGACATGCAGATCGCCATGGACCTCGTGGACGAATGGAACCACTACGGCCCCGGCACTGCGTCGGAGGTGTACAACGCGGCGGTCGACCGGGTCCTGTACGAGCTCGAAGACAACGGCCTGCAAGCGGCGACGCTGCTGGCTCAGCAGATGGGAACCGAACGCGGCGTCGGGCGGTACACCGGCTCGCTGGGCGGAACCGACCGAAGCACACCGGCGCGGCCGGGGCCCACCACCGCCGACCGCCTCGCGGCCGTGCTGGCCGGCCGGCACGACGCGGACGCCATCCAGGCCGCGACGCGGATCGACCTCACCTCGCCCACCGCGGCCGCGCAGCTCGGCGATTGGCTGGAGAACCACGTCTCCTGGGACGGCCGTGAACTCCCGGCGGTCCAGAACCTCCTGACCGGCCGGGACGACCTGCCCCGCCTGACGCACGAGCAGGAGATCACCGCGCGCCGGGCGCCGGGGGCCCGGCTGCCGCTGATCGAGTGGCAGCCCTCCCCCGACCAGCACCTGCCGCTGCTCCTCGGGCAGCCCGCCGACGACGGGAACGTCGACTACCTGGTGACAGTCGTCGAGGAGGTGCTCGGCCTCGACGATCCGGACGCCAAGGGGAAGCAGCCCGCCGGCTCGGCACCGCCGCGCCGCCGGATCCCCGATCCGGTGATCGTGCGCGAACAGCGGCCGGACCCCGCGCAGGAGAGCGAGCATCCGCCCGCAGACGCACTCGATGAGGAGCCGCCGCCGTACCCGTCGAAGGTGCCTTGGTACGCGCGCGCCACCGACGGCGTCCACGCGCTCGGCGACCTGGACGTGGTGGCGGCCACCCGGCCGGCGGACCCGGCGGCGATAGCGGCGGCGGCGCTCCGGGCCTTCGATCGCGGCCGTGTGACCCTCGCCGACGGTCACACGACGCTGCCCACCCACAGCGCCGGGAACCTGCTCTCGCCCGGGCTTCGCACGTCCCTGACCCGCGAGATCCGGACCGCGCTGGAGTCGGTCGAGGCAGACCGGTGGGGTGCCCTGCTGCGCTCCGGCCTGTCCGTCGCGGACCGGGAGGCGGTCGCGCGGATCCGGTTCCGGCTGTCCGGCGAGGCCGAAGCCCCGGTCAGCGCGCCTGCCGACCCGGTGCTGTCCACCTACCGCTCGAAGTACGGCGACACCTCCTTCCAAGAGGGCAGCGGCATCACCGTCGCCGGCGGCCGGAGTCTGGCCGCGGACATATTCCACAGCCTGACCGGCGCGGTCTCGGTGATCATCCCCTCGGTCCGGATCGCCGCCGGTACCTCCTACGACGACAGCCACGGGCTGGCCGACGAACTCCAGTCGGGCAACCGGGCCACGAACTCCTCCCGCGCCGACGTCCTGCACACGGTGCGGATCGAAATCAGCGTGCGGACTTCCGACGGCCGCACGAGCTCGGCTTCCCACATCGCCGCCGGCAAGGTCCTCACGGTCAGCCACCCGCAGGCCTACGCCCCCGACCCGGTACACGATCTCGTGCCCGACCCGCTGCACGATCCGCTGCCCGATCCGATACCCGACCCGGCCGCGCCCGGGCGGCTGCCGGTCACGAACCCGGCGGCGGTCGAAGGCTTCGACTACGCCCTCGGGGCCGTGGACACGACGCCGCTGGAGGAGGCCTTCCTGGAAGCCCTCTTGGCGTCCAAGGCGGTCTCCGCCCAGAACGCGCCCGGCGTGCTGCGCGCGGCCACCACCGAAGTGCTGGACGAGAAGTCGCTGCGCGACCGCAGCCAATACCTGTTCACGCGGGCGCTGCCGTCGAACTTCCTCAAGACCCGCGGCTTCGCCGGATTCGTCCGGCTCGGCGCGGTGCTGGTGGCGATCCAGGACCACGGCACGTCGACCGAGGGCGGCATCCGCAACGACATCGCCGAGACGGTGACCGTGAGGAACTCCACCGGCCACGGCCAGAGCACCCGGTTCAAGGCCGGGGTCGAGGTGGTCACGGCCGGCGGGGTCGCGATCGGCGCGAACCCGGCCGCCGTGGGGTTCTGGTCCTCGCACAGCACCGGCTCCCGGATCCAGGGCCAGGCCAAGACCGCCGTCATCCACAACGGCCCGCAGCGGCGGTTCAAGGTGGTCCTGCGGGTCGGGGGCGACATCCAGGCCGCCCGCCGGCTCGCTCCCGACCTGGGCCGGCGGGCTCTGGTCAGCGATCCGGCACCGGCCTTCTCCGCCGACCTGCACGCCGAGCTCCAGGTTCCCGAGCACCAGGCGGCCGATTTCGTACGGGCGCTCACCGCGCTGCCCGCGGGCAGCGGTACCGGAATCGGCCTGGATCTGGAGCGCGAGCCCGCACCGGCGCCGGGACGGCTCGGGACGGCGACCGCCGATCCGTTCGGTGTCAGGTCCCTGCTCCCCCGGCGGCGCCCGGCCGCCCGGCCAGGGTTCGGCCCGCGACGGGCCTTCCCGCCGGGCGGGTTCGCCGACGGTCTGGACGCCTTCCTCCGCTGGCTCGCCGACCGGCCCGGTCCACTCGCCCTCCACGTCGGCCACGACCACAGGTTCAGTGTCCCGGACCAAGTCGCCCTGGCCGCCCTCCAGGCCCGCCGGGACGTCCGGGTCTTCCAGGCCGCGGACCCGGGGCGGGGCGGCGGACCGAGCCGGCTGTTCTTCGAGGCCGCCGACCCGGGCGTCACCGGGCCGCCCGCGCGGCAGGAGTCCATCGAACTCCGGGGCGCCCCGGTGACGGTCCGGACCGAACCCGCGCAGCCCGGCGACCCGCACGCCGCGGACCTGACCGCCGGCTACCACCTCGACCGCGACGGCGTCGGTTCCGGCTGGAGCGGTCAGGGCGGCAGCGTGTCGGCCAACCCCGCACGCGCCGGACGCCGCGCGGTCCGCGAGCCCGTGCGGCCGGTGCTGCGCACCGTGGCCGACCTCGACCGGCTCGCCGCCGACGACGGGGCCGCCCCCCGGCCGATCGCGGTCGTCGCCGACAACGCGGCGGCCACGCCCACCAGGGCCACCGTGCAGGCGCTCGACGCCCTCAGCCGGCACGACGGGCTCCGCGTCACCGCGACGGGCACCGGCCCGGCCCGGCTTCTGGGCCGGACCGACCTGCCCGCGGAGGGCTTCGTCATCAACCCGGCGGGTCTGATCGTGCACGGGTGGCAGCCCGGCGCGGTCCGGCCCTGGGGAACGGACGCGCTCCCGTCCCGGGAAGCCGCGGCCGACCTGCTGCGCGTCGCGGCCCGCGGCGGCCTGCAACTCGTGGTCGATCCGGACTCGCCGACCGCGGCACAGCTGCGGGCGGCGGTCGACCGAATCAGCGTCCTGACGGCGGGACAGCGGCTGGCCGCCCAGGACGGCCTGGCCCGCGCGATGGAGCAGGACGGCGCGGGCCTGGAAGCGCTGCCGGTCAGCGATCTCCTCGCGGCGCTGGTCACCGACCGGGACATCCGGATCGTCGCCGAGAACGGCGTCATCCAGCGCGATCTCAACGCCCGCGCGGTGTTCGCCCTGCGCGGTCCGGCCGGGGCCCGGACCGCGACCATGGTGCGGCCCGAGAGCGTCGACGCCTCGGCCCCGGTGCGTGAGGAGTACGCGCTGTGGCGGGACCTGAGCCTGACCAGATCAGTGGGCTGGCTCTCGACCGGCGCGGTGGTCGGCCGCCCGCGCCGCGCGCTGCGGCCGGGCGATCCGCTGACCGAGACCCCGGAACTGATCGCCGGGATCGGACTGGGCAGCGCCGCCACCAAGGAACTGCCCGGCGCCGAGCGCGTCCACGACACGATCGTGAACCTGGTCCACGATCTCGTCGACGCGAGCAGCCCGGTGTTCCGGCCGGGCCGCGGCGCCGACCCGGCGGCCGGTGCCGCAGGTGCCGCGCGTCCCCTGCCGCAGCCCACGCGGGCCACGACGGACACCCGGGTGGCGCGGGAGGCAGCGCGACGGGAACTGCTCCCGGCCTACGAGCGGTTCAAGCTCCTCAAGCGCCTCCAAGTGCAGTTCAGCGTGCCGAAGCTCCGGGGCGCGCGGGACCGCGGCTTCGACGCCGGCCTGCACGAGTCGTTCCGGCACGGCGGCCGCCGGTACGACGTCTCGGTCACGCAGGTCCTGCTCGATCGGGACGACGTCGTCCGGACCGAGCCCGACGTCGCCATCGACCACCAGGTGAAGGGGACCCGGTCGGGCACGCAGGACGTGATCCGCGGCTGGTCGCTCGGCGGCGAGGCCGGCGCGGCGGTGCGCGTCGAGCCCGCCCACACGAACCTCGCGATCGAGATCGGCGACCTCGGAGCCGGCTTCGGCCGGAGCCGGACCGACCATCTGTCCGTCTCCGACGCCGTGAAGGGCTATGCCCGGATGCGCGGGGGGAACGCCGAGGCGGCCCGGCCCGAATACCGCGTCCGCTACGAGATCCGGGTGACCGAGACCCGCAGGACCCTGACCGGGCCCGTCTCCCGCTCGGTCGGCCGGATCATCAGCGGCGACGGCGTCCGGCTGCCGGCGATCGTCCATCCCGCGTTCCGCCCCGCCGCGGCCGACGCGGCGAGCGCCGACTACCGCCAGGCGTTCTGGGATGTGGCAGCCACCGCCGGCCGGACGACGCTGCTCACCGAGGCCGAGTTCGAAGACCTGGCCGCGCATCCGGGGCGCCTGACGTTCGCGGTCAGCGGCGCGGACGGCCTGCACGCCACCTTCACCGGGCTGGCCGACACCGTCCGCATCGCGTCGAACCTGGTGACCACGCACGCCGCCGAGGAGTTCCCGGACGACGCGCACCTGTTCCAGGACCCGGAGTACGTCGCCGAGGTTCAAAAGATCATCACCGAGGGCGTGCTGCGCTCCGGTCTGGAGCGGCTGCTCAGCGAACGCGGCATCCCGATCCCGCTGCCCAAGCAGCACCGGCTGAACCCGCTGCGCGCGAACGTCGCCGCCGGCCTGACGATCCGCGGTTTCTTCCTGCCCGGCGACGCCAAGGCCGGGTACGACGCGCCGAAGGCGACCATCGAGAGCTACAGCGAGTCGGACGTGAAGATCACCGACGAGGGGTCCACGACCTGGACCGGCGGCCTGCACGCGGCGATCGGCCCGACGGTGCGGTTCCAGTCGGCCGCGCATCACGGTGAACCCGGCCACAGCGATGACGGCTCCGCCGGGGTGCCGGCCGACTCCCCCCGGTCCCGCACCCCGCGGGTCGGGATCGCGCTGGAGGCCGGCGTCAGCGCGAACCTGTGGAACCGCACCGAGGCACACACCGACGGCAGCATCGACGTGTCGCTGATGACCGAGACCGCGGGCCAGACCATGAGCCGCGCACACCTGGTCCTGGAGCTGGTGAGCACCCGGCAGCCGGTGGACACCGGCCTGATCACCTGGGCGGCCCGGGAGCTGACCGGTTCTGCCACCGAGTACACGCCGACCACGCAGAGCGCCCGGCTCCTGGTGGAGAACGCCGCGGAACTGTCGATGTCGCACACACTGCGCGACGACCTGGCGCGCGCCGGCACCCCGGGCCATCTGGAGCCCGGCCCGCCGGCGCTGCGGAGGTTCCATGTCGCTCGCCAGGACGCGGCGTTCGGCGCCGGCTACGTGACACAGTTCGACGACACCGCGGTGACGTTCCGGATCGACGCCGGCGGCACCCGGTCCATCCTGGCCAAGGGGCCGGGCATCGTCGGAGCGATCCGCGCCGGACTGCTCGCGGCGGATCTGATCGACGAGCGGTTCCTCAACGACGCGACCGACACCTGGCGCGCGCTGGCCGGCAAGTTCGAGGCCGCGGAGCTCAAGGCCCACCCGCACGACCTGTTGGACGTCGGCATCATCCACCGGGCCGAGCTGCCGAAGTGGGGCGGGCGCACGCGCCGGGTCGCCATCGTGGTGACGGCGGTGCCGGAGGGGTTCCAGCACCTGCGGACCCGGGACCGCGCGACCGTCACGCTCGGCGGGCAGTCGCTGCTCCAGAGCGCGGAGAGCACGACGCACTCGCTCAGCGCCGAGACCGCGCTGAAGGCGGCCGGGCTGTACGGCAGGGACGGCCGGACCTACAACGCCGGCGGCCTGCACATCGCCCGCGAGTACGAAGTCTCCGAAACGGTCGGCGAGGGCGCCGTCATCCGCGACATCCGCAGGGTGGCCGCGGCGGTCGGGACGCCCGCGGCCGGGGCCGATCCGGCCGACACCGCCCACCACACCGACGGCGAGGGCGAGGAGTTCGCCAACCGGTTGAGCGTCAGGATCGAGATCTTCGCCGACCAGGAGCTGCCGGAGCCGCTCCGGCGGTTCCCGGACATCGGCGTCTCCCCGGAGCCGAAGAAGCCGGTGGTGACCATCGACTCGACGGACGACCCGGCCACCGGGCAGCCGAGCAAGGTGGCGATGCGGACGGTCATTCCCCGGAACTTCACCGAGGCCGGGCCGCCGACGGTGCAGACAACGGTCGCGGTCACGACCGCGGCCGCAGCCGCCCGGCCCACACCGGGGATCGAACTCATCGGCCCGGACGCGGCCCGGCCCGGTGTCGTCGAGGACTACCTCGCCGAACGGCTCCAGCCGGTGGCCTTCCCCGGCCTGGCCCGGGTCGCCGACTGGGCGCCGGCGGCGACCCTGGCCCGGGACAGGGCCGCCGAGTACGTCCAGCACCTCAACGGGCCGCTGGCACCGCACCTCGCCGCCTACACCCCGACCACCGACCGCGGTCTGCTGCTGGCCACCTCGCTGACGAACCGGAACGTGCGCAACAACGTCCGGCTGCTCTTCCAGGCCCGGTTCCCGCTACCGTCCACCGGCCGCGAGCCGCTGCGCCTGGGCGTCCAGGTCTCGGTACTCCGGCCGAAGGGCACAGCCGCCAAGTACAGCGGACTGACGTTCACCGAGCGCGCCGACGAACCCTTCTACTCCTACGACAGCGCCAAGGCGTGGTCCTTCGGCGCGGGCCCCGGCGGCGGCACGACCAGCGGCTCGGGGATCCCCGAGGTGGCCGAGTCCTCGGTGCGGCGCTCGCAGTCCGCCGAGGGGTCCAGCGGCGACTACGTGGAGTACAACCGACAGTTCACCGCGCAGACCTACGCCTATGGCGGCGACTTCAACTATGTCGTCACCGGCCCCCGCGACTTCGCGGTGCGCATCGAAGCCGGCGAGCACTTCGAGGGCCTGCTCCCCGAAGGCTGGGCGGTCCAGGCCGCACAGGACTTCCCCACCCAGGTCGTCCACCCGCACGCGATCCCGCTCCCGGCGGATACGGCGGCGTGGAACCAGACTGCCGACCAGATCGCCGCCGCCCGGTCGACTCAGCCCCCGACCACGGCCGACCCGCTGCGGCTGGTCGCCGATGTCGCCGACCCCGGCGCCGCCGGACAGGCTCTCGCCGACTCCGCGCTGCGCACGGCGCGGGACCTCGCCCTGCGCCTTCAAGGACCGGTAGATATCGCCCTGGTGCGGTACCAGAACGAGCGGGCGGTGGCCCTGGAGCACTACCTGTTCGACCCGGCGAACCCGGTACACACGACGTCCGATGCGGCTTCGTTCGACGCGGCGCGGGCGGCGGCGGTGGCGCCGGTGGTAACAGATCAGGTCCAGGAACCGGCGCCCGAACCCGAGCCGACGCCCAAGACCGAGCCGGCGCCCGAGACCGTCACCGATCTGCTCGAACCGGCCGACCCGCAGGCACCGGACTTCCACGACCGGCAGGCAGCCGCCCTCGACGTGTGGTCCGACGCCTTCGCCCGCATCGAGCACGCCAGGGCGGCCGGGGACGGCAGCATGCTCGCCGAGGCCGAGACCGAGGTGCAGGCCGCGAGGCGACAGCTCGTCAGATTCGGCCTGCCCGACCCCCTGGAAGGTACCCCGGCGCGCGAACCCGACGAGCCGCAGCCGAGCAGGACCCCGACCCTGACCCCGATGCCGATACCGATGCCGGAGGCTGACACACCGCAGGACGAACTCCCCGCCGTACCGTGGCGTGCCGCGGCCGCCACGGACGCCCGGCAGGCACAGGCCGTTCGCCGGCAGTGGCTGGCCGACTCGACGTTCCCGCTCCGGCGCCGTTCCGACGCCGTCAAGGCGATCGACACGGCACTGGCCCGCTGGGCCGGCGCGCTGGAGCGTGATCCGGGCAATCTGGCTCAGGACGTGCAGGGCCGCCGGGCGGTGGAACAGGCGCTACATGCTTGGACATCCGGGAAGAGAACCGGCGACCGGCTGCCGCTGCGCGGACCGGCGGCGGCCCGGCTGCGCCAGGTCCTGGCCGGCCTGGCCGCGCGCGTCGAGAACGGACTCGGCTACACCGGGTCCGAAGCGCTTCTGGCCGACCTGCACCGCTCAGCGCGTCCGGTCGACCCGGGCTTCGAGCATCCGCTCGGGCCGGACCTGTTCGGCCTGCTCGATCCGGCCCCGGTCCCGGCATTCCTGCGCCGCCGCGGACAGGCCGACGGGCCGGTGTACGACTACTCCGGCATCAGCGTGGACGAGTCCGTCCACCTGCTCCGGCTGCTGGACATGGCCCGCGACGTCAGCGCCGCGCAGCTGGATCCGCGCGGCTGGCGAGTGGCCGAGGGCACGTACAGCCGTGGTACCGGGACGAACCAGGTGCCGATGCTGGTGCAGTCCAGCTGGTTCGGCGGGACCTTCCGGCCGACCGGGGCGTCGGCGGGCGCGTGGAACAACTTCCGCACGGCGGCGCGGGAATTCGGCGATCAGGCGACCTTCGTGATGGTCCTGGACCGCCCCCGCGAGGCCTTGCGCGCGGTACGCGGCCTGGACCAGGCGCCGGTCCACGAACCCGCCCGGTCGGACTGGTACCTCCTGCAGTGGGCCGCGGACAGCGGCGTACACCTCGTCGACTTCTTCGAGTTGTCGGCCACCCGGCCCGACTCGCCGCTGCGCCGGTTCGTCCAGACCGAGCTGGCCAAGCAGACCGGCGCCGGCTACGCCGCCGCGTCGGACAACGCCCGGGTATGGCTGGAACAGGCGGGCGGGCTGTACACCGACGGCGACAACCAGATCGACTCGCTCGACAGTCTGGTCGACATCGCGGCCGGCGGCACCGCGGCCACGTTCGCCATAGGCGCCTCCAGGACCGGGGAGATCACCAACGACATCTTCGCGGGTGTCCCCGACCATCACCTGGTCGATCTGTACGCAGACAGACTGCGGACGAACTACGACCTGAACCAGGCGGAGCTGTTCGCCCGCAACGCGCAGCGCACCGCCCACGACGCGAGCCTGCAACGCCGCTCCGTGATGTTCCGCAGCGGACCCGGCGTCACCTACGACTCCATCGAGGCCGCCGGGTTCACCCGCGAGAGCGCACCCCGCGTGCGCGGGATCCGCAGCGGCTCGGATCGCAGTTGGCAGGCGCCGCAAGAACGGCTGGCCCGCTCCTGGTCGAAGGCTGACACCCTGCTGTTCACCCAGCGAGTGGTGCACTCGATGGCCCGCAGCCTGTACAACCGCAACGGCGATCTGCACCTGACCGAGATCGCGAGGGCCGTGGCCATCCACCACGACCCGGAATCGGTCTGGCGGGCCGCCTTCGGGTTCCTGGCCGCCCACCCCGTGCTGCGCGCCCGCCTTCGGGCCGTGACCTACTCCGCGTCGGACGACGCGGCGCGCGGAACCGGCCTGCCCGGACTCGACCGGATCCTGCCTTCGGACGTCGCCGAGCTGCTGCACCCGGCCGCCGGGAACCCGGTGATCGGCGACGCCGACGGGGACTGGCTCGGGGAGCGTTCTCGGCGCGCTCGGTTGCAGGCGCCCGACAACGCCGCGCAACACAGGGATCTGACGACGCCCCGTTCCGACCGGGTCCTCACGCCGGCGGACCTGGAGCAGGCGAAGGCGGACGCGGCCGCCGCCGTGGCCCGCACGGAGATCGCGCAGGACGACGTTCCGGGTGCGTGCGTACTGTTCGTCAGGGAACTGCGACGGCAGGTGTTCGGCGGCCTCGGGCCCGAGGCCGCGGGCCAGGAGAGCAGCGCGCTCAGCACCCGACCGCTGGACCACGCGGCGCTCGGACTCAGGACCGTCGGGAACGAGCGGGTCACAGCAGCGGATTGGACGCCGGTCACCGCGTGGGAGGACGTGACAACGGCGGTCGGGAAGGTCCGGGGCCGGCTGGCCCTGGTCGTGACCCGAGGAGTCACCCGCGCCGGCACCGGCCACGCCACCGCGGTCTACAACCCCACCGATGGCCGTCCCCGCCTGCTCGACCTGACCGCCGGGTCCGACGCGCGGCTCCTGGACCACACCCGGTCCGCCGCACCGCTGGTCGAAGCCCGGGCCCTGGTCATCGAACCGACCGGAAAGGCCGACCCGGGGGCGCTCACGCGGGCCGTGGAGTCCTCATCGGTGGCGCTCGCAATGCTCGACCGGCACACCCACCCGCAGGTCTCGGCGATGGGCGGGGAGGCGGAGATGCGCGACTTCGAGGTGATCATCCCGGAGAGCACGACGTCGTTCGAGTACGACGTCACCCTTCTGGAGACGCCCGCCATCAAGGTCATGACGGATCACGCACACTTCGACGGCCGGCGCGCCCGGATCCTGGAGTTGATCACCAAGCCCAGCGTGGTCGTCCGCGGTGACGTGGGAAGACTCACCGAGGACCAGGTCCTGGCCGCCATCGAGGCCGTGGTGGCCAGACTTCACGAGGCGACCGCGGGCCACGGACCGGACTCCGCCGGCCAACCCATCGAGAGGATCTTCACGCCTGAGTGGCTCGCGGCAGCCGGCGGGAGGCCGACCAACGCCTTCGCGGGTGCGACCGTCAAATCGCACGTGGGTCCGGCCGGCGGCGCGGGCACTCGCATCTACACGCACTACACCGTCGGCGTTCCCTTGTCCGGCCTGTATCGGCTCATCCAGTTCGCGGAGACCAAGACAGACCCCAGACGCCCGATCACCGTGCAGGCCGGGCGGTATGCGCTGGCCGGCCGCGAGATCGGCACCGAGTTCGCGGCGATGTTCGCCAAGCAGCACCGCCCTGAGTTCAGCGGAGTCGACGTCCCCGGTTTCGCCTTGGACCTGTTCGGCTCGGACAAGACCGTCAACGAGGTACGCGGCTTCCTGGCCTTGGCATACACCCAGGCCGCCGCGATCGCCGCACCCATCGACAACACCGGCGTGCACACCAAGAACTACTCGCTGACCGCGTCCCGGACCTCGCTCAGCGGCCTGCGGGAAGGGCTCTCGAAGTCGGCCAAGAAGTTCCTCGCGGACAACGCGGAGCAGATCAAGCGACGCTTCGACGACCACCTCAGGGCCGCACAAGTCGACGACCGCGAGCGGCCCCTGCGCTTCCGGGTCGGCACGAACGACCGCGCGAGCCTCGCGGACTACATCGACAACGCCCTGAAACCCGTCGCGGAGATCCTGAGCCAGTCAGAAGTGCTCAACGTCCGCACAGACTTCGCCCAGATGGACACCAACCCGGGGCCGAAGAGCGGCATCATGCGCAAGGCCAAGGCGCGCCTGGATCCGGCCGCCGCGGTCGTGGAGATGCGCGCCGTGCGCCCGCTGATGCGGACCCCGGCGGACTTCCGGGCCGGCTACCGCGAACTGGGAGACCTGGCGCGAGCCGTCTACGCGGAGGCCGAAGCCCAAGCAGCCGCCAAGGACTCCGGCGCCGCCGCGAGAGAGCGGCGGCTGGCCGCCCGACTGCTCGCCGCCGCGGAATCGCAGGACCCGATAGGCCTGTTCACCGCCATCGCCCAGCTGGACGGCATCAGCAAGGCGGAGCCCGGGACCATCGCGACGCTCGGCGTCGCCGCGCCGATCCTGCGCGGGCTCCAGGCCGTCAGCGGCGGCGGCGGGCAGACGGCGCCCGCGCGGGTGCGAGAGCTGCGCGACCAGGCGATCGCCGCCCTTCGCCGGCTGCGGCAGCACCTCGCCGAGCTCGGGACCCGGCTGCCCGGCCAGTCCGCATTCCAGGTGCCGAGGCTGTCGGCCGAAGTGGACAAGCTCATCCACCGTCTTGAGGGCGCGGCGCCGTGATTATCAGTCCCCTGATCCGCACCGACGCCGCGGGCACTGGCCGCGGCCGGGACACCGGACCGGCACGCCGTCCGGCGTCCGGCCCCGGCCGTCCGATCGGGTATCCGGTGATGTTCACCCGGGCACAGGCCTGTGTTCAGCCTGAACACTCCTGCGTCAGGGCTCGTAGATTCGAAGAGCAGATGTCCCCCACCGAAAGGGCTCAGCGGGCCATGTCCAATCTCAACGCCTTCCCCGAGGACGTCGACCAGCTCCTCGAGCAGTACCGGCAGCGGCGGGCCGAGGCCGGCCAGATCCAGCGCAAGATGCGCGAGGTCGCCTCCTCGGCGACCGCGCCGCGGCAGGTGGTCAAGGTGACCGTCGGGGCGCAGGGCGAGCTGAAGGCCCTGGAGTTCCCGACCGGCGCCTACAAGCGGCTGCCGCCCGCCGAACTGGCCGAGCTCATCTTGACCACCGCGCAGGAGGCCCAGACCAAGGCGATGGCCGCGATCCAGGAACTGGTCCTGCCCAAGCTGCCCGGCGGCCTGAACTTCGCCGACCTGATCAAGGGCACCACAGACCTGGCCCAGGCGATGCCGGAAGAGCCGCCGATGCCGGAAGTGGTCCGCGACTACATCGACGGCGGCCGGTCCGCCTCGCACATGCTCGGAGGAAACCATGGCTGACGAACTGTCCGTCGACACCGACATGATCAACCAGGCCATGCCGCCGATCCAGTACGTCATGGACCAGATGCGGAGCCTGGCCAGCGGGCTGGTCGACCAGCTCAAGGAGTACAACGGCTGCTGGGGCGATGACAAGACCGGCAACACCTTCGCGACGAAGTACCTGCCGCTGACCCAGCAGATGGAAGACGGGATCACCAGCACCGGCGACGCGATCAAGAGCATGCACGACGGCGTCCGGACCACGGTGCTGGGCTTCACCCAGACCGAGGACGCCACCGGCGACATCGCCAGGAACCTGCGGCAGCCGCAGGACCCTGCGACCCCGGCGAAGTAGCGGATCAGGACTCGCCGCGTCCCGGTGATCGGCCCAGGCCCGAACCCGCTTGGCCGTGGCCCTGCGGCACCTGGAAGGTCTCGCCATCGTTGTCCGGACCGCGCTCCCGGCCGCTACGCGCTCGATCAAGGAATCGTTCACCCGGAACCGGAACCGCTCGCAGAACCCTCACACCGCACAGCGGAACTGGCTAATGTGGGGCCATGTTCGATCCCGCCCCCGCCCCGGACGACCGACGCGATCTCCCCCCGCGGCGTCCAGGAGGCGGGGAGTGACGCCGACCTCGCTGGACGGTCTGGTCGCAAGGGATGCCGAACTCGCTGTGTTCCAGGATTTCCTGGACCGGCTGGCCCACGGCCGCGGCGGCTGCGCACTGCTCGAGGGCGAGGCCGGGATCGGGAAGTCCACGCTGGTCGCGGTGCTTCGGGACCAGGCGCGGCGGGCCGGCTTCGAGGTGTCCCACAGCACCTGCGACGAACTTCGACAGCGATTCCCGCTCGCTGTGTTGCTCGACGCCCTCGGCGTGGACCCCCGTTCCCCGGACCCGCTGCGGGTGTGGGCGGCGACCGGCGAGTACGGCGGCAGTCCGTCCCCGCCGCGCGCCGACGACGACGCCGAGGCCACCGCGCGCGGGTGGAGCGTCTCGCTGGTCGGCGGCGATCCGGTGATGGCCGGCGTGGAGCGGCTGCTGGAGCTGGTGGACCGGCTCTGCGCGAACGGCCCCCTGGTGATGGCGGTCGACGACCTGCAGTGCGCCGACGAGGCCAGCCTGCTGGTGTGGCACCACCTGTGCCGGGCGACACTACAGCTGCCCCTGCTCCTGGTGGGGGCCTGCCGCCCGGTACCGCGACGGACCGATCTGGTCCGGCTCCGGCGGGAGATCAAGGCCCGATACGGATCGGTCCTGTCCCTGGACCGGCTGCCGCGCGAGGCGGTCGCCGAACTCACCCGCCGGGTGACCGGCGCGCCGCCGGGACCGGCCCTGGCCGAGCGGCTGGAGCTGGGCGCCGGCAACCCGTTCTACGTGCGCGAGCTCCTGGACGCCTTGGCCCGGGTCCGGATCGCGACGCCGTCGGGCCCGGTCACAGAGCTCGCCGACGTGGCCGGACCGGACGCCGAACAGGCGGCGGACAGCCGGGGGCTGCACGCCCGCCAGAGCTGGCGGACGCTCGCGTCCGCGATCGCCGACCGCATCGACTTCGTGTCCGCCGACACGCGCGAAGTGCTGCGGACCGCCGCCCTGCTCGGCGCTGACTTCTCCGTCGCGGAGCTGACCCAAGTGCTGGGCCGCTCGGCCCTGGACCTGGCCCCGACGATGGAGGAGGCCATCGCCGCCGGGGTGCTGGAATCGGAGGGGATCCGGCTCCGGTTCCGGCATGAGCTGCTGCGAGAGGCCCTGCAGGAGTCCATACCCGGCCCGCTGCGGGTCACCCTGCGCCGGGACGCCGCCAAAGCCCTGACGGCCGGCGGCGCGCCGGTCGAGAAGGTGGCCGAGTTGCTGCTCGCCGCGACGGACGCCGCCGACGGCTGGGAGCTGGACTGGCTGGCCGAGAACGCCGCCGGCCTGTCCCGCCGCGCCCCCGACGTCGCGGCCGAGCTCATCGGGCACGCGCTCGGCAACGCGGCGCACGACGACCCGCGGCGCGACGTCCTGGAGGACCACCTGGCCGCGCTGTCGTTCCTGATGGCCCGCTACGAGCAGGCCGAACAGTCCACCCGGCGGATCCTGGCGGCTCCGGCATCGCGCGAGCGCCACGGTCAGGCCGTGTGGTTCCTGGGCTACACGCTGATGCGCACCAACCGGCTCGGGGAAGCCCACGACCTCATCGCCCGGGCCGTGGCCGACCCGCGGGCCTCGCCGGTCTGGCAGCCCAGGCTCGGCGTCCTGGCGGCGATGGCCGGTCTGAGTGCGGACCACTATGACGAGGCAGCCGAGGCGGCGAAACGGATCCTGGCCGCCGGCGGCCCCGACCCCGATCCGATGACCGCGGGATACGCCCTGCACACGATGGCGATGTCCCGGTTCGCCCGCGGTGACATGACCGGCACCGTCGAGGCCATCGATCAGGCCCTGGCCGTGATCCACGCCGAGCCGGAGCTGACGGATCTGCGGCTGCTGCTGTCCGCGAACCAGGCCGCGGCGCTGATCAACCTCGACCGGTTCGCCGAGGCGGCCGAACGGATGCGGACCGCGCGGGCGCTCGCCGAACGGACCGGGACCCCGCGGATCAACTCCCTGATCGTCCTGGCCGGGGAGCTGGCATACCAGCAGGGCCGGTGGGACGACGCGCGCGCGGAACTGGCCACGTTCGCAGACCCCACCCGCAACGCGTTCGTGCAGTACCTGCCCACGGTGGTACACGGCGTCGAAGCGCTCATCGCCGGGCATCGCGACGACCGGCGCACCGCCAACCGGCACCTGCACGCCCTGCCCGACGCCACCGGCACCGTGGCGTACCAGACCAACAACGGCGGGTACCTGCTGATGGCCCGCGCGCTCGCCGCCGAGAGCGCCGGCCGCGCCGACGCCGCCGCCGCCGAACTCAGGGTTCTGCTCGACCCCGAGTACGCCGTCATGGACGACCGCGCTTCCATGTTCCCGCACCTGGTCCGGCTGGCCCTGGACACCGCCGACCTCCCGACCGCGCGCCAGGCCGCCGAGGCCGCCCGCATCGACGCCCGCGCCAACCCGCTGCCCCGCGCCGTCGCCGCCGGCGACTGGTGCCACGGTCTGATCGGCTCCGACCCCGACCTGGTCTTGGCCGCCGCCGACGCCTACCGCACGGCCGGGCGCCGGCTGGAGCACGGCAACGCGATGGAGGACGCCGCGGTGCTGCTGGCCGCCGCCGAGCGCGTCGACCACGCGCGGTCGGCCGCCGCGGAGGCACTGGCCGTCTACGAGGGGCTGGGGGCGGTCTGGGACGCCCGGCGCGCGTCGGCCCGCCTGCGCCCGCACGGCGTCCGTCCCGGCGTCCGCAAGACCCGGCGCCGCCCCCAGAACGGCTGGGCCGCGCTGACCGAGACCGAGACCCGGGTCGCCGACCTGGTCCGGTCCGGCTGGTCCAATCCCGAGATCGCCAAACGCCTGCTGCTCTCGCGGCGCACGGTCGAGACCCACGTGTCCCACATCCTGGCCAAGCTGCAGGCCGGTTCCCGTCGCGAGATCGCGGAGATCGCGGAGAGCGCCGAGAGCGCAGGAGTGACCGACGGAACCGGCCAACGGGTCGCGCAGCACTGAGGCGCCGGAACCACCTCACGTAGGCCGTGGCCAGGGCTTCTGGCGGTTCCCTAAGTAAGACTCACGGATGTCTGCGGCCCACGGCCAGTCATTCTGCCGGATGTCTCCGGCCTCCCGTCCGCCCGAGACTCAAGGTGACGAAACGGACGAGGCCAGGCGGGAGATTCGCCATGACGACCATGACGACTACGACGACCACGACAGCTACGACGACCACGACGGCGCGGGCCCATGGGACTGCCGAACACAGCGGCGCCCGGCAACCGCGCCCGCGGATACCCCGTCAGCGGGCGACGGCGCCCGACAGCCCCGTCGCACCGCCGACCGGTGCCCCGCACTCGGCAAGCCCGGCGTCGAACCGGATCCCGATCCCGTCCCAGCCCCCCGCCCCTTCCGAGGAATGGATGCGCAGGCTGCACCGTGCCCATTCGGGCCCGCTGTTCCGGCTGCTGTCGCGCTGGACGGGCGGGGACCGGCAACTGGCGGAGGACCTGGTCCAGGAGACGATGATGCGGGCCTGGCGGCACGCCGCGTCGCTGCGCGGCGAGCCGGAATCCCTGGGTCCGTGGCTGCAAACGGTGGCGCGCAGGATCGCGATGGACTCACTGCGCGCCCGCGCGGCGCGCCCCCCGGAATGCGACGACCAGCCCCTGGAACGGATGTCGGGGCCCGGCGGCGACGCTCTCGCATTGGTCCTGGACCGGCAAGTGGTGTTCCAAGGACTGGCCCGGCTGTCCCCGGAACACCGCACGGCCCTGATGTACGTCTACATCCTCGACCGGACCATCCCGCAGGCCGCCCGCGACCTGCGCGTACCCGAGGGCACGGTGAAGTCCCGCGTCCACCACGCGCTACGGGCGTTGCGGCTGGCGCTCGACGAAGCCGCGGCCGGCAGCTGAGCGCGGACCGCACTTCTCGCTGGCCGGCGCCGACCGTGACCGGCTTCATCTGCCGCGATGACGCCGCGCGGTACTAACGCCAGCCGCGCTCCCGCCCCCGCGCCAGCAACCGCGAGCAAGTCAGGACCAGGACCACCAGCGCCCCGGCCGCGCCGGCGAATCCCAGGGACAGGTGGCGGGCACTGGCCGGGGAATGCACGTTCAGCTGGGGCAGGGGGATCGCGCCCGGCACGGGTGCCGCCGCCGGGGTGAGGATCGCGGTGACCGCGCGGTAGGGGTCGATGACGCCCCAGCCGTACTGGGGGTCCGGCAGGGTTTTCGCCGGGTGGTCCGCGGTGGTCTCCAGGCGGGCTTTCACTTGCGGTGCGGTGAGGGTCGGGTAGTAGGAGCGGACGAGGGCGGCGGTGGCGGCGACGAAGGGGGCTGCGAAGCTCGTCCCGGAGTCGTAGACGTGGCCGGGGCCGCCGATGCCGAGGCTGAGGATCGTATCGCCCGGCGCCACCAGGTCGATGAAGCCGCCGGTCTCCGAGGTCTGGGCGACGGTGCCGGCGGCGGTGATCGAGCCGACGGCGATGACGCCGGGGTAGGCCGCCGGGTAGGTGACCTCGTCGGCCTGCTGGTTGTCGTTGCCGGCGGAGGCGACGATCAGGACGTCGTGGGCCTGGGCGTACTGGACCGCCGTGGCCAGGTCGGGGCTGGAGGCCTGGGCGACGGCCGAGATGTTGATGACCTTCGCTCCGGCTCCGGTGGCGGCGACGATCGCCTTGGCCATGTCCTCGGAGCTGGTCGTGCCGGTGTCGCTGTAGACCCGGATCGGGAGGATGACCGCGCCGGGGGCGACGCCGGCGAAACCGATGCCGGAGACCGGCTGGGCGGCGATGATGCCCGCGACCATCGTGCCGTGGCCGAGGCAGTCGGCGGTCGCCGGGCCGTCGGCGGTGTCCAGGGACAGGCCGGGCAGGACGTGGCCCTTCAGTTGCGGGACGCCGGCGTCGACACCGGAGTCGATGACGGCGACCGTGACGTTCGCCCCGGTCGTGAACTGCCAGGCGCGTTGCGGTGCGAGCAGGGTCTGGGCCCAGGGCAGGGTCGCGATGACGGTCTTCGCCGGGGATTGGCAGTTCTGTGCCGTGGCCGCGGCGGCTCCGGGCGCGCCGGGGCCGATCAGGGTGGCGGTCAGGGCGGTCAGGACTGTTCCGCCGGCCAGCAGGCCGGCGCCGGCCCGCCCACCTCGGCCACCCCTCACTCCCCTCACCTGAGCTCCCGCTCAGGCTCGGCGCAGAATCCGGTCTGCACCAGGATCGGCTTGTGCCTGCGTCCGACGATCTGGGCCCGCCCCGGCGGCAGCCGCCGCGGCACGGCCTCGCCCAGGAACGTCCCCTCGTCCCGCGAGGTGGACAACAGCACGCCGCTGGCGCCGAGGTCCCAGATCCGCCGGAGCACCGGGTCCGTCATCCCCCGCGCCCCGCCCGCGCTGGAGCGCGCGATGACCAGGTGCAGCCCGATCTCAACACCCTGCGGCAGCAGCTCCAGCAGCCCCGCCAGCGGGCTGCCCGTCGGCCCGACCATCAGCTCGTAGTCGTCCACGACCACGAACAGCCGCGGGCCGGTCCACCAGTCGCGCTGCCGCAGCCGTACCGGGTCGATGTCCGCGTCCGGCACCCGGCGCTCCAGCGACGGCTTGATCTCGGCGACGAGTTCGGCGAGCTTCGCGCCGGTGACCGCGTAGCTGAGCTGTTGCGCCGTCGGGATCGCGTCGAACAGGTCGCGGCGGCTGTCGGCCAGCAGGACGCGGGCTTCCTTGGGCCGGTAGCGGGCGGCGATGGCCTGGATCACCAGGCGCAGGGTGTTGGTCTTCCCGGTCTCGGTGTCGCCGAACACGAGCAGGTGCGGGTTCTGCTCGAAGTCGTGGTAGACCGGTTCGAGCAGGGCCTCGTCAAGACCGAGGGCGAAGCGCAGATCGCCGTCCGGGGCCGGAAGCGCCGCGGCCGGCAGCATCTCCGGGAGCATCCGGACCCGCGGCGCCGCCGGGCCGCTCCAGCCCGCCGCGATGCCCTCGACGAACGCCCGGGTTCCCTCGCCGACGTCCTCGGCGCTCGGGCGGCCGTCGGCCCGGGGCAGCGCTGTCAGGAAGTGCATGCGGTCCTCGGTCAGGCCCCGCCCGGCGACGGTGGGGACGTCGGCGGCGGCGCGGCCGTTGATCTCGGACTCCTGCGGGTCGCCGAGACGGAGTTCGAAGCGGGTGCCCAGCAGGTCGCGCAGCCAGGGCCGGACCTCGGTCCAGCGGGCCGCCCCCACGACCAGGTGGATGCCGAAGGACAGGCCGCGCGCGGCGATCTCCTGGACCGTCGGCTCCAGATGCTCGAAGTCCTGGTGCAGCGTGAACCAGCCGTCGATGACGAGGAACACGTCGCCGAACGGGTCCTGGGGGAAGTCGCCGTTCGCACGGCGCTTGCGGTAGGTCGCCATCGAGTCGATGCCCGCCTCGGCGAACACCCGCTCCCGGGCGGCGATCAGACCGGACATCTCCGCGAGGGTGCGGGCCACCCGGTCGGCGTCCAGACGGCCGCTGACACTGCCCATGTGCGGCAGGCCGGCCAAGGACGCCAGAGTGCCGCCGCCGAAGTCCAGGCAGTAGAACTGGACGTTCGCCGGGGACGAGCAGGCGGCCAGCGCGCAGATCAGGGTCCGGATAAGGGCCGACTTGCCGCTGCGCGGTCCGCCGACGACCGCGACGTGGCCCTTGGCCTCCGACAGGTCCGCCGTCAGCGGGTCGTGGCGCTGCTCGAACGGCCGGTCCACGATGCCCACCGGCACGGTCAGCTCGGCCACCGCGGTCGGGTCGTAATGCCCGAGGGCACCGGCGGCACAGCGTTCGGGCAACAGGCCGTCCAGGGTCGGCGCGACGCCCAGCGGCGGCAGCCAGATCCGGTGCGCCTCCGGTCCCGCGCCGGACATCCGGTGGGCCAGGACCGTCAGCAGCGTTTCCTGGTTCGGCTGCGCGGAGGGCGCTGGTTCCTCGCCTTGGCCGTCCTGCGGCTCCGGCGCCGCCGCCGGGCCGCGCGGCGCGACATAGACCGTGTCGTAGGGCACGATGTAGTGCTCGGTGATCTCCTGCGCCAGCTCCAACTCAGCCGGGACGTAGGGTGCGGAGACATAGGCCCCGCGGAACCGGGTCAGCGGGTCGGTGGCGAAGCGCAGGAATCCGTGCCCCGGACTGGCCGGAAGCTCATAGGCGTCGCCGACGCCCAGCACGCCCCGGGATTCGGCGACCGAGAACGTCCGCAACCCGATGCGGTAGGACAGGTGCCCCTCGACCTGGTGGATCCGGCCCTCGTCAAGACGTTGCGCGGCCAGCAGCAGGTGCACGCCCAGGCTGCGCCCGAGGCGGCCGATCACCACGAACAGCTCCAGGAACTCCCGGTTGGCCGCCAGCAGCTCGCTGAACTCGTCGACGATCAGGAACAGCGACGGCAGCGGTGCCAGGTCCGCCCCGGCGGCGCGGGCCCGCTCGTAGTCCAGGACCGAGCTGTAGTTGCCGGCCGAGCGCAGCAGTTCCTGACGCCGCACCAGTTCGCCGTGCAGCGCGTCGCGCATGCGGTTCACCAGGGGCAGCTCATCGGCCAGGTTGGTGATGACCGCCGAGACGTGCGGCAGCTCGTCCAGGCCCAGGAAGGTCGCGCCGCCCTTGAAGTCGACCAGCACGAAGTTCAACGTCTCCGAAGAGTGCGCCAGCGCCATCGACAGCACGATGGTCCGCAGCAGCTCGCTCTTGCCCGAACCGGTCGCGCCGATCAGCATGCCGTGCGGGCCCATGCCGCCTTGCGCCGACTCCTTGATGTCCAGCTCGACCGGGACCCCGGCCTCGGTCACGCCGATCGGCACCCGCAGCCGGGCACGCGGCGATCTGCGCTGCCAGTAGGCCAGGGGATCGTGGGCCGCCGCGTCCGGGATGCCCAGCAGGCCGGTGAGTTCGATGTCGACCTCGGCCGGGCCGCCGGAGACCGAGGCGGCCGAGGTCCGGTACGGGGCCAGCACCTTGGCGGTGGCCTCGGCCCGCGCCGGGCTGACCGTGTCCGGACGCCCGATGGCGGTCTGGACGTCGTGACCGGTCCGGTCGGCCACGACGGTGAACAGGACCGGAGCACCGACGTCAGTGGCCTGATACCCGTTCCCGGCCGCGGACTCGGCGGCCTGCTTCTGGCCGCTGTCCCGGACGGGCTTGGCCCCCGCGCCGTCGGCGGTACCGGCCGCGGTACCGGCCCGCAGCCGCAGCGTCGCCGGATCGGTCACCCGGCCCAGCGCTCCGCTGACGTCGATCAGCACGGTGTTGCGGTACCCGTACTGGATCGCCCGGTGATCGGCGGGCACGGTCACGTCGTCCAGGACGATCACGGTGAACGGCTCGCGCGCCGAGGGCTGCGCACCCGGTTCGAATCCGGGCCGGTCCCGGAAGTCCTCACCGCCGAGCAGCCGCTCCACCTCGGTCAGCGAATCGCTCATCATCCGCACCTGGCCGGCCGCGTCGCGTTCCTGCGGGTGCAGCGCGTGCGGCAGCCACCGCGTCCAGCGCCAGCGCTCGCGGGCCGGGCCGCCGGCGCACACCGCGATGCGGACGTCGTCCGGGCTGTGGAACACGGCGAGCTGGAGCAGCATGGAGCGGACCAGCCCGTCCACGTCGGCCGGCGACCCCGACAGGCTGACCCGCGCGAATCCGCGCAGGTGCAAGGCCATGGGCACGTCCGCGACCGTGTTGTAGGCCCGGACGAAGCGGCGCAGGGCTCCGACGCACAACGGCTCCAGGTCCTCCACCACCCGGGACTGCGGCGGCACGACCCGCGCCGACAGCGCCTGCAGACCGGTGGCGATCCGGATCTCGGCGAAGTCGTCGTCGCCGGTGGTCCGCTCCCAGCGCCGCGAACTCATCGCCACCGACCACAGGCCCTCGGGGTCCGGATGCCGCCAGATCAGGGCACTGCGCTGGGCCCCGATCTTCTTGCGCACCTGCCGCCGCATCTGCCCGAGGTGGCGCAGATAGTCGCGCCGCTCGGCCTTCAGCTTCTTCTTGCTCGCCCCGCCGCCGCGCCCGAGCTGCGCGACCACCATGCCGAGCGAGGACACCCCCATGAGGCCGCCGCTGAGGTAGTTGACCGGTTTGGCCCCCGGCTGCAGGAACATCATCGCCATCGCACCGGACCCGGCGGCCATCGGCAGCATCGTCAGCGCCGAGCCCATGCTCATCCCGGCCGGATCCGGAACCGTCGGCGGCTCCTGCAAGCTCATCTCGCCTTGAGGTATCGGGGGCGCTGCCCGTCTCGGAACACGGCGGTGGATGATCGTGCTCACCGCTTCTCCCCTTCCAACTGCAGTGATCGGCGGTGGCGCGCGCCATCTGGTCCAGACATACTCGCCGATGCTGCTGGCGCGCCGTGCCAGGTGTCAACTACAGGGAGAAACGACCGGATGAGCGAGACGATAGCCGACATGTGCCGGTTGACAATCGTCGCCGACAAGCGGCGCGCCGCTTTGGCGCTGCCCTCCGACGTCCGGCTGGTCGCCCTGCTTCCGACGGTGCTCAGCCTGCTGGGATCAGAACTCGCCGACGCCGGGCTCGGCCACGACGGCTGGATTCTGCAGCGGGCCGGCGGCGGGCCGCTGGACGACGAGCGGACCCTGACCGAGCTGGGGCTGCTCGACGGCGAGACGCTGTATCTGCGGCCGCGCCTGGACGCCCTGCCCGAGATCGACTTCGACGACCTGATCGACGGCATCGCCACCGGGATCCGCGCGCGTTCGGACCCGTGGCGCCCGGCGATCACCGGCCGGGTGCTCATCGGTTTCGCAGCCGGGGCGCTCGCCCTGGCCGTCCTGCCCCTGCTGCTGTCCGGCCCGGTCACCGACCGCCTGGCCAGCTCGGCCGCGCTGGCCGGGCTCCTGCTGATCGCGGCGATCGCCTCCTCGCGGGCACTGGGCGAGAGCACGCTGAGCGCGCTGTTCAGCGGCACCTCGGTGCTCTACGCGACGGTCGCCGGCGCCCTGGTGCCCAGCCAGCAGCACTACGCCGCGGACCTGGGCGGAAGCCGGTTGCTGTGCGCGGCGGCGGGCGGGACGGCGGTGGCGTTCGTGGCGCTGATCGCGGCCCGCGCGGCGGTTCCGGCGCTCGTCGCGCTCTCGGTACTGGGCACCGCCGCGACGATCGCCGGCCTGCTCGCGGTCGCCTGGACGATGCCGATCGCCCACGCCTGCGCGCTCGTCGTGCTGCTCGCCGTCGTCTTCGCGCTGTCCATCCCGCTGGCGGCCTTCCGGCTGGCCGGACTCCACCTGCCGATGATCCCGGTCGACCGCGAGGATCTGGACCGCGACGTCGAGCCGGTGCCCAGCCGCAGCGCGCTGGACTCGGCGGCGCTCGTGGACCTGTATCAGAGCACGCTGTTGGCCGCGGCGGGAGTGATCTGCGCCGCCGGCCTGACGCCGGTGGTGCTCGCCGGCGGCTGGGCTCCGGCAACCTTCGCCCTGACGATCGCGGCGCTGCTCCTGCTGCGGGCCCGCGTGTTCACCGGGATCCGCCAGCGGCTGACGATGCTGGCTTCCGGCGCTTACGTGATCGCGCTGTTCGGCGCCGTGCGGATGGCCGCGATCGCGCCGGCACACCGGGCGGTCCTCGGCTGCGCGCTCGCCTTCGGCGCCGCGTTCGTGTTCGCCGTCCTGGCCCGCGCGGTACCGGGTCGCAGAATGCTGCCGCACTGGGGCCGGGCCGCGGACCTCGGCGAGTACCTGGCGGCGATCGGCGCGCTCCCGCTCCTGCTCACCTTCATCGGCGTGCTGCACTGGGCCCGCTCGATCGCCGGCTGACCGCCGCGAAACGCCGAAGGAGACGCCAGCGATGCAGTCGCGCCGAGAACAATTGCAGGCCCACAGCTTCATCGTCGGACGCTTGATGTCCGGCGTCGCGACCGGCGACATCGAGGCCCCGCGCGGGCCCCTGCGCCGCCAGTCCGTCGGGCTGTCCGCCGGGGTCATGGTCGCCGTGCTGCTGATCGCCGGCACCGTCGTCATGGGCTTCCTGTCGCCCGGCGGGAGCACCGCGTGGCAGAAGGCGAACACCCTGGTCCAGGAGAAGGAGACCGCCACCCGCTACGTCTACGTCGGCGGCGTCCTGCACCCGGTACTCAACTACGCCTCGGCCAAGCTCCTGCTCGGCTCCTCGATGACGATCACCTCGGCGTCGACCTCGGAGCTCAAGGGCACGCCGCACGGCACGGCAGTCGGCATCCCCGACGCCCCGGACGCACTTCCCGCCGCGTCCGGCCTGACGTCAGTACCCTGGCTCGTCTGCGCCACCTCCGCGCCCGACGTCTCCGGAACCCCGCGGCCCAACGTCACCGTCGCAGTCGGCGGGGCCACCGGAGCGAGCACGCTGGACGCCACGAAGGGCGTCCTGGTCCAGACCCCCGACGGCGCCCAGTACCTCCTGTGGCAGCAATGGCGGCTCCGGATCGGATCAGCCGCCGTGGCGGTGGGACTGAACCTCACGAGCGTGGCGGCCGTCCCGGTCAGCGCCGCCTGGGTGGACACGATCCCGGCCGGACCGGACCTGGTGTCCCCACCGGTTCCCGGCCGGGGCGCCGCCGGACCCCGGATCGCCGGGCAGGCCTCGACGATCGGCCGGCTCTACACCGTCCACAACGTCAGCGGCCCGGACAGCACCTACCTCGCCCTGGCCGACGGCCTGGAGCCGATCACCGCCACCCAGGCCGCACTGATCCTCGCCGATCCGGCGGAGAAGGCCGCCTACCAGGGCCAGTCCCCGATGGAGATCCCACTGGGCATCAGCGACCTGGCGGCGGCCCCGCGACTGGCCGCAGCGGCCCCGGTGGCCGGGTCCCCGGAGACCCCGCCGACCATGACAGCCGCCGGACCGGGCAGCACCCCCTGTATGTCAGTGGCCTTCACCGGCACGACAGAGCCCAAGTACACACTGGCCCTGACCCAACAGAGCACCCTGGACCGCCTGCTCGGCGGGCCCCAGCCACCCTCAGCGACCGCGACGGTGGCCAACCGGGTCGTGGTCGCGCCGGACACCGGCATGCTCGTCCGCTCCCTGCCCGCGCCGCCATCAGCGAGCGTCGTCTCAGGCACCGACTACCTCATCACCGACACCGGGGCGAAATACCCGCTGGACGGCACCGACGTGCCGGGACTGCTGGGATATCAGAGCGCTGGCTTCGAGCTCGTCCCGCCGGAACTGCTGGACTTGTTCGCGACCGGCCCTGCCTTGTCCCGCGCCGCAGCGACGCAGACGGCCCCGGCTGGCGCCGGCGCGCCGCCTTCGGCGATCTCGACTGGGAGCTGAGCGCGCTGGCGCTGGCACTGGCACTGGCGCTGGCACTGGCGCTGGCACTGGCACTGGCACTGGCACTGGCGCTGGCGCTGGCGCGGCTCGGCGCGCCAACGGTTTGCTGACTGTCGCGCTAGCGGGGTTCGCGCAAGCAGGGTAGGCGCACTCCAGAGCGCTAGTGGCACATAAGGCAACCTTTGCTCGGTGGTTCGCGATGTGGTTCGCGATGTGGTTCGCGATGTGGTTCGTGACGTGGTTCGCGATGTGGTTCGTGACGTGGTTCGCGATGTGCCGGTCGCCGGGCGGGATCTGTTGGTGGCTGGTGCTGCGGGCCGAGTTGCGGTTGGGTTGTGGTTGTAAAGCTTTTTACGGCCTTCGGTCATAGTTGTGCCGGTTCGGGGTTCGGGGTGGTGGGTGTGTCTGTCGGCTGCCGGTTCGCGCATTCACAACCCCGCCCCACCTCAGGCCTCTTCAACTCCAGCAAGGCAGAGCAAGGGCAAGATCAACAGCAAAGTCAAGATCAAGAGCTGTGGTGAAGGGCCGGGCCTCCGGCGGGCCTCGGCAACCTCAGGGAAACTAGCGCGGTTCCCTCGGGTGGCCGATCTAGTCTCAGCGGCTGCGGTCTGTGAGGTGGTGCGGTCCGTTCCCCTCGGTCGCGTCGTCAGCCCGGGGGGTACAGCACCGGTGTCCGGGGGTAAAGTCCGCGCGCTGCGGTTTGCCGTGTGAGCTGCGGTTTTGGTAGCGCGAACTTGACCCCCGGCCACCGGCACTGTAGGCGAAGCCCTGCCGACGCGACCGAGGGGAACGAACCGAAAACCAGCCGGAAGAATAGCAATCACAGGGAACGTGGACACCGGTTGGTTGATGCCGCTGCCGGTGAGGGCGTGGCGGCGGGCCGGTAATCAGTCGGTCGAGAACATGCCCGAGTGCGGTGCATCTGTGCCACGACAACCAAGCGCCAGTTGCTCATATCCCGGCAGGCCCTGCTATCCGCAGCATAGGCGTTGGCGGCCAGGTCAATCCGCTGTCGGCCGGTGTCCATCTCGGCAGTCGGGCCGGTCCGCACCCGCCAGCCCAGAATACGCACCCGAGCGACTGCCGCGCCGCCAGCCCCCAGACCGGCAGCCGAACTCGCCGAGCCGCCGGTACCCGCCCCCCTGTTTTGTATTTCTCCGGCTGGTTTTCGGTTCGTTCCCCTCGGTCGCGTCGGCAGGGCTTCGCCTACAGTGCCGGTGGCCGGGGGTCAAGTTCGCGCTGTGCGAAACCGCAGCTCACACGTCCAACCGCCGCGCGCGGACTTGACCCCCGGACACCGGTGCTGTACCCCCCGGGCTGACGACGCGACCGTGGGGAACGGACCGCACCACCCCACAAACCGCAGCCGCTGAGCCCTGGCCCAGCCACCCTAGGGAACCGCGCTAGTTTCCCTGAGGTTGCCGAGGCCCGCCGGAGGCCCGGCTCTTCACCATGGCTCTTGACCTTGACCTTGCTTGTGGCTCTTGCTGTTGACCTTGATCTTGCCCTTGCTCTGACTTGCTGGAGTTGAAGAGGCCTGAGGTGGGGCGGGGTTGTGAACGCGGGAACCGGCAGCCGACAAACACAACTCGCCGCCCCGAACCCCGAACCGGCACAACTATGACCGAAGGCCGTAAAAAGCATTTAAAGCCAGCAAACTAACCATAACCCGGCCCGCAAACTCCAGCCGCGCCAAAAGATCCGAACCCCGTAGCGGCCGCCATTCAGGAGGCGCTCGGCGTCCTGGATGCGTTGTTCGGCCAGGGCTGCGGGGTCGGGGGCTGGGGCCACTGCCACTCCCCCGATGCCGACTCCGGGCCCGGCTCCGGCTCCGGCTCCGAACCCGGCTCCGGCTCCGGCTCCGAGCAGCGACAGGCTTTCGCCGTAGGCGCGGAACACCTCGCCGAAGCCGCCCCGGCCGATGCGTTCCACGAGGCGGTAGCGGTCGGCGAGGGCCATGCCGGGGGCCAGTTCCTTGGGGAATGGTACTGAGTGGGTCGTCGTGGGCCCGTGGTCGTGGGCCAACCGGTTCAGGCGGCGCGGGTCCGTTGCGTGACGACGATGCAAGCGAGCACGATGACCGCGGTCGCCGGGACCGCGGGCGTGAGGTGCTCGCCGAGGAGCAAGACGGCCCACACCAGCGTCACCAAGGGCTGGGCCAGCTGGAGCTGGCTGGCGCGCGCCACGCCGATCAGGCCCATTCCCCGATACCAGGCCACGAATCCGGCGAACTGGGAGACCAGCGCGATGTAGGCCAGGCCGGTGAGGGCCTTGGCCCAGAGGTGGATCGGCTCGTTCGGCATCGCGATGGTGCACACGGCCACGTTCACCGGCGCGGCGAGTACCACTCCCCAGGCGATGACCTGCCAGCCGGGCACCCGTGCGGACAGTCGGCCGCCTTCGGCATAGCCCGCGGCGCACAGCACCAGGCCGCCGAAGAGGTAGAGGTCTGCGATGGTCGGGCGGCCACGGTTCTGGCTGAGTGTGAAAGCGATGACGGTGACCGCCCCGGTGCCCGCCGCCGCCCAGAACGCTCTCGACGGATGCCGTTTGGTGCGCAGTGCGGCGAGCGTTGCCGTGGCCATTGGGAGCAGGCCGATGACGACCGCCGAGTGGGCTGTCGTCGAGGTCTGTAAGGCGAACGTGGTGAGTAGCGGGAAGCCGATGGCGCAGCCGACCGCCACTGTCGCGAGTGCGGGCCAGTCGCAGCGCGCCGGACGAGGAGCCCGGGTGAGTGCCAAGGCGACTACGGCGATCAGGGCGGCCACCGAACCCCGAATTCCGGTGGCGCTCCAAGGCCCGAAGCCCTTCAGAGCCCATTCGGTGGCCGGGAAGGTGAACGAGAAGCTGAGGACTCCGAGCGCGGCGAACAGCGTGCCGTCGGTGTTCGGGCGGGTTCTCGACAGTGGCGATATCCGGGCGGTGGCGATAGCGCTACTCTCATTATTCATGAACGAGGATAGCAACTGGCGCGAGGTCGCGGAGGTCCTGTCCCGAGAGATAGCGCCACTGCCCGTCGGCACACGGATCGCGACCCACCGGGAGCTCGTGAAGCGGTTCTCAGCCAGCGGAACCACGGTCTCCCAAGCCTTGGCCCTGCTCACTCAGCGCGGCCTGATCAGCTCGCGGCCGGGCGCCGGGACGTTCCGCACCCAGACCCGCGCGGTGGCGCCGGCGGCGGACACCTCGTGGCAGGCCGCGACCCTGGAGCTCAGCGGGCAGGACAGCTCCGGGAGTGGGACGCCGCGCGGGTTCCGGGCGCAGGCGATCGCGGGGATGCTGACCCCGGCCGGGCCGGATGCCGTCGATCTCAACGGCGGCTATCTGCACCCTGATTTGCAGCCGCTCACCGCCCTGACCGCCGCGCTCTCCCGGGCGGCGAGGCGGCCGCAGGCCTGGGATCGGCCGCCGGCCGGTGGGGTGCCGGAGTTGCGGGACTGGTTCGCCGCCGACATCGGCGGCGGGTTGGGGCGGCACGATGTGCTGATCTGCGGGGCGGGGCAGAGTGCTCTGGCCACCGCGCTGCGGGCGCTGGCGCAGCCCGGCGATCCGGTGCTGATCGAGGTGCCGACATATCCGGGGGTGATCGCCGCCGCGCTGGCCGCCGGGCTGCGGGCGGTGCCGGTGCCGCTGGACCGGGAAGGGATGCGGCCGGATCTGCTGGAGCAGGCCTTCGAGCGTACCCACGCGCGCCTGGCGGTGGTGCAGCCGCTGTTCCAGAACCCGACCGGGGCCTGCATGCCGGTGGCGCGGCAGCGGGAGATCAGGGCGATCGTGCGGCGGCACGAGGCGTTCGTGATCGAGGACGACTTCGCCCGGCACCTGGTCCACGCCGACGGGCCGGCCCCGGCGCCGCCGATGATCGCCGAGGATCCGGACGGCGTGGTGGTCCACATCAGATCCCTGACGAAGCCGACGTCCCCGAACCTGCGCGTCGGCGCGCTGGCCGCCCGGGGGCCGGTGCTGGCGCGGCTGCGGTCGGCGCACATCATCGACTCGATGTTCGTGCCCGCCCCGCTTCAGATGACGGCGTTGGAGGTGGTGACCGCGGCGAGTTGGAAGCGTTCGCTGCGCACCCTCGCCGCGGCCCTGCGCGACCGCCGCGAGGTGACGGTAGCGGCGGTGGAGGCGACGCTCGGCGCCGCGGCCCTCGCGCTCAGGCCGCGCGGCGGCTACCACTTGTGGGCCGAGTTGCCGAGCCACCTGGACGACGAGCAGTTCGCCGCGGCCGCGCTGGCCTGCGGCGTCATGGTCACCCCCGGCTCGCGGTACTACCCGAGCGGCGACAGCACGGTGCACGTCCGGTTCAGTTACATCGCCGCGCCGTCCGTCCCCGACATCGACGAAGCGGTGCGGCGCTTGGCCCCGCTGATCGCCATGCCGGACTAGAACATATATCAGCATTTTGCATCACCCGCTCCCCCGGCTTGCGTCACCTTCGCGGAAACGGATAGAAGCTGTGGGTGATACGGAAAAGCGAGGGCCGCGTCAGCCGACGCATCGCCGCAGCCAACGCCGCGAAGGCGGCTGCGAAGCCTGAAGAGGCTTCGAAGTCGTCGGCGAAGTCGTCGGCGAAGTCGTCGGCGAAGTCGTCGGCGAAGACGGTTGCAAAGACGGCTGCGAAATCCACTGAGGTCGCGAGGGTGAGCGCGAAACCGGCGGCCGTCGCGAAGGTGAGCACGAAGCCCGCGGCCGTCCCGAGACAGCGGGCCGAACCGGGCCCGCGCCGCTCGGTGCGGGAGTGGTTCGCGATGGTCCAGCACATCGCGCGCAAGTTGCCGGCTGATGAGTTGCTGGACCGGGCCGCGGCGCTGACGTACTACGGCTTCCTGGCGGTGTTCCCGACGCTGCTGCTGGCGATATCCGTGCTCGGGCTGATAGGCACCTCCGCCCTGAACTCGGTGCTGGACAACGTGCAGAAGCTCGCGCCGGGATCGGTACGCAGCGTGCTGCACACCGCCATCACGCAGGTGCGGGCCAGCCGGAGCACCGGCGGGACGCTGGCGATCGCGGGTGTGGGCGGCGCGCTGTGGTCGGCGTCCGGCTACGTGGGGGCGTTCATCCGGGCGTCGAACGTGGTCTACGGGGTCCGGGAGAAGCGGCCGATGTGGAAGACCACGCCGCTGCGGATCGGGCTCACGCTGCTGATGATGGTGACCTCGCTGATCAGCGCGGTGATCGTGGTCTTCACCGGGCCGCTGGCCGAGGCGACGGCCAAGCTCCTGGGCCTGGGCCAAACCGCGGTGACCGTGTGGTCGATCGCGAAGTGGCCGGTGCTGGCGCTGCTCATAGGCGCGATGATCGTGCTGCTGTTCTGGGCCGCGCCGGACGCGCACCGCGGCCGCTTCCGCTGGATCTCGCCGGGCAGCGCGCTGGCGGTGGTGCTGTGGCTGGTCCTGTCGGCCGGGTTCGCGACCTACGTCGCCAACTTCGCCTCCTACAACAAGACCTACGGCACCGTGGCCGGCGTGGTCGTGTTCCTGGTGTGGCTGTGGTTGTCGAACCTGGCGATCCTGATCGGGTTGGAGTTCGACAACGAGTTGGCTCGGGAACGCGCGCAGACGCAGGTACCGGCCACAGAGCCGGATGCCGAAGAAGGCGACTAGAGGTCAGCCGTGCAGACAGGTCAGCCGTGCAGACACGCGCAGACATAGGGGTCGGCAGCACAGACGCGCGCCGCGGCCATCACCGCAGCCATCACCGCAATCACAAACAGCGCACGCAGCGCCGGCCCACGCCGTCAGCGCGGTGTGGCCCGCGCGGCGAGAATCGCGATGTCGTCCTCGATGGCCGGTGGTGCGACCAGGTGCAACGCGTCGTCGAGCAGATCCTCCAACCCGCCGGTGGCGCCCAGCGGCAGGGCCGCGAGCCGGGCGAGGGAGACGTCGATGTCCTCGCCCCGGCGCTCGACCAGGCCGTCGGTGTACATCAGCAGGATCTGGTCCGGGCGCAGGTTGACGATCGTCTGTTCGTAGCCGCCGATGCCGGTGCCCAGGGGTGGGCCGGTGGGCACGGTGACCAGTTCGGTCGGGCGGCCCGGGGCGAAGAGCGCCGGCGGCAGGTGGCCGGCGCTGGCGAAGGTCCAGCGGTCCCGGTTGGGGTCGGCGACGCCGAGCAGGCACGTTGCGGGGCGGGCCGTGTCGTCCTGGGAGATGAGGGTGTCCAGGTGCCGCAGGATGCCGTGCGGGGGCAGGTCCATGCCGCCGGCGTCGCGGATGGCCGAGCGGTAGATGCTCATGTCGACCGCGGCCTCGACACCGTGGCCCATGACGTCGCCCATCACCAGCAGGGTCCGGCCGAACGGCAGCCGGACGATCTCGTACCAGTCGCCGCCGACCAGGGTGCGGTTGCCGGAGGGCAGGTAGCGGGCGGCGACTTCGAGGTTGGAGTGCGGGCGGCCCGGTTCGACCAGCAGCGCCCGTTGCAGTTCCAGGGTCACGCTCTGGGAGTCGGCGTACTGGCGGGCGTTCTCGACGCTGACGGCGGCCCGGTCGGCCAGGTCCTGGATCAGGACCTTGTCGTCGTCGGTGAACCCGTCGAAGGTGCCGCGGACGCGGGCCAGGGTCAGCACGCCGACGAGCCGGCCGCGCGCGTTCAGCGGGACGGCGACGAGCGAGTCGACGTCGGCGATCCGGTAGGCCGCCAGCGTCTCAGGGCCCTGCGCCAGGTCCGCCAGCTCGGCGTCGGACACCAGGTTCGCGACGACCGCTTCGCCCTCGGCCAGGCTCAGCGCGACCGCCGAGTCCGGCCCGGGACGGATCGAGGCGGCGGGCAGGGCGAGCGCCCCGAGGCGGCGGCGCAGCTCCGGCGGGCAGGCCAGCGCGGCCCGGCGCATCCGGGGCGGCTCGGGCCGGCCGCCCTGGCCGTGATCGACGCCGCGGTCGACGGCGCGGTCCACGGCGCGGTCCACGATCTCGTGCGTCATCACCTCGACGATCGCCAGGTCGGCCAGCGCCGGCACGGCCAGCTCGGCGAGTTCGATGCACGTGATGTCCACGTCCAGCGTGGTGCCGATGCGCTCGGCGGCGGCCTGTTGCAGTGCCAGGCGGCGGCCGGCCTGGTCGAGCCGGCGCTGCTGCCGCGTGGCGGCGCCCATCACGACGACGACCACCCCGGCGGCCCGGCCCTCGGTCTCCAACCGCCGGTAGCGCACCTGCCAGCCGGTCGCGGTGGCGGTTCCCGGCTCGGCGTCGTCCTGGCCGGCGGCATCACCGGGATCAGCGGCATCAGCGACAACGCCGCGATCAGCAGCATCGGCGCGATCAGCGACGGTGCGGGGTTCAGGAACGTCGCGCGGCTCAGGAACGTCGCGGGGATCAGCGGCCTCGCGGGGATTCCCCTCAGCCAGGATCCGGCTGATGGTCTGCAGGTCAGCGGCGAACGGCGTCGCGGCGACCGGGCGGCCCAGGATCCGTGCGGGCTCCAGGCCCGTCGTGGACAGGAAGGCGGGGTTGGCGTAGAGCCAGCGCAACTCCGTGTCGAGCAGGCCCACGCCCACCGGGGCCTCGGCCAGGACGTCGACCAGCAACCCGGTGTTCAGCGACGCGATCGTGCCCAGGAGGGCGTCGGAGTGCCCGCCTCCTGAATCGCCGCGCGGATGCCCGTTGTCGATATCCATCCTTCCGGATCATATCGTCACGAATTGGTTTGTTGAGCTAACAGAATGCGACTGGCTGTGTGGTCTTCGGCACAGGACCGAAGTCCGCGCCGAATATGTTCGGTGGGCTCATGGTAGGTGAACGCGCGTCCCGGGGCACCGGTTCAGCACCACCGGGCCCGGCAGAACCACCTGGGCGGGAACCCGTCGACTCAGTGGGCTGCCGGCAGCGGGCGGCCCTGTAACTTCTGTGGTGTGGACCGTTTCAATGACTTGGAAATCCCCGAATCCCTCGCCGACGCGCTCGACCCGGCGAAACTCGCCCTGATCGTCTACGACATGCAGGTCGGCGTACTCAGGCAGATCCCGGACGGCGACCGGGTCCTGACCAACGTCCAACGGGTCCTGGCCGCGGCCCGGCGGCGCCGGGTCCGGACGGTCTTCCTGCGGCACTACTTCCTGCCGACCCGGCTGACCGGCACCTTCCAGCTGCGGCAGGCGAAGATCTGGCAGCACAAGGACGCCGCCGCCGACACCCGGCCGCTGATCCCGTACGGCTCGCCCGGTTTCCAGCTGGTCGAGGGCCTGGAGCCGGGGCCGGACGAGGCGGTCTTCGACAAGGTCACGATGTCCGCGTTCGCCGGCACGCCGCTGGACTTCGTGCTGCGCGACTGCGGGGTGAGCAGCTATCTGATCGTCGGCGCCGCCACGGAGGTCGGCATCGAGCCGACGGTCCGGCACTCCACCGACCTCGGCTACGTCCCGATCGTCGTGCGCGACGCCTGCGGGGCCGGGCACAAGGAGGCCGCCGGACGCTCGCTGGCGGGCCTGGAATTCACCGGGGACGCGATCCTGACCGACACCGACGAGGTCTGCGCGATCCTGGACGGCGGCCGGTGATCGCGCGGGAGACCAGCCGGTAATCGCGTAGGAGACCAGCCGGCAGCCGCGTGGAAGGAATGGCGCCGGTTGATTGTTCAACCCGGCGTGAACGAGGACACGCGGATGACGGACCCGCGGATGACCGACCCGCACCGGACGGACGTCGTGGTGATCGGCGCGGGTCAGGCCGGCCTGTCGAGCGCCTACCACCTGCAACGCACCGGTTTCGAGCCCGGCGCCGGCTACGTCGTCCTCGACGGCGACCGGGCACCCGGCGGGGCGTGGCAGCACCGTTGGCCGTCGCTGCGGATGGCGACCGTCAACGGCATCTTCGACCTGCCCGGGATGGCCTTCGAACCGCCGGCCCCGCAGGAGCAGGCGTCCGTCGCCGTGCCGCGGTACTTCGCCGAGTTCGAGAAGGGGTTCGGGCTGGCCGTGCGGCGGCCGGTGACGGTCAGCGCGGTGCGCTACGGCCCGGAGGACCGGCTCCTGGTCGACAGCGACGCCGGGACGTGGGCGGCGCGCGCCGTGATCAACGCGACCGGCACCTGGAACCGGCCGTTCTGGCCGTACTACCCGGGCCGCGAGACCTTCCGCGGCCGGCAGTTGCACGCCGCGGCCTATCCCGGTCCCGAGCAGTTCGCCGGCAAGCCGGTGGTCGTGGTCGGCGGCGGGATCACCGCGATCCAGCTGCTCACCGAGCTCGCTCAGGCCGGGGCGGCGACGACGTGGGTGACGCGCCGGGCGCCGGTGTTCCGCGACGAGCCGTTCACCCGCGAGTACGGGCGCGAGGTGGTGGCGGCGGTGGACCGTCGGGTGCGGGCGGGGCTGGTGCCGCAGAGCGTGGTCAGCGCCACCGGACTGCCGGTCACCGGCGCGATCCTGGAAGCTCAGCGCGATGGGGTGCTGAACCGGCTTCCGATGTTCGACCGGATCACGCCGGACGGGATCGCGTGGGACGCCCCGGCACCCGGCGAGCCGCGGTCCGTCGAGGCGGACGTGATCCTGTGGTGCACCGGCTGGCGCGCCGCGCTGGACCATCTGGCACCGCTGCGGCTGCGCGCGCCCGGCGGCGGCATCACGATGGACGGCACGCGCGTCGTCCTGGAGCCGCGGCTGCACCTGGTCGGCTACGGCCCTTCGGCGAGCACCGTCGGCGCCAACCGCGCCGGGCGCGAGGCGGTGCGCGAGATCCGGCAGTTGCTGGCGGCGGACGCCGGCGTCGTGGTCGCGGCCTGATACCGCGACGGCGCTTGGGGGGCTAGCGCTCGGCAGGCCGAAGACGCGAGCATTCGGCATATGACCTATGCCGAAGACATGGCCTATGCAAAAGACCGGATAACCATCACCGCGGCCGAGGTCCTGGTCAGCTCGCCGGGCCGCAACTTCGTCACGGTGCGGATCACGACCAGCGCGGGCGTGACCGGTTTGGGCGACGCGACCGTGAACGGCCGCGAGCTGGCGGTGGTGTCGTACCTGCGCGACCACCTCGTGCCGCTGCTGATCGGTCGGGACGCGCACGCGATCGAGGACACGTGGCAGTACCTGTATCGGGGTGCTTATTGGCGGCGCGGCCCGATCACGATGGCCGCGATCGCCGCCGTGGACACGGCGTTGTGGGACATCAAGGCGAAGCTGGCGGGCATGCCGCTGTACCAGTTGCTCGGCGGCCGCAGCCGGCGCGGCTGCCTCGCCTACGGGCATGCCAGCGGCGCGGATCTGCCGGAGCTGTTCGATTCGGTGCGCGCGCACCTCGGCCAGGGGTATCGCGCGATCCGCATCCAGACCGGGATCCCCGGTCTCAGCTCGGTCTACGGCGTCGCGTCCAGCTCCAACGCGCACGTCGGCGACGCCGCCGGCGCCACGTCCCGCTACGACCACGAGCCCGCGCGGCGCTCGGCGGTGCCGGTGGAGGAGGAGTGGGACACCCGGGCTTATCTCCGCCACGCCCCGCGCGTCTTCGAAGCGGTCAGAAACGAGTTCGGGCCGGAGCTGCCACTGCTGCACGACGCGCACCACCGGCTCACCCCGATCCAGGCGGCGCGCCTGGGCAAGGAGCTGGAGCCCTACGACTTGTTCTGGCTGGAGGACGTGACCCCGGCGGAGAACACCGCGATGCTGCGCCGGGTCCGTGAGCACACGACCACGCCGCTGGCGATCGGCGAGGTGTTCAACACGATCTGGGACTACCGGGAGCTGTTCGAGGAGCAGCTGATCGACTATGTACGCTCCCCGGTCACGCACGCCGGCGGTATCACGGCCCTGCGTCGTATCTTCGACTACGCGGCCGTCTACCAGATCAAGTCCGGGGTCCACGGCCCCACCGACGTCTCCCCCGTCGGCCTGGCCGCCGCGCTACACCTCGGGATCGCGATCCCCAACTTCGGGATCCAGGAGTACATGAAGCACTCGGCGGCCACCGACGAGGTGTTCCGGCCGGCGTACCGCTTCGCCGACGGTCTCCTCGATCCGGGTGAGGAGCCCGGCCTCGGCGTCGACTACGACGACGAGGCCGGTGCGGCGCATCCGTATGAGCCCGCTTATCTTCCGGTCAACCGGCTCAAGCTCGACGGCTCCATGCACGATTGGTAGACGGCGGTTCCTGAATGTTCAAGCGGGCCCTACGTCGAGCGAGCCCTACGTCGAGCGAGCCCTACGCCGAGCGAGCCCTGCGCCGAGCGGGCCCGCATCGAGCGAGCCCCGCGCCGCGTTCAGGCCGTAGCCGGCAACCGGACGGTGAACGTGGCGCCGGCCCCGGGACGCCCCACCGCCCGGATGGTGCCGCCGTGGTCGGCCACGATCTCGCGGGCCAGCGCCAGACCGAGGCCGAAGTGGTGCGGACCGGGGCTGCCGCTTTGCGCGAACCGCTCGAAGATGCGCTCGCGGTCGGCCGGATCGAAGCCGGTGCCGTCGTCGGTGACTTCGAGTTCGACGATGCCCCGGCCGGCCTGCCGCACCGAGAGCTCGATCCGGCCGGTGGGCTCGGTGTGGCTGACGGCGTTGTCGATCAGCGTCGCGATCATCCGGCGGACCGGCGAGCGCGCGCCCCGGATCATCAGCAGCTCGCCGACCGTGTTCAGGGCCACCACCCGGGCGCCGAGCCGAGGCCGCTCGGCCTCGATCACCTCGGCGGCCAGCGTGGCCAGGTCGAACTCCTCACAGCGCGCCGGATCGGTCCGCATCCCGGCCGACATCAGCAGGTCCTCGACCACGTCGTTGAGTTCGGCGGCGGATTGGACCATCGCGGTGAGTTCGCTGGTGAGCCGGTCCGAACCGCCGTCGGACGGCGGGTGTTCCCGGTGCCAGCGCAGCAGCATCTGAGCGCGGGTGTGCAGCCGGGTCAGCGGGGTGCGCAGTTCGTGGCTGGCGTCGGCGACGAAGCGGCGCTGCCGGTCCAGCGCGTCGCCGAGCGGGGCGATCGAGCGGCGGCCCAGCAGCGCGCCGACGATCGTGGCCAGCGCCACGCCGAGCAGCCCGACCAGCACCAGCGCGCGCACCAGGTGGTCCAGGTCGGCCTGCTGGTACCAGGTGTCGAAGACGGCCTGCCGGACGGTGCCGCCGTGCCGGACGGTCATCACGTCGTAGTCGGTTCCGGTGACGGTGACGTGGGTCTGGATCGCCGGTGCCCCGTCCGCGGCCTGGGACACCGCGGACTTCCATGGGAACCCGGCCGGGATCTGCGGCGGGTGCAGCACGGTCGTCCCGTCGAGCTCGAACAGCCAGACGCAGGGCGTCGCCTCGGTCGGATGGCCGAAGCGCAGGGCCGCGGTGAGCTGGTCGCGGGCTTGGGTGCGCTGCTCGTCCAGGACCACGCGATAGGCGCAGAACCCGAGCAGGGCCAAGGCGGCCAGGAAGCCGGCGGCGATCCGGCAGGCCAGCGCCGCTGCCGCCCGAGTGAGCAGGCGCTGCTCGGGGGCGGGCGGTGCGGACCGTCGGAGGTTCACAGCAGGCCTATCCGGTAGCCGAGGCCGTAGACGGTCCGCACGATCTGCCGGCCGAGCTTGCGGCGCAGGTAGTACACGTAGGTGTCGACGACGGACTCCGCAGCCGTGTCCGGGAACACCTGGGCGCGCAGCTGGGAGCGGGAGTGGATGGCCCGGGGCCGCGCGGCCAGGGTGTGCAGGAGGTCGAATTCGCGGGGTGAGAGCGGGACGCGGGTGCCGTCCGGCAGGGCGACGTCGTGGGCCTGCCGGTCCAGGAAGCCCGCGCCGAGCCGCAGCAGATCCGAGGAGTCGGCGAACCGGCGGTCCAGCGCGCGGATCCGGGCCAGCAGCTCGTCGAGGTCGAAGGGCTTGGTCAGGTAGTCGTCGGCGCCGCCGTCCAGGCCGCGGACCCGCTCGGCGTGCGCGCCGAGGGCCGTGAGGATCAGCACCCGGGCGGTGACCGCCTGCCGCCGCAGGCTCGCCACCAGATCCAGGCCGTCCATCCCGGGCAACCGCCGGTCTATCACCATGACCCGGTAGTCGTGGGCCAGTCCGAGATGCAGGCCGCGCTGGGCGTCGTGGGCCGTGTCCACCTGGTAGCCCTCACCCTCGATCAGGGTGCTGAGCAGCGCGGCGAGCTCGGCGTCGTCCTCGACGATGAGCAGTCTGGACTTCGCGGCGTCGGGCGCTGCCATGGCACCGTATTATGTCATACATTGATGTCAGCTCCCTGTTTCATCCGGATGCGACCGCCAGTTCCGCCTCGGGCTCGCCGGCCCCGCCTTCGGCCGGGATCGGCAGGGTGCGGTCCAGCAGGGTGAGCGCCGGGGCCGCCATCAGCGTGGTGACCAGGGCCACCAGGACCAGCGCGGTGAACAGCTCACTGTTGATGATCCCGGCCTGCAGGCCGACGTTCAGCGCGATCAGCTGCATCAGGCCCCGGGCGTTCATCAAGGCGCCCAGGCGCAGCGCCGTGGCCCGGTCCTGACCGCCGGCCCGGGCCGCGAGCCAGCAGGCGCCGAACTTGCCGACCACCGCCACGACGACGGCCAGAACGGAGAACACCAGCAGCGACCGGTTCCCCAGCAGCCCGAAGCGGGTGTTGAGGCCGGAGTAGACGAAGAACATCGGCAGGAAGATGATGCGGTTGCTGGTGCTGACCGTGGTGACCGCGCGCTCGGCGGCCACACCGCGCGGCATCACCAGACCCACGCAGAAGGCGCCGAAGACCGAGTAGAGCCCGATCTCGTCGGTGAACCAGGCGGCGGCGAACAGCACCGCGACCACGATCAACACCTGGCCGTCGGTCGCCACCGTGCCCGGACGCAGAACCCGGGCCAACAGCGGCCGGGCGGCGTAGAACACCAGCAGGGCGAACAACACGATCCCGCCGACGGCGACGACGATCGGCTTGGGCCGACCGGAGGCCATGGCCAGCACCCCGGCCAGCAGGCACCAGGCGACCACGTCGTCGATCGCCCCGCTGGCCAGCGCGAGCGATCCGTAACGGGTGCCGGCAAGACCCCGCTCGGTGATGATGCGGGCCAGCATCGGGAACGCGGTGATGGCCAGCGCGACACCGACGAAGGACGCCGTCACCGCGGGCCGGACCCCGGGGACGAAGATGCCGACACGGCCGTGCGCACCGAACGCGAGCAGCGTGCCGAGCACCAGCGGCGCGAGGATACCCGCGCCCGAAACGACGGCAGCCGCCCGGGCGATGCGCCGGTCCAGATGCGACCGGAACTCATGCCCGGCCTGGAACATGAACGCGACCAACCCGATCTGGCCGGCGACATAGAGCACCGGTTTGAGGGCCGCGGGGAACAGCTCGTGCTCCAACCGCGGCGCGACCGCGCCGAGCAGCGACGGGCCCAGCAGCACGCCGGCGACCATCTCGCCGACCACCGGCGGCTGCCCGGCCCGGCCGATCGCCCAGGAGACCAGGCGGCAGAAGAGCAGGATCACGACGACGGCGATGAAGAAGCGGGGAGCCAGGGCGGTGGCGCTCACTGGTCGGCCTCCTGGGTGGCGAAGTAGTTCCGGCACAGCCGCAGGCGGCGCGCGTCCCAGACCATGTAGGTGCCGAGCACCAGCTGGACCAAGCTGCGCCACACGTCCTCCCAGCGGTCGCGCACCCGCAGCCACGCCAACCGGGCGGCCGGGCGACGTGGCTCCGGCTGGTCTGCGGCGACCGGGGTGAGCAGGCAGGGGCCGCGGTTCGGCAGCGAGCGGGTGTGGCCGACCGAGGTGGACAGCGAATAGCGGCGCAGCATTTCGGCCGCCGCGACGCGCATGGTGAGCGGGGCGATGCCGCGGGCCGGGCAGGGCCGGTTCGCGCTGATGCCGAACGGGATGTTGTTGACCTGCTCCAGATGCTCGCGCAGCCAGCGGTCCGGGTCGAACTCGGCCGCGTCCGGGACGCCGGCGTGGTGGTACTCGGCGTAGTTGAACAGCAGCACCGAGCCGGCCGGGATCGCCGTCTCGCCGAGCGCGATCTGCGCCGAGGTGATCCGGTGCGCGACGCCGAACAGCGGGTAGACGCGCAAGGTCTCGTCGATCACCCGGTCCAGCAACTCAGCCTGCTGCTTCTCCGGGTGTTCCCGGAGCTGCCGCTGGAGCTCGGGACGGGCCGCGATCGCCAGCAGCAGATGCGCCATGCCTTCGGACATCTGCACCACGGCCGTGTTGAAGTACGTGCCCTGGAGGTAGTAGGCCTGCTCCTGCTCGGTGAGCGCGGCGGGCAGCCCGTAGGGCACGGCACCGGCGGCGATCTTCGCCTGGAGGTAGCGCGTCAGCCGCTCCCGGCGGCCCATGTGCCGGAGCCGGGTGCATTTCAGGGCACTGACGACGTCGTTCGCGTTGGCGACGATCAGGTCCCGGGCCTGGGGTGGGCACGGCTCGGCGAACACGACCTCGTAGTAGACCGCGGCCCACAGCGGCATCATCGCGTCGCGCAGCCGCACGACCCGGGCCCGGCTGGCGCCGGCGCTGGCGCTGGAGCTGGAGCTAGAGCTAGAGCTGGAACCAGATCCGCGACCGGAACCAGAACCGGAACCGGAACCGGCCCCCGACCCGTCAAGCCGGTCGAACTCCCGCGCGGCGCAGCGCGCGACAAGCTCTTCCCAATCGTCCTTACGCAGCCGCGCGATCGTACGCCGCGTAGTACGCGCGACATCGTCATACCGGGGCCCGGGCTCCAGATGCTCCTGATGGACCTGCGGACCGGGCGCCAGCCAGTACCAGAACAAGTCCGACAAGGCGGCGCCCCGGCTGCGGCCGTTGGCGGCCGGGTCGGCGTAGACGCGCTTGAAGTCCTCGGTACCGACCAGACTCCCCGGCACCGGGATGCCCTCGGTGCCGTTGACGAGGGCGAATATCCGGACGCGAAGTGCGACGACGACTCCCGGCAGCCAATAGGGCAGGCTCGCCAACACCGCCACCACCAGCACCCCGGCCACGAACCAACTCCAGGCCGTATCGCTCACCGCCGACTCCCGGCGGCCGGCCGCACCAGATCGGGCGTCAGGTCGGCCAGGCCGCGCGCGCCGCACAACGCAACCGTGTGGTCCAGCTCGTCGCGCAACAGCTCCAGCACCCGCGTGGCGCCGTCCTCGCCACCGGCGGCCAGTCCCCACACGATCGGGCGGCCGACGCCGACCGCCACCGCGCCCAGGGCCAGCGCCTTGACCACGTCGGTGCCGCGCCGCACGCCGCCGTCCAACAGCAGCGGGACGCGGCCGCCGACCGCCTCGACGAACTCCGGGAGCAGGTCGATCGTCGCGGGCACGGTGTCGAGCTGTCGGCCGCCGTGGTTGGACAGCAGCAGGCCGCTGACACCGTGGTCGACCGCGATCCGCGCGTCCTCGGGATGCAGGACGCCCTTGAGCAGGACCGGCAGTTCCGTGTGCTCGCGCAGCCAGTCGATGTGGTCCCAGGACAGCTCGGGCGACATGGCGATCTGCCGGACGTTGCCCGGCTCGTCGCCGCGCAGGTTTCGCAGGTTCTCGCAGGCCATTCCGGGCGGCAGGTCGTGGAAGCGGTTGCGGTGGTTGCGTTCGTTGGCACCGAGGACCGGCGAGTCGACGGTGACCACCAGCGCCTTGCAGCCCGCCTTGGTCGCGCGGGCGATCAGCGCGGTGGTGTCGTCCAAGTCAGGCTGCAGATACAGCTGGAACCAGAGCGTGGGCTCGTGGTCCGCCGGGGCGGCGGCCCGCGCCGCAGCCGCTACCTCCCCGACCGCGACCGTGCTCGCCATGCTCGCGATCATGATGGTGTCCGCGCGGGCGGCGGCGCGGGCCGTGGCGAGCTCGCCCTCGGTGCAGACCAGGCGGTGGAACGCGGTGGGCGAGATCAGGATCGGCATCGAGGAGCGCGCGCCGAACAGGGTGACGGCCAGATCGCGCTGCGCGCTGCCGCGCAGGACGCGTGGCAGCAGGCTGAGTCGGCCGAAGCCGTCGAGGTTGGCGCGGACGGTGACCTCGTCGCGGGAGCCGCCGGCTATGTAGTCGTAGTAGACCGGGTCGAGTTTGCGCTGGGCCACGGCCTCGAACTCGTCGACGGTGAACAGGGAGTCGAGGTCGATCGCGAGGTCGGCGGGGTCGGGCCTGGCGGGGTCAGGCCGGGCGGCTTCGGAGCCGGCATCGGGGCCGGATTCGGGGCCGGACTCGAGTCGGGCGGCGACCCCGTTGGCTTCGCTGGCGGTGACGCTCACAGCGTCGCCGCCTTCTCGAAGAAGGCCACGAGCGGCGCGCGGTGCGAGGCTTCGCCGTCCCAGTGGTTCTCCAGGTTCTCGGCCAGGTGGTGCTCGGCCAGGACCTCGCCGTCCCGATAGACGCGCACGACAGGGTGCAGATATGCCGCGTCGTGGGCTGTCTCCGGGTCGTCCTGCGCGGTGCGCCGGACCGTCACGTCGAAGCGGTCGACCTTGTCGTGGTCGGGCCCGTACTCCAGGGTCACGACGATGAGCGGGTCGTCGGAATCGGTCGCGAGGCCGCCGTCGAGCGCGTAGCCGACCGGGACCTCTTCGAAGTACCGCGCCTGGTCGCCCGCCGCGAGCAGGATGACGTCGGCCATGACGCTGAACTGCTGCCACAGCGCCGAGCTGCGGTTGACGCGCTCGATCACGGCCGCGGCCAGCGCTTCCGGCGTCGCTTCCACATTCCGCTGTGGCCAGGCCACGTGGTCCGCTCCGCGCTGCGCGAGGATCCGGCTCAGGGCCCTGACGGTGTAGCGGAAGCCGTGGATGAAGCCCGTGGTCGCCTTCTTGAATTCGCGCTGCTGCATCAGCGTTCCGGCGAAGTACAGGCCGGGCACGTTGACCGATTCGAAGGCCGGGGTCAGCTCGGCGAAGCGGTCCTTGATGGTCAGCGCGGGCACGCAGTCCCCGAAGAACGGTTCGGTGTCCAGGCGGAATCCGGTGCAGCACAGGATCCGGTCGTAGTACAGCTCCTTGACCACCTCGTCGGCGCGCGCGAAGGAGAACCGCACGAGGAACCCGCCGCCGGGCTGCGGGGTGATGTCCAGCACCTCGCCGTCCAGGATCCCGTTCTGCGACTTGAGTTGGTAGGTGTCCAGGAAGTTGTTGTTGACGGCCCGCAGGTGCCCGACGTAGTGCGTCTTCCAGGCCAGCTTCACCCCGTCGGGGCCCGCGACGTGGATCACCGCGGCCTTCTCGATCAGGTTGTCCGCGGTCTCGAAGGCCGAGTTGCCCTTGCCGAGGATCAGGACCCGCTGGTCGGTGAAGTCCGCCGGGTCGGTGGGCATGCTCACGTACTGCTCGGCGTGCTCGATGCCGGGGGTCGGCGGGATGTAGGGCTTTGACACGCCGGTGGCGACGATGACGACCGCGGCGCGCCGGACGCTGCCGTCCTGGGCCGTGACGAGGAACGGACCGTCGGCCTCGGGCCGCTCGATACGCACGACGCGGGTGTCGTAGTGGACGCTCAAGTCGGAGGCGGCGGCGAAGTCGGCGAGGTACTGGCGCAGCACGTCCGCCGACGGGAAGTAGCGCTCGGTGTAGCGGGTGAAGAGCAACTTCGGGTCGTCGGACAGGATCGAGTTCCAGTCCATCCGGAGGTTGAGCTCGGGGTCGTCGGTGCCGGTGTGGGGCTTGTTGATGGAGATCAGGGTGCGGTGCCGCGGGAAGGTCGCGAAGAACGTCCCGGGGGCGTCCCCGGCCTCCAGTACCGTGTACCGGCTGCCCGACTCTTGCAGGTGCCTGGCGAGTTGGAGACCGGCGGGACCGGCTCCGATCACGAGGTGGTCGTAGACGTCGCCGTCGACCATGGTCGTTTCGGTCACGCTGCTGTCCTCCGGATGCTCCGTGTGGCTCGGGTCCCCGTGGGGGTGAGCATGCCGGGGGAAAATCAGAGGATTTTCAGAAGTGTTACGCCGCCTGAACTGAATCGGCGTGTGAAGGCATGATGCAGCCTTCACACGCCGAGCAGATTCGGCCCCGGAATCAGCCGTGGTTGATGGACAGTGCGTAGAAGCCGACCTTGGCGCCGACGCTGGAGTCGCTGCCGGAGCTCTGGTCGTAGTCACCGGCCTTGAAGTACATGCCGTAGCCGTCGAAGGTCGAGGACGCGGTCCAGGTCTGGGCGGCGCCGCCATTGAGGCTCAGGCTGATGGTGCTGCCGCTCAGGCCGATCACGTAGCTCCACTGCGTGCCCACCGGCACGTTGCCGACGTCGGTGAGGACTTCGTTGCCGCCGGCCGGGGTCTGCTCGATGGCCATCTTGAGGTCGCCGTTGGCGTAGTAGAACAGCTCCAGCAGCGGCTTGGTCGAACCGCCGGAGCCGAGATGGATCTGGCCGACGCAGACGTGGTCAGGGACCTGCGTCACCTTCAGCGTGGCACTGAGGCTGTTGGTGGTGCCGGCCGCGAACCAGTTCGCCGCCGAGCCGTCGGAGTTCATCTCCCGCAGTTCCGAGCGCGAGTAGTTGGAGTTCGGGGTGGTGACGCCGTTCTCCGGGTCCCAGAACGTCATCGCGCCGTCACCGGAATCGGTGTAGAAGTACGAGTCCTGATAGCCGTTCGCGCCTTCGAGCTGGGCCGGCAGGATCGTGGTCGGCGAGCCCGGCGAGCCGGTCGGCTCCTGCAACTCCCACACTGACAAGTCGAAGTTGCCGCCGGGAGCCACCGAGGTGTTCAGCCCGCCGCCACCGCTGCCGCCGCCGGTGGGCAAGGTCCACTGCTGGTTCGCGGCATCGGTGCAGGACCAGATCTGCACCTGGGTGCCGGAGTCGCCCGAACCGGTGTCGTCCAGGCACTTGCCGGAGTTCGGGTTCAGCAGCTCGCCGTCGGACTGCGGGGCCCACTGCTGCGCACCGGTGCCGTTGCAGTCGTAGAGGTCGACGGTCGTGCCGTTGGCGGTGCCGGCGGAGTTCACGTCCAGGCACTTGCCGAGCACCTGCACCGTGTCGGCGCCGCTGTCCACGCTCCATTGCTGTGCGCTGGTGCCGTTGCAGGTGTAGACCTGCACGGGATTGAGGTTGGTGGTGACCGCGCTACGGTCGTCCAGGCACAGGCCCTGGTAGCCGGTCACTGGGCCGGTGGTGGTCGCGGCCGATGCTGCCGGCGCCGGTGCCGGTGCCGGTGTCGCTGCCAGGGCCGGGGCTGCGGTTGCGGTTGCGGTTGCGGTTGCGGTTGCGGTTGCGGTTGCGGTTGCCCCGGTGAGGGTCAGCGCCGCGCCGAGTGCCCCGACTGCCACCGCCACAGCCGGGCGGCGGAGGCGAGTGGGGGCGGGGGCGGTCGGCTTGTTCTGTGGGTGGAGCCATCTGTGCATAGCGAAACTCCCTCTCCGGGCCTGATTCACATATCTGAATCACAGCTATGTAGATGAACGGCGCACACGATAAGAGATGGCGGGAGGCGCGTCAATGGTTGGGGTTAGAGCGTGTTAGGGCGGGTTAGAGCGCGCGCGGATTGGTGGCTGGTCTGGCGAGGCGGCGCGGTCGCCGCAGCGCACGGACCTTTGGGGGGCTGGAGTTTGCGGGGCGAGTTGCGGTTGGGTTATGGGTTGAAAGGCGATTTTTACGGCCTTCGGTCATAGTTGTGCCGGTTCGGGGTTCGGGGTGGTGGGAATGTTTGTCGGCTGCCGGTTCCCGTGTTCACAATCCCGCCGCACCTCAGGCCTCTTCAACTCCGGCAAGTCGGAGCAAGGGCAAGAGCCAGATCAAAGACCAGATCAACAGCAAGATCAAGAGCTGTGGTGAAGGGCCGGGCCTCCGGCGGGCCTCGGCAACCTCAGGGAAACTAGCGCGGTTCCCTCGGGTGCCTGGGTGAGTCTCAGCGGCGGCGGTCCCAGAGGTGGTGCGGTCCGTTCCCCACGGTCGCGTCGTCAGCCCGATGGGTACAGCACCGGTGTCCGGGGGTAAAGTCCGCGCGCGGCGGTTGTGCAGGTAGGCGGCGGTTTCGTACGGCGCGAACTTGACCCCCGGCCACCGGCACTGTAGGCGAAGCCCTGCCGACGCGACCGAGGGGAACGAACCGAAAACCGACCGGAAGAATGGCAAAACCCAGTGGTTCGGTACCGGCGACTCGCCGAATTCGGCCGCCGGTCAAGGTAACGGCGGCGCGGCAGTCCCGAGGTGCGCATTCTGGGCTGGCGGGTGCGGGCACAGGTGTGGGCGCGGGCTCGCCTAGCCGCCAAGATCGCCGCCGCCGGATGACAGACAGACCTGACCACCAAGATGACTGCCGCCGGATGACAGATAGGCCTCACACCGCACACCGCACCCGGGCATGTTCCCGACCAACCGACCACCGACCCGCCGCCACGCACTCACCGGCAGCGGCATCAACCAACCGGTGTCCTCGTTCCCTGCGTTTTGTATTTCTCCGGCCGGTTTTCGGTTCGTTCCCCTCGGTCGCGTCGGCAGGGCTTCGCCTACAGTGCCGGTGGCCGGGGGTCAAGTTCGCGCTGAACAAAACCGCAGCTCACACGCCCAACCGCAGCGCGCGGACTTTACCCCCGGACACCGGTGCTGTACCCCCCGGGCTGACGACGCGACCGAGGGGAACGGACCGTAGCCACCTCACAAACCGCCGCCGCTGAGACTAGATCAGCCACCCGAGGGAACCGCGCAAGTTTCCCTGAGGTTGCCGAGGCCCGCCGGAGGCCCGGCCCTTCACCACAGCCCTTGACCTTGACCTTGACCTTCAGCTCTTGATCTTCACCTGGTTGCCCCCGCCGCCGCTTCCGGAGGACGAGGCGCTGCTCTTGCCGCAGGCGGCCAGGGCCGGGGCGGCGAGCAGCAGACCGGCGCCGCCGAGCGAGGCCCGCAGCAGGGTGCGGCGGTCGGTGACGGGCCCTGGTCCGTCACCGGATATCGGGGTGATACGTGATTCACGGGACATGTCGTCCTCCTGAATACGGAATGGGGGATGGCGAGATCGCCTGCTCGCGCGCGAGCAGGTATCCGTGGTGCGTGTGCAGCTATCGGCGAGCCGGGGCGAACAGGGTCTGGATGCCGACCGCGGCGGCCCCGCGGGCCCATTCCTCGAACGGCAGTGGCCTGATGGTGAGCGGACAGCGGGCCGCCGCGCCGAAGGCGTGGGTGGCGTAGGCCTGACGGATCTCGGTCTCGAACAGGTCGTGGGAGTCCAGACCCTCGCCGGAGACGACGATCCGCTCCGGGCCGACCAGGTTGACGATGGCGGTGATGCCGAGCCCGATCGCGGTCCCGGCCTCGGAGAACAGGGCCCGCACCGGGGCCGATCCGGACCGCGCGAGCTCGGCGGCCTGGCTCAGGGTGAGGTCGTCGCGCCCGGTGACCTCCCGGGCCCGGCCGAGGATCGCCTCGGTGGCGGCGAACGCCTCCACGCAGCCCCGGGCCCCGCAGTGGCACACCGGTCCGGACGCGTCGACACACACGTGGCCGACCTCGCCGGCCACCCCGTACGCGCCGGAGAGCAACCGGCCGCCGGTGACGATGCCGCAGCCGATGCCGGCGCCGACGGTGACCAGCGTGAAGTCGTCGGTGCCGACGCCCTCGCCGAACCAGTGCTCGGCGACCGTGAGGGCTTTGACATCGTTCTCGACCACCACGGCCAGACCGGTCGCCGCCCCGACCGGACCGGCCAGGTCGACCCGCTCCCAGCCGAGCAGCGGGGACAACCGGACCAGGCCGCCGGCCCGGTCCACGTCGCCGGACACCGCCAGCCCCATCAGGCGGGTCTTGGCCCGCATGCCGGGATCGGCGTCCAACAGTTCGTCGACCAGGGCCGCGAGCGTGGTCACGACCGTGGCCGGATCGCAGTCCGGCAGCGACCGGTGCGCCGAGGCCCGGATCCGGGCTTTGAGATCGCAGACCACGCCGATCACCTCGTCGGCGGTCGCCTTCATCCCGACGACGAACTCCCGGTCCGGGGTGATCGCCAGCGGGCTCACCGGGCGGCCGGCGCCCGGCGCCGTCCGTTCGGAGTCCAGTTCGTGCAGGTAGCCGTCGTCCAGGAAAGGCCGGGCGGCCTTGGTGACGGCGGCCGAGGAGATGCCCAGCCGCCGGGCCAGATCGACCCGGCTGAGCGGGCCCTCGGTCAGGACCATGGCCAGCACGGCGGTCGCGGCCGGGGTGGCAGCCAGCGGCCTGGGTGATCTGGGGTTCAGCGGCATGGCGGAAACGTAGGCTTAATAATTTCTTTCGTCAAGTATTGATTTCGTTCCGGCCGCCGCCCTACGCTCGCGCCTTGCGGCTCCCCCCGCCTTTGATCGTCTTCGGTGAGGTTGACCTGTGCGTGCTCTCCCGCCATCCGTCGTCTACGACCCCGCACGCCGTCTCTGGCTGCTGACCACACCCGCCTCGCGCTACCTGCTCCGTGAGGATCCCGACGGCAGTCCCCGGCACGTCGCATGGGGCTCGCACGAAGCCACTGAAGCCGTCGCTGCCGCCGAGGCCGTCGCGGCGCCCACGATCGCCAGCAGCTTCGACGGCGACGGCGCGGCCGACGAGCTCGGCATCGAGACCGGCGCCCGGTTCGGCCCGGCGGGCCTGCAGATCAGATTCGCCGACGGCACCCGCGGCGCGCAGTGGGCCGGCGCCGGCCACGAGATCGACGGCGGGCACCTGGTGATCCGCTTGCGGGACCGCCGGTATCCGCTGCGTGCGGAACTGCACTATCGGGTGCGCCCTGACACCGACGTCATCGAACGCTGGACGGTACTCGCCAACGACGGCCAGGAACCGATCACCGTGGGCCGCGCGGACTCGGCCGCGTGGAGCGTCCCGCTGCTCACCGACTACCGGATGAGCCACCTGGTCGGCGGCTGGAACCACGAGTTCCAGCTGCGCCGCTCACAGGTCCCGGTCGCCGAGACCGGTTTCACCAGCCGCCGCGGACTGACCAGCCACCACGCGAACCCGTGGCTGGCCATCGACGACGGCACCGCCGAGGAGGACCGCGGCCCGGTCTGGAGCACGGCGCTGGCCTGGAGCGGAAGCTGGCGGATCACGCTGCACCGGGACCCGGCCGACCGCCTCACCTGGACCGGCGGCCTCGGGCACGAAGGGCTCAGCTGGACCCTGGGACCGGGTCAGACCTTCGACACGCCGGTCTTCGCCGGGCTGCACACCGGCGACGGGTTCGGTGGCGCGTCCCGGGCCTGGCACGACTACCTGCGCCGGCATGTCATACCGACGCCGCAGGAAGACCGGCCGGTCGTCTACAACTCCTGGGAGGCGACCGGCTTCACCGTGGACGAGGCCGGACAGCTGCGCCTGGCCGAGGCCGCGGCCCGGCTCGGCGTCGAACTGTTCGTGCTCGACGACGGCTGGTTCGGCGGGCGCCGCGACGACACCGCCGGGCTCGGCGACTGGCGCCCCTACCCGGGGGCGTTCCCGCGGGGACTCGGGCCGCTCGTGCAGAAGGTGCACCAGCTCGGCATGCGCTTCGGGCTCTGGGTCGAACCGGAGATGGTCAACGCCGACAGCGACCTGTACCGCGAACACCCCGACTGGGTGGTGCACACCCCGAACCGCGACCCCACCGAGCTACGGCACCAGCTGATGCTCGACTACGGCCGCGAGGACGTGGCGCGCTGGGCCCACCGGTGGCTGGACCAGCTGGTCCGCGAACACGGCATCGACTTCCTGAAATGGGACGCCAACCGGGCCGTCACCGACGCCGGCCGGCCCGGCCACCCCGACCCGGACCGGCTGTGGATCGACCACACCCGGGCGGTCTACCGAATCATGGACCAACTCCGCGCCGACCACCCGCGACTGCGGATCGAGGCCTGCGCCGGCGGCGGCGGCCGGGCCGACGCCGGCATCCTGGCCCGCACCGACCAGGTCTGGACCTCGGACAACACCGACCCGGTGGACCGGCTGGCGATCCAGCACGGCTTCGGCATGTTCTTCCCACCCGAGGTCATGGCCGCCTGGGTCACCGACAGCCCGAACATCGCGACCGGCCGCTCCACGCCGCTGCGGTTCCGCTTCCACGTCTCCATGGCCGGCGCGTTCGGCCTCGGCGGGAAGCTGACCGAGTGGACGCCGGAGGAGCTTGCCGAGGCTGCCGAACTCATCGCCGTCTACAAGCGGATTCGTCCCGTTGTGCAGCACGGTGTGCTGTATCGGCCCGCGACGGACGGCTGCACGGCGGCGGTGCACTACGCGTCGGCCGATGGCGATGAGCACGTCATCATCGCCTGGCGGGTGGAGACGGGATTCGGACAGCGGCGTCCGGTGGCCCGGTTGACGGCGCTCGACCCCGCCGCCGAGTACCACGACATCGACCGCGATGCGCGGCTCAGCGGGGCGGTGGCCCGAACCGGGCTCGCGCTGGACCTGCCGGCCGGGGATTACGCCAGCACACTGGTTCACCTGCGGCGGGTGTAGCGGACCGAGCGAGTACGACTCCGCATCACAGAGACCGAGGCTGGCCCCAGTTCGGGCCGACCCCGGCTCAGGCCGCCGCCATCACGCGGATGGGGCTCCCCGCCTGGAACGCGGCGATGTCCTCCACAGCGTCCCCGTAGAACGTCTCGTAGAGCTCGCGGGCCACGTACCCGATGTGGGGGGTGAGCAGAGCGTTCGGCAGGGCCCTGAGCGGGTGGTCGGCGGGGAGGGGTTCGGTGTCGTAGACGTCGAGCGCGGCTTTGCCGATGCGGTTCTCGCGCAGGGCTTCGATCAGGGCCGGCTCGTCGATGATGGGGCCGCGGGAGGTGTTGACCAGGATCGCGGTGTTCTTCATCGCGGCCAGTTCGGGGGCGCCGACCAGGCCTCGGCTGCGCCGGCTGAGGACGAGGTGGATGCTCAGGACGTCGCTGTCGGCGAACAGTTCTTCCTTCGTCACGGCCCGGACGCCTTGCTCGGCGGCCTTCTCGGCGGTCAGGTTCTGGCTCCAGGCGATGGTCGTCATGCCGAAGGCCTGGCCGATGCGGGCGACCGTGGAGCCGATGCGGCCCAGGCCCAGCAGGCCGAGGGTCTTGCCGTGCAGACCGGCGCCGAGGGTGAGCTGCCAGCCGCCGGCCCGGACCGAGGCCGCCTCCTCGGGCAGGTTCCGGGCCGCGGCCAGGATCAGGGCCCAGGTGAGCTCCACGGTCGGGGCCGCCGAGTAGCCCGTGCCGCAGACCGTGATGCCCAGGCGCTGGGCGGCGGCCAGGTCGATGGCGGCGTTGCGCGGACCGGTGCTGACCAGCAGACGCAGGTCGCCGAGCTGTTCCAGGACCTCCGCCGGGAAGCGGGTGCGCTCGCGCATGGCGACGATGACGTCGAAGCCCGCCAGCGCCCGGACCACGGCGCCGGAGTCGGCGCCGGAGTCGGAGTCGGAGCCGGAGCCGGCCAACGGTTCGGTGAACACCGTGGTCTCGGCGTCCAGCGACGCCCAGTCGGCCAGGCTCAGGGCCACGCCCTGGTAGTCGTCGAGGATCGCGATCTTCATGCGGGTAGCCACACCTTTACCTTCTCATGCGGACCCGGCGATGGCCGCGCCGCGAGCCCGGAGTCTCAGTGCTCGATGCCGCTGAAGAACGCCAAGACCTGCGGGGTGGCCAGTTCGGCCGACGTGTTGTGATCCACGTCGCCGACGTCCACCAGCTTGACCTGGACGCCGTGCGCGGCCAGCTGCGCCTGGCACTGCTGCGCGTTGGCGAAGGCGACGTCCTTGTCCCCGTCGGCGGCGTAGATCTGGGCCGGTACGTTCGGGTGCCAGTCGCACGAGACGTCGTTCTGCTTCATGGCGTTCAGCAAGGCGCCCGAGGGATGCTGAAGGCGCGCGATGTACTGCGGCGTCAGGAGCGCGGCGGGGCTGCCCGGCAGGGCCGAGAGGATGTCCTGCTCCCTGTGGCTGCCGTCGTAGAGGCCTTCGACGATCGAGGCGTAGGGCTGTTGGAAGACCTCGGCCGGGTTGTCGTAGAGGTGGTAGAGGCGGTTCATCGCGACGGTCCAGTACGAGATGTAGAGGACTTCGCTCTCCGGGTCGAGCGTGTTCTGCAGGAGCGCGGGGATCTCGGCGGTGCGCACGGCGTACGGTCCGCTCATCGGCGCGACCGCCCCGAGGCGCCAGTACCTGCCGGCCTGGCCCTGCTGGATCGCGTGCGCGAAGCCCATCGCCGCGGCGCCGCCCTGCGAGAAGCCGGTGACCAGGACCCGCGGGTTCAGCCGCACGTCATGCTGTCCGGCCAGGTCGCGGCTCGCGGTGAGCATGTCCTCCGAAGCGGTGACCTCCGAGGCCAGGTCCATATACGGGTGCTCCCCCGGGCCGGTGCCCAGCCCCAGGTAGTCCGGGGCGACGCCGGCGTAACCGGCCGAGGCGAACAGCTCGACGGCCTCGCGGTCGCCGTCGCCCGCGGTCACGGAGGCGACGGCGTCGCGGGTCGGGTTGGTGCCGTGGTCGTAGGAGATCACGTTCAGCCGGCTTCCGGCGCCGGCGGGCAGCACGACCAGCCCGCTGGCGGTCGTCGGCCGGCCGTGCGGATCGATCGTGCTGTAGGTGATCCGGTAGTCGGTGACGGCGTAGTGGACCCGCTTGGTGTCTCCGAAGAACGGGACGACCGCCGCCTGCACCTGGGCCGGGGACAGCGCCGCGACCTCCGTGACCGACAGCAGCCGGCCGCGTTCCTGGTGGTGCCGGCCCAGTTCCATGGCGCCGGGGCCGGATCCCGCGGACGCGGCACCGGAAGCGGCGCTGGCCACGCCGGCCGACGTGGCGGTCAGGAGCAACGCGCCGACCGCGCCGACGGCTACGGACTTCGAACGCATCATGACTCTTTTCATGCCTCAAAGTCTGCGGGGCAGGACACGCTCGCACGATGGCCCTACGTGGCGTCTGTGGGGTGTATGTAGTGCCACTGTCGGGGGTGTATGTAATGACACCCCATGGATACCTGGACGATCAGGAAGGCCACAACCGTGATCGAAGAGGCCGACGCCATCGCCGCCCGCTACGGCCTGGAGCCACTTCCGGCCGAGGGCGGGCGTTTCCGCCAGACCTGGGCCGGGCCGCAGGACGCGAGCGGGAGGCCGGGCGGGACGGCGATCCTGATGCTGCTGACGTCCGAGCCCGGCGACTTCTCGGCCATGCATCGGCTGCCGACCGACGAGGTCTGGCACTTCTATCGCGGCGACGTGCTGGACCTGCTGCTGTTGCATCCGGATGGCCGCGCCGAGGTGCGGCACCTGGGAGACGGGCAGCTGGTGCAGACCGTGGTGCCGGCCGGATGCTGGATGGGTGGGCGGGTCGCGCCCGGCGGGGTCTGGTCGCTGTTCGGGACGACTATGGCTCCCGGGTTCGTTCCAGCTGACTTCGAGGGCGGCGATGCTGATGAGTTGGCCCGGCGCTACCCGCGGGAGGCAGAGCTGATCAGGGCACTGTCCCGGGCTGATGCTCCGACCCGCATGCCCGAGGATCTGCCCGGCCCCGGAAACCGGCGTGGCGACACCGGCGACGGACCGACGGCGACCTCAGCTTCAGCCGCCGCGCCGTGACCGATGCCGTCTGTGTCTTCGATGCCTTCGACGCCTTATACGGCGAGGAAACGCCGGCCCCGGTCCCCGACAATGACACGTCCGAAGCGCATGTCCGGGAAGTGGGAGGCGACGAGCAAGTCGCCGGTCTCGGCGGCCTCGTCGGCGATGCGGTTGCGGACGGCGGAGGCCGCGGCGGGGTCGAAGTCCCAGATGACCTGCCAGTCGCGCTCGCTGAACTGGACGACCGAGTGGGCCACGTCGCCCAGCAACAGTGCGCGACGGCCGCCGGAGGACACGACGTACACCGTGGTGCCCGGCGTGTGACCGGGCAGGTGGAGCGCGTCGACGCCGGGGGCGAGGGTGAAGTCGCCGTCGAACAGCTCCAGTTGGTCGCCGAGCGGCGTCAGCTTCGCGACGGCGCCGGGGTCGGCGCGCTCGCCGGTGACGAAGTGCTGCCAGTCGGCGCGGTGGGCGCGGTAGGTGGCGCGCGGGAAGACCGGCTTGTCGTCGACGGTGGCCCAGCCGATGTGGTCGAAGTGCAGGTGCGTGAAGACCACGTCGGTCACGTCCGCGGGGGCGACGCCCTGCTCAGCGAGCGAGTCCAGCAGCTGGCCGCCGCGGTATCGGCCGTCGTCGAAGGGCCCGACTCCGGCGTCGACCAGGACGGTCCGCTCCCCGCTGCGCACCAGGAACCCGCCCAGCGGCAGACCGATGCTGCCGTCGGCCTCGTGGTGCTCCGCGTGGCAGGCCCACGGATCCCCGATGCCGGGACGGGTCAGGATCTCGGCGGCGATCTCCACGCCGACCCCGTCCCGGATCGCCGAGACCTCGATGTCGCCGACCTTCATGCGTAGCCTCCCAAAGCCGCTGCCAGTCCAGATCCTGATTCCGGTCCGGATCCCGGTCCACGCCGAACCCGATGGCGGCTTGTGGACCCGGCAGCAGGAACCGCGGGCATTGGCAGGGAATTCCGCTACGGGACGACTTTCATCCCGGCGCGAACAGGCTGCTACGCACCGTCCCCGTAGTACGCCTGGGCGACGGCGTAGGTGTCCTCATACAGGTGGTAGCGCGTGATCTGACCGTCCTGAACCGTGGTGTGCAGGGCGAACGCGGTGTCGATGTCCCGGCCCGTCTTCTTCACCTCGGAAAGCATGCGGCCGAACAGCACCACGTCATCGCCATCGGTGATGACCTGACGCAGATCGAACTCCTTGCCCTGGACGTGGGTCCCCAGCAGTTCGAAGAACGTCTGCATGCCGCGCGCCGAGTCGACCTCGGGCACCCACGGGATGCCGGGCGGGTGCGGGATGGAGAAGGAGACCGAGTCAGCGAACAGGGCCGCGGCCTCCTCGGCCTTTCCGGCCGCCAGGAGCGGGAACAGGCGTTGGACTGTCTGCGCGGGAGACTCAGGAGCCATGCGGCGATGCTACTGGCATCACCCGATTCCCGCCGCCGTGGCAACTGCGGCATCTGCGGCGGCTGCGGGATCTGCGAGGTCCAAAGGCGCGGGATCGTGCCCGGCCCAGATCTCGCGAGACCGGGCTTCCGGATACGGCGAGGTCACCGATGCGATGTCCACGACGCGAGTCAGCTGCCGCCCGGGCTCGGGCTCGTAGGCGGGCCACCCGGGGTCGCCGGAGGTGGTGAAGCGGGCCCAGCCCTGTTGGAGTTCGCGGGACACGGCGACGATCTCAGGCCCCGGTTGGTCGCCGAAGAGTTGGCGGCCGGAGGGGCTGTCCAACGTGCCGAACGCCAGGGGCACGTCAAGGCTGTGACAGGCGCCCAGGATCCCGCCGGCGGCCGGGGCCGTCAGTTGTAGCTCGAAGAGGAATGATGTGCCTCCGGCTGCTTGGTTCGCCTGGGCGAGTCGCAGTGAGGGCATCCGGAAGAGGGCGTCGGAGTACACGGCCTCAACCAGTTCTTCCGGAGTGGCATGGGGATAGGCGGCGCGGTAGGCGTCGGCTCCGTCCCCCTCCGGGGCGAACAGGTCCAGGGCCAGACGAGCGTCGTCCTCGGTGAAGGTGCCCAGCCGGCCCATCATGACGCTGAACAGCCGGAACTCGTCGCGGGTGTGGCCGACGATCAGCTCTATGCCTTCTGCGCGTCCACCGGCCAAAGCCCGCCAAGGCGTTTCGGTGAGCACCACGCCATCGAGGACCGGGCACACGGCGACCCCGATCTGCGACAGTCGGCCCCAGCTCCGGCGGCGGCCGGGAAGCTCGGCGCCGAGGGCGGTGAGCTCGTCGGCCAGACGCCGGGGGTCGATGCGGGACAGGGCTTCGGCGTCAGGCGCCGCCCCGACCCGGTCCGCGAGCGCCGCTGCGACGTCTTTCGCCAGCGCGGGAGTGGCCAGCAGTCCCGGCACCGAGTGTGCGATGGCCCGGTGGAACAGTCCGCGCGCCTGCCTCATCGCCAGCAGGGCGGCGATCGATCCCGCGCCGGCGGACTGGCCCGCCACCGTGACCCGGTCGGGGTCTCCGCCGAACGCGGCGATGTTGCGCCGCACCCATTCCAGGGCCGCGATCTGGTCGAGGAATCCGCGGTTGGCCGGGGCGCCGTCGAGCTGGACGAAGCCCTCGGCCGCCATCCGGTAGTTGATGCTGACTACGACCAGGCCCGCGCTGGTCAGGCCTGCGGGGTCGTACATCGGATCGCTGGAGGCGCCGGCGATGTAGGCGCCGCCGTGAATCCACACCAGGACGGGCAGACCGGCTGCGCCGATGGCCGGAGTGCTGACGTTCAGCGTGAGCCAGTCGTCGCCGGCCGAGCTCTCGGCCGTCGGCCCCGCTTGCGGAACCACGGGACCGAACTCGACTGCCTGCCTCGTTCCACTCCATCCGTCCATCGGTACGGGTGCCTGGAAACGCAGCGGCCCGACCGGTGGCTGGGCGTACGGGATGCCGCGGAACACCGTGTGATCGCCGTGCCGGCGTCCTTCGACGAGGCCTTCCGCTGTTCGTGCCCTGGGTTGTTCGGACATGCCCACACCTTCCTGCACGCTTTCGCCTCCAGTGCTTTGGCGAACCGGCTTCCAACTTTTATCGGTCAGATGTAATATGTCAAGTGTATGGAAAAGGAGGGCCGACGATGCCCAAGCAGGTGGACCACCGCGAGCGCCGCGAGACCATCGCCCGCGCGCTGTGGCGGGTCGTGGAACAGCGCGGCATCGCGCACGCCAGCGTCCGCGAGGTGGCGCAGGAGGCGGGCATCTCGCACGGCGCGGTGCAGCACTACTTCGCCACGCGGGAGGAGATGTTGGTCTTCGCCATGGACTTCGCCTCCGAGCAGACCGCGGGGCGGGTCGCTGACAGCCTGCGCGCGTTCGGCGACCGGCCCCACCCGCGCGACCTGCTGCGCGTGATGCTCACGGAGATGCTCCCGCTGCACCCCGACGCCCGCGCGACCAGCCGGATGAGCGCCGCCTACGTCCTGGAGGCGCTGCACGACGCGAACATCCACACCCGCGCCCGCGACGGGCTGACGCACGGCCGCGAGCTCGTGGAGCAGATCGTCCGGCAGGCGATCGCGGACGGCCGGATCGGCGCCGACCGCGACCCGGCCACGGAGACCAACCTGCTGTTGGCGCTCACCGGGTTGACGCCGCTCATCGAGCTGGGCGTGATCGAGCCCGAGGCCGCCCTGACCGCGGTCGACCAGCATCTTGAGCGGTTGTTCAGCGGCGAGGCCTGAGCGGTATTCGCCAGCCGCATTCCCAAGCCGCATTCCCTGCTCCGCGCGTCCTCGTCGTTCCAGGGCGGCGTTGCCGGCCGGATCGAGCAGACCTCGCAGACCTCGCAGCCTCCAAATGTCTGACATTCGGCTATCATAGAGATCATGGACGAGATCAAACCGCCCCAGCGCGTGGCCAGCCTGGCATCGCAGCTGGTGGACAGCCTGCGATCACTGATCGAGAGCGGCGAGTGGCCGGTCGGGACGCGCATCCCGCCCGAACAGGTCCTCGTCGAGCAGTTGGGCGTCGGCCGCTCCACCCTGCGCGAGGCGCTGGGGGCGCTGTCGCATCTGGGGCTGCTGGAAGCCCGGGTCGGCGACGGGACCTACGTGCGCGCATCGAGCGAGCTCCAGTCGGTGATGGTGCGACGGGCCAGCGCAAGCCGGCGGGACGAAGTACTCGAACTGCGGGCCGTCCTGGAGCAGTACGCCTCCGGCATCGCGGCGCTCCGGCGCAGCGAGGACGACGTCCGGCAGCTGCGGGAGCTCTCGGACTTCATGGCGAAGGTGAGCACCCCGGAGGACATGGCCGCGCTGGCCGGGGCGGACGGCACCTTCCACCGCACCGTGGTCCAGGCCAGCCGGAACAGCCTGCTCATCGAGGTCTACGACTACCTCGGCACGGCCCTGGCCTCAGCACTCGGCGGCCTTCCGTGGTCCGACACCGCCGCCGCGGAGCACGCCGAGCTACACGGCCGCCTCGTCGACGCCATCGAGGCCCGCGACGAGGACGGGGCGCGCCGCGTCGCCGCGACGATCGTCGGCCTCACGCGGAACCACGCCGTCGAGCCCGGACACGATGCCGAGCACGAACACGGCGTCGAGCCCGAACACGGCGCCGAGCACGCGAGCCGGAAAACCAAAGGCCAGTAAGGGGAGGCAGAACAATGGACACGGAACTCTCAACCACAGCCGGGATATCCCCGACCGCCGCCACCCACCCCGGTCCCGCCGGACACCATGACAGCCACGGCGCCGGCCACCACGCCCGCCACGCGGTGTCGCCGGCCCTGCTGATCGGCATCCTGCTCGTCGCGGCGAACCTGCGCACCCCGCTCACCGGCGTCGGTGCGCTGCTGCCGACGATCCAGCACGGCAGCGGCCTGACCGAGGGCTGGAGCGGCCTGCTCACCACGCTGCCGCTGCTGACGTTCGCGGTGACCTCTCCCCTGGTGGCCCGCGCCTCGCACCGCTTCGGCACGGCGCGGCTGCTGGTCGCGGCGCTCGCCGCACTGATCGCCGGCACGGTCGTGCGGTCATTGCCCTCGCTGGCCTGCCTGTTCATCGGCACCGTCATCCTGTCGGCGGCGATCGCGTTCGGGAACGTCGTCCTACCGGCACTGATCCGACGAAGCGTGCCACCACAACGGATCCACTCGATCAGCGCCCTGTATGTCACGGTCATGGGCCTGACCGCCGCGGTCTCCTCCGGCATCTCCCTGCCGCTGGCCCACGTCCTGCCGGGATCCTGGCGCACCTCGCTCGCCTGGGGTGTCGTGTTCACGATCGTGGCGCTCGCCGTGTGGCTGCCACGCGTCCGGAATGACAGGCACGAAGCAAGCGCCGGAGCCACCCGCAGCCCGATCCCATGGAAGTCCCGGGTGGCCTGGCAGGTCACGTTCTTCATGGGCCTGCAATCCCTGGGCTTCTACACGGCCGTCGCCTGGCTGCCGAGCATCCTGGCCCGCCACGGCCTGTCCGGCACGGCAGCGGGCTGGGTGCTGTTCTACTACCAGCTCATCGCCCTGATCGCCAGCAGCCTGCTGCCCTTCCTCACCCGCGGCCGCGCCGACCAGCGATGGATCGCGCTCGGCAGCTCCCTCATCGTCGCCAGCGGCTTCGCCCTCCTCGCCGCCACCCCGTCGGCCTACCTGGTGGCCTGCACACTGCTGGGCCTCGGCGGCGGCACCACCCTGGTGCTCGCCCTGACCTTCCAGAGCCAACGCGCCCGCAGCGCCGGAGACGCGGCGGCGCTGGCAGGCATGGCGCAGTCGATCGGCTACCTCATCGCCGCGACCGGACCCCTGCTGCTCGGCGTCCTCCACCACGGCGGCCAAGGCTGGACCCTGCCGCTGTCGCTGCTGGTGGTGCTGAGCGTCATCATGGCCGGCGCCGGGTATGGGGCGGGGCGCGATCGGCTGGCGCATCACTGAGAGCAGCACCACTGAGAGCATTCTCACGCCGCGGTATCGCGATTACCCGCCCTGCCTGGATGCATCAGGCGGCGCATACCAGCACACTGTTGGGTTGTGGCAAGGTCAAAGCGCTCGGGCTCGGGTTCCGGCTCGGGCTCGGGCTCGGGGGTCGAGAGAGTAAGCGGCCTCGGCGCGGCCTGGTACCGCTCGGTCAAGATGGCCTCGCGGTCCGGGATGCGGGTCGAGCGGGCCTTCAACGATCCCGCGGCAGCGGCGCGCTCCGGGCTCGGGGTGGCGATCGCATTGTTCGGGGCGCTGGCCTGGCTTGGTCCGACCCACGCGGTGCTCCCCGCGCTGGGGGCGCAGCTGACCGGTATGACCAGTGTGCTGCCCGGGTATCGCCGCGGACCCGGGCTGACCGTCGCGACCGCGCTCGGGCTGTTCGCCAGTGCGTTCGTGGGCAATGCGGTGGCGCCCTGGCCTGCGTTGTTCGTCCTGGTGCTCGCGGTGTGGGCGTTCGGGGCCGCGATGTTCTGGGCGTTGGGGAGCGCGCAGGGGATCGCCGCGGCGATGACCGTGCCGGTGATGCTCACTATCGTGCGCGCGCCCCGGGATGTCGCCGACGCCGTGCAGTTCGCGCTGCTCATCGGGGCCGGCGGGGCCGTGCAGGTCGCGCTGGTGCTGGTGTGGCCGGACCGCTCCTGGAACGCGCAGCGGTCCGCGCTGGCCGACGCGTGCGCCTCGGTGGCCGACTACGCGCGCCGGCTCAGCCGCAGCCGGGACGCGGTCTTCGACCCGAACGCGCTGGCGCAGGCGCGGGCGGCCGCCACGCTCACCCCGCGCCAGGCCCGGCGCCGGCCGTCCGAGCTGTCGGGCATCCGGGTGCTGATGGACGAGGTGCGGGCCGTCCTGCTCGCGCTCGCCGACGCCGGCAAGGCGATGCCCGACGCCGAACGCGCACAGGTCCGGGACCTGCTCGACGCCGCGGCCGGTGTCCTGGACACCGCCGCCCGCTCCATCCGCACCGGGGCCGTCGTGCCGCCGTCGACCGCGCTGCTCACGGCGATGGAGCAGGCGGCGCGCAACAGCTTGGTCGGGGAGCCGGCCGGGGACGCCGCCGAGAAGCTCATCGACCTGCTCGGCCAGGTCGACGCGGTCCTGCGGGAGACCGAGGAAAGCGATCCCAGCCCCAGCCCCAGCCCCAACGGTAACGCCGGCCCGAACCCCAATCGCCCCGGCATCCTCCACCGCCCAGACCTCCGCCAGCGCCTGGCCCAAGCCCGCCGCACCGTCCGCCACGAACTCCGCCGCGACTCCCCGATCCTCCGTCACGCCCTGCGCGTGGCCGTGGTGGTCGCGGTGACCGACGGAATCAGCAAGCTGTTGAACGTGCAGCACGGCTACTGGGCCGCGCTGACCGTCATGATGGTCATGCGGCCGGACTTCTCCCAGACCTTCAGCCGCGGCGTGGCCCGCTTCGCCGGCACCCTGGTCGGCGTCGCCCTGGCCTCGACCGTCGTGCTGCTCTCCCACCCCGACCCGTGGGTGGCCGCGGCGCTGGCCGCCGCCTGCACCGGCGCGCTCTACCTGGTGATGCAGTCCGGCTACCTGGTCGCCAGCACCCTGATCACCGCCTACATCGTCTTCCTGCTCTCCATGGACGGACTCGCCCTGGCCAGCACCGTGCGCGAGCGCGTCGCGCTGACGCTGCTCGGCGGACTGATCATCTTCAGCTCCTACGCGCTGTGGCCGTCCTGGCAGACCGTCACCCTCGCCGGCCGCCTGGCCGACCTGGTCGAGGCCACCGGCAGGTACGCCGCCGCCACGATCGAGGCGGTCGCCGAGCCGGGGCCGGCACGCCGCAGGCGGGCCCGCGAAGCGCTGCTGGACTCGCGCGAGGCGTACCTGGCGCTGGAGTCGGCGGCGCTGGCGGCCGCGCAGGAACCGGTCCGCGACCGCGGGCCCAGCCGCGAAGGCCTCACCCGCGCCCACCGGGCCCTGGCCCGCCTGTTCGAGGCGGCCGTCATCGTGCAGGCGCACCAACCGCCCGGCGACGAACCGCCCCGGCCCGCCGGCTCGGCGTTCGCCCACACACTGCGCGACGCGCTCCTGGCCACCGCCACGCAGGTCCGCCACGGCCAGACGGTCACCACGACGGACTTCGACGGCGCGGCGGCGACGTGGAAGGGCGCGAACGACGGCACCTCGGCGGCGATCCTGCGGGACGCTTCACGCCTCGCGGCCGAGGCCACCCGGCTGCAGGAGTTGTTGACGGCGCTCGACCCGGTGCCCCCGGCCGCCACTGCTCCCCCGGCTCAGAATCGAGCGACCCGGCACGAGCCTCCAATGCCATAGTTGGCGCCATGCTGACCCGGCTACGCCGTCGCTCGTCCGTCATCGCCATCGCGGTCACCGTGCTGGTGCTGGTCGCGGTCGGCGTCGCCAACGTCGTGATCAAGCACGTCGCCGAGGGGCGGATAGCGCGGCTGGCGGGCTGCCGGCTGAGCGCCGGCGGGCCGGTCGGCGACTCGCTGCCCGGGACGTTCGCCGGGCTCGGGGCGGTGTTCGGCGACGTGGGTGACGTGCACGTCTGGGCCGACGGCGTCCAGCGCGACGGCGTCTCGGCGCACGTCGACGCGGTGCTGCACGACGTCACCACGGGCGGCGCGACCAGCGGCGGCACGGCCGTCGCGTCCGCCCCCTACAGCGCCATGACGCAGCAGCTGGCGCAGATGTCCGGGCTGACCGATCCGTCGATGGCGGCCGACGGCGCCGGGCTGGTCATCACCGGCAGCACGTCCGGATTCCCGGTCACCGTCCACACTTCGATCAGCAGCAGCGCGGACGGGTTCACCATCACGCCGACCACGGTCGCGGTCTTCGGCAAGGAGATCTCGGTGGCGTCGCTGCGGTCATTGCCGTTGCTCAAGGACCTGGCTCGGCAGCTGGACCCGAAGGTGTTCGCGCTGCCCGACCTGCCCGACGGCGCGGCGCTCACGGCGGTGCGGCCCAGCCCTTCCGGGCTGAGTCTGGACTTCTCGATCCCGAAAAGGGGCGCGAGCAAGGCTGAGACCACGTGCCACGCGGCGGCCGGGTGAGCGGAGAGCGCTACCCGCTAGCCGATAGCCGCTACCCGGTAGCCGGTAGCCGGTAGCCGGTAACCGGTAACCGGTAACCATTGGCCTCTCGCGTCTAGCCACCGATCCTCGGCAGAGCGGGCAGCACCTTCCCGGCCCTGACCGGAAGCGCGGCGAGCGCCCGCTGCCGGTGGCCCGACCGCCAGACCAGCGCTTCCGGAGCCGCCGCCAAAGACAGCTCGGGCAGCCTGTTCAGCAGCGTCCACAGCGCAATGCGCACCTCAAGCCGGGCAAGGGGCGCGCCCAAGCAGTAGTGCACGCCGTGGCCGAACGTGACGTGCCCGGTGCCCGGAGCGGCGCCCGAGTCCGCGGCCACCGGCAAGTCCCGATTCGCCGAACTGACCGAGAGCAACACGGTGTCCCCGGCCGGGATCACGACACCTTCGTCGAGTGCCACGTCCTGCGTCGGGAAGCGGCGGATCGCCGTCGTCCCGGGCTGGTCCCGCCGCAGCACCTCCTCAACCAGCGCGGTCATGCCCGGCGTGTGCGGATCCGGCTCCGCGCGCACCGCGTCCGCGGCGGCCGGGTCCGCGAGCAGCCGGGCGGCCGCCGCGCTGATCACGTGCACCGAGTTCTCGTAGCCGGCGAACAGGATCAGGAATGCCAGCGAGAGCAGTTCCTCCTCGGACAGCCGGTCGGCCCCGTCCCGGGCCGCGATCATCGCCGAGAGCAAGTCGTCGGCGGGCGCGTCCCGCTTGGCCGCGAGCAGCCCGACGAGGAGCCCGATGATGCCGCGGAGCGTTCCGGCCATCGCCGTCGGCGGATACTCGCCCGGGGCGAGGAGTACCTGGGTGTACCCGCGCAGTGTCGCGCCCTGCTCTTCGGGCACGCCGAGCAGGTCGCAGATCACTGCGATAGGCAGCGGTGCGGCGTAGGCGGCGACGAGGTCCGCCGTGCCCGGGTCAGTGGTACCCAGCACGTCGGTCAACCCGTCCACCAGCGCATCCGCCCGCGCCTGGATCCGCTCGCGAAGCCCCTCCACCCGCCGCGTGGTGAACGCCGAGGACACCAGGCGCCGCAACCGCGCGTGGTCCTCGCCGTCCAGGTTCAGCAGGTTCGCCTCCAGCGCGGGCGGCAGGCCGAAGCCCTCGTACCCGGCCAGCGAGGCCTTCTTGTTCAGGGCCAGCCGCGGGTCGGCGAGCAGGTTCCGCACGTCGTCATAGCGGCTGACGACCCAGATCCGCTCCCCGCCCGCGAGCTGCGTGCAGTGCACACCACCGGGTTCGGCGTGCAGCCGGGCGGCCACCGCCTCGTGGTCGGCGCCCAGTACGGGGTTGAGCGCGCGGGCGATGTCCGCGTCCTTGACAGTCACCGGACCAGCCTAGTGGATCGTAGAACCCTGATTCCCGCTCCGTGTTGCACAGAGCCGCACGGACTGGCCAGGCTGAACCCATGGACGACGAACAATCATCACACGACGCCCTGGAACGGGTGCCCGCCGCGGACGTCAAGGTCTCGCACGCCGACCGGGACGAGGTCGTGGACATCATCCGCGACGCGGCGGCCGAGGGCCGGCTGACCCCCGAAGAACTCGACCACCGGGTGGAGGCGGCGCTGGCCGCGCGGACGCTGCGCGACCTGGCCGCGCTGACCAGGGATCTGCCGGAGCAGCCGCGGCGCGCGGAGCCGGCGGTCCCGGCCAAGGACGTGGTGAAGATCGAGAAGCGCATCGGCCGGGTCGAGTGGAACGGGACCTGGGTGGTCCCGCGCCGGATGGAGATCAAGCTGACGGTCGGCAACGCCAAGCTCGACTTCACCGACGCGATAATGGCCCACGACCGGCTGGTGATCGACGTCGACCTCGGCATCGGCGGCGATCTGCTGCTGATCACCCGGCCCGGCATCGTGGTGACGGCCGACGACGTGATCGTGCGGATGGGCGAGTTGAAGGTCCGCCCGCCGCAGCAGGACCCGAACCACCCGGTGGAGCTGCGGATCGAGGTCACGGGCCGGTTGCGCGGCGGCGACCTCGTCGTGCGCTATCCCCGCAGATTGCGCTGACGGCGCGCCGGATCTCCGGATCTCCGGATCTCCGGATCCGCCACACCGCCCGTTCAACAAGGGTCGTTGAACGGGCGGTCGTCCGACTTGACGCATGCCGATAAGGGAATATGATTGCGTCCATGGCACGAGCAGCGACGACGTCGGACGTCTTCAACGCGATCGCCGAGCCGCAGCGCCGGGACATTTTGGTCCTGCTGCGGACCGGCGAGCGGCCGGTCACCGAGTTGGCCAGGGAGCTGGGGATGACCCAGCCCGGCGCTTCCAAGCATCTGCGGGTACTCCGGGAGGTCGGGCTGGTGCGGGACCGCAAAGCGGGCAAACAACGCCTCTACGGTCTCGACGCCCGCGGGCTGCGGCCGGTCCACGAGTGGGCCGGCGGGTTCGAGCGGTTCTGGAACGAGAGCTTCGACCGGCTGGACGCATATGTACAGGAGCTCAAGCAAGCACGGCAGGAGGAGTAGCTGATGAGCGCGACGGGACGAGGAGCGCCGGCGCAGTTCGCCGCGACGGGACAGAAGACGTCCGCGCGGTCCGCGACGGCCGACCGTGAGATCGTGATCTCCCGGGTCATCAGCGCCCCGCGGGAGCTGGTCTTCGAGGCGTTCACCCAGGTGCGGCACCTGTCCCGATGGTGGGGACCGGACGGATTCACCACCACCACGCGGACCTTCGAGTTCCGCGTCGGCGGGGCGTGGGACTTCGTGATGCACGGCCCGGACGGGACGGACTACCAGGAGTGGATCGCCTGGACCGAGATCGCCGCACCGGAGCGGATCGCGCTGCGGCACGGCGAATCCCGGGACGACCCGAACGCCTTCGAGTCCGTCCTGACCTTCGCCTCCGACGGCACGGCCACCCGGATCGAGATGCACACGCTGTTCCCCACCAAGGAACTGCGCGACGAGGCCGTGGAGAAGTACCACGCCGTCGAAGGCGGCCGGCAGACCCTGAACAACCTGGCCGAATACATCGCCGAGATCGTTCGCAAGGAAGAGGAAGGTGGGAACTGATGGCCGGGAAGGTGTTCTTCAGCGTGTCGATGTCGCTGGACGGGTTCGTCGCGCCGGAGGAGCGCGAGGACGACCCGGATCAGCAGCGCTGGACGGCGCAGTGGATGGAACTCCAGCAGTGGCTCTTCCCGCTGCGCTTCTTCCGGGAGAACCTGAAGTTCGGCGAGGGCGGTGAAGAAGGGCGCGCCAACGACATCGCGCGGGAGACGTTCGAGCGGACCGGCGCGAGCGTGATGGGCAAGCGCATGTTCGACCTCGGCGAGAAGGCGTGGCCGCCGGAGGCACCGTTCCACACTCCGGTCTTCGTCGTGACGCACGAGAAGCGCGACCCCTGGGAACGGCCCGGCGGGACCGTCTTCCACTTCGTCAACGACGGCATCGAGTCCGCGCTCGACCAGGCCCGGGCCGCCGCCGGCGACCGGGACGTGCGCATCGCGGGCGGCGGCACGACGATCCTGGAGTACGTGAACGCCGGCCTGGTCGACGAGTTCACGGTCGCACTGGCCCCGGTGCTGTTCGGCACGGGGACCAGCCTGTTCGCGGGCGTGGACGCCGACCGCGTGGCGCTGGAGCAGGTCCGCTCGGAGCCGACGCAGCGGGTGACCCACGTGACCTACGCCGTCCGCACGCGATGACTGCCTTGGCGTGGGAGGGATGACTGCTTGGGCTAGAGCGGTGTGATGGCCGCCTGGGCCTAGAGCGGCGTGACGACCGCCTGGGCCTAGAGCGATGCGATGGCCGCTTGGGTCTGAGAACGAGCCAGCGGCTCATACAGCGCCGAGCGCGGGTCGTAGAGTCCGGCCCGGTGGTAGTACACGTTGGTGACCACCTGGAGCAGGACGAACAGCACGCCCCACTGGACGCCGTTGAGCGCGGGCACCTGGTTGACCGGCAGCGTGTAGGCCATGGCGAAGCGCACCACGGCGTCGGCGATGGTGGCCGTACCCCAGATCACCGCGGCCACCCGCCAGATCCTGCGGAATCCCGGCAGCCGTTCCCACAGCACGTCCCAGGACTCGCCGTGCGGACCGACCCGGCCTTCCAGGAGCACGCGGGCGAACATGAACACCACCGGCCGCTCGGCCCGTGCGGTGACCAGCAGCCAGGCTCCGGCGAACGCGGTCAGGTAGCCGTCCTTGGCCAGCAGGAACCTCGGCGAGCCGGAGATCAGCGAGGCCAGGGCCGACAGCACCGTGACGGACACCATGAACAGGCTGAGTCCGTCCAACTTCCGCGAGCGGACCACCTGGTAGACCGAAGTAAGGCCGGGCAGCACGGCGGAGAGCAGCAGCGCCAGGAAGGTGCTCAGGCCCAGGCCGTGCAGCAGGTAGTACATGCCGATCGGCGCGCCGACGTCCCACACGAGGGCGAGCGCGGCTCTCCCCCGGCTGGTGGGTGGCGCTTCGGGTGCGCTCATGTCTGTCCCCTTACAGCTTCGGTCCGTCGGCCCTTCAAGCCCTCGGCCCTTCAAGCCCTCGGTCCTTCAGTCCTTGCGAGTGGCCAGGTCGAAAAGGGTGCACAGCTCGGCGGCACACCCCTCCAGATCCAGTCCCGGGTACGTCTCCAGCAGCATCGGAACGCCGTCGACACTGCGTTGCACGCTGGCCGCGACCACCCGCGGATCGAAGTCGCGGAACTCGCCGGTCTCCTGGCCCCGGCGCAGAATCCGCTCGACCGGGTCGAGCACCACCAGCTCCGACGTCTCCGGGTCGTAATCCAGGGCCCCGGCCAGGAAGATCCCCAGCAGCGCCTTCATCTGGACCCGGTGCTCGGCGATGAACTCCAGGTAGCCCCGGATGTAGCCGAGCAGCAGCTCCCGGCCGCCGGTGAGCCCGGCCATCCGGACCGCCATGAACTGCCCGATCTCGGTGTAGACCGCGGTGACCACCGCCTCCATCAGCTCGCTCTTGCCGGCGAAGTGGTAGGAGATCAGCCGGGTGCTGGACAGATCGGCCCGCTCGGCGATGCGGGCGAACGAGGCCTGCGGGTAGCCGAGGTCGGCGATGGTCTCGATGGTCGCGGCCACGATCTGCGCCCGGCGGGCGGTGGCCGTGAACGATCGGTCTGTCTCGCCGTCGTTTACTCGCATGAGTAAAGATTACATCACGCAAGTAAAACCGGCACCACGGGGGGCGCCGTACTGGTCTGCACTGGTATGCACTTACCTGCACTGGTCTGCACCGCCCCGCACAGGCCCGCAGAAGTGCCGCCTGATCACAGCCGGTCGGGCCGTGTCGGGACCGGCCGGGACCGGTCCCGACACGACTATGTTCAGCTGTTGTGGGAGCTGTGTTCAGCTGTTGTCGGAACGAAAGGACAAGGCCATGGGGCTGTTCCGGAAGAAGAGGTCTGAGACCGCGGCAGCAGGGCGACCGGCGACAGGGCAACCGGCCGCCAGACAGACCGAAATCGGGGTCCTGTTCGACATCGACGCACTCGGCGGCGGGTTCTACGGCCCGAAGGCGTACCAGGTCCTCTTCCAGACCCTGGACCCACAGCGCCTGAAGCGCTGCTCCTTCCACGACGGCGACACCAACGCGACGATCTTCCAGGGCGCGCGCCTCTACTGCATCGCCATCCGCTCCCCCGCCCCGCAGACCGTCGACTACGTTCGCGAACTGATCAGCGCCCGCACCGACCCGGGCCTGCTGCCGCCCAGCGAGCGCTTCGTCGACGGCGACGTCACGGAGTGGGAGCCGCTCGTTCCGGCCGGTTTCGTCAACGATGCGGCGCAGCTGGTCGTCAAGGAGAACGACATGATCCACCCCTCGGTGGCGGAGGGGACCGCGTGGCGGGTCGTGATCGGTTAGGGGCGGTCCTCGCCGTATCTTGATTGCGTGACCGCCAGTCAGCCGTTCTCCGAGCCGATCGAGATGGCGCCGCATCTGTCCGGATGCCCGTATGAGGCGTACGCACGGCTACGGGAGACCGGTGGCGTCCACCAGGCGGTCAAGCCCAGCGGCGGGCGAGTCTGGGTGATCAGCCGCCACGCCGATGTCAAGGCATTGTTATCCGACCCGCGGATGTCCATCGAAGCGCGCAACTCCCATCACGGGTACCAGGGCTTCGGTCTGCCACCGGCTCTCGACGAGCACCTGATGAACGTGGATGACCGGGCGCACGCAAGGCTTCGTCGCCTGGTCTCCTCCGCGTTCACCCCGCGCCGCGTCGAAGCCCAGCGCGAGCGCGTCCAAGCAGCCGTCGACCGCCTCATCGGCACGATCGCCCCGAACGGCCACGCCGACCTGGTCACCGAACTCGCCGCCCCGACTCCCGTGGCCGTCATCTGCGACCTGCTCGGGATCCCGGAGTCAGACGGCGCCGCCTTCCAGGCCTACACCCGCTCGCTGATGACGCCGAACGATCCGAATCGGCCCGCCACCGGCGACCTCGTCGCCGGCCTGCACACCTGCCTGGTGGACCTGGTCGAGCGCAAGCGCGCCGAGCCGGCCGACGATCTGCTCACCGCGATGATCACCGCACGCGACGGGGACGACCGGCTGTCAGAGAACGAGCTGACGTCGCTGGCCTTCCTCATCCTGTGGGCCGGCTTCGAGACTACGGTGCACCTGATCGCCAACGGCATCGCCACGCTGCTCAGCGAACCGCGGCTCGCAGACCTCGTCCGCAAGGAGCCTGATCCACACACGCCGCGCATGGCCGCGCTCGTCGAGGAACTGCTTCGGCGGGACGGACCCATGCTCACCGCGATCCGACGCTTCCCCCTCGAAGACCTCCGCATCGGCGAACGAGTCGTGCCCGCGGGCGAGACCGTCCTGCTGGCGATCGGCTCAGCCAACCGCGACCCGCAGTACATCACCGACCCCGACGCCATCGAGCCCGACCGCGACCGCGCCGCCAGCGGCCACCTCGGCTTCGGCCACGGCCCGCACTACTGCCTCGGCGCCCCACTGGCACGCATGGAGGTGCGAACCGCCTTGTGGACCGCGGTGCACCGGCTGCCGAACCTCACGCTCGCCCTCCCCGAGCAGGACCTGCCCTGGAAACTCGACCACCGCCAGCACGCCCTGACCGCGTTGCCCGTCACGTTCATGGCACAGGTGGTCAACGCCAACCACAGCGCGTTCCCCGACTCCTAGACCGATACCGATACCGATACCGACGCCGACGCCGACGCCGACGCCGACGCCAGATAGCAGAATGCCGCGTCAGGCCCACCTGCACATCGACGACCCGCTAGTCCGGACCATGCCCTTTCTACGACTTCTACGGCCGGGGCAAGACGGCCAAGGCGGTCTCGGCGATGGCGCGCAGCGAATCGGGACTGGTGTCCGCCTTGCCCAGGGCTTCGATGCCACGCAACACGGCCAGCAGGAGTCCGGCGAGGCGGTCCGGGTCGGCGTCCCGGTCGATCTCGCCTGCCCGCTGCGCGCCGGCGACGCAGGAAGCCAGCAGCCCCTGGATGGCCGCGAAAGTCCGGCGGGCCGTGGCCGCGACGGCCGGATCCTGCCCCGAGAGTTCGGCGGTGCCCTTGGCGAGCAGGCAGCCGCGCAGGCACACGTCTGAGGCGGTGGCGTCCGCGACCGCCAGTATGTGTGCGCGCAATCGCTCATACGCCCCGGCATCCGGGCCGTCCAGGGCCCGGCGCACGCCTTCGACCAGTGCGGCGCAGTGGTCGTCGAAGGCGCGCAGGAACAGATGGCGCTTGTCGCCGAAGGCGCCGTAGAGGCTGCCCTTCCCCAGGCCGGTGGCCGCCGCGATGTCGTCAACCCTGGCCGCCGCGTAGCCGGTCGTCCAGAACTGGTCCCTGGCGACGCGCAAAACCTCGTCTTCGTCAAAGCTCCGGGGGCGCGCCATGGCCCAAGGCTACAGGTTCTTGACCACCTCGTCCAGAATGGGTTAGGTTCTGGACTAGACAGTCAAGAACAGCGAGAGGATCAGCGTCATGAGCCCCATGGACGGAAAGACAGCCCTGGTCACCGGAGCCTCCGCCGGCATCGGACGGGCGATCGCCAAGCGCTTCGCCGACGACGGCGCCCGCGTCTACATCACCGGCCGGCGCGCGGACGAACTCGAAGCCGCGGCAAAGGACATCGGCCCCAACGCGGTCCCCGTGCCCTCCGACGTCTCCCGCGCCGCCGACCTCGATCGCGTCATCGACGTCATCCGCGGCGACGGCCGGCGGCTCGACGTCGTGGTGGCCAACGCCGGGCTGGGCGACGGATCCAGCCTCACCGACGTCACCGAGGAGCAGTTCGACCACGTCTTCGGCGTGAACACCAAGGGCAGCCTGCTGACGGTGCAGAAGGCCCTGCCCCTGCTCGCGGAGACGGCCTCGGTGATCCTGCTGGGCTCCACCACCATCCACCAAGGCGTCGACCGCATGGGCGTCTACGCCGCGTCCAAGGCCGCCGTGCGCAGCCTCGGGCGGACCTGGGCCGCCGAACTGGCCCCGCGCGGCGTACGGGTCAACGTCATCACACCCGGCCCCATCGCCACCCCCGCGATCGAAGGCCTGGCCGACAAGTTCGGCATGGGCACCGAAGACCTGCACGGCGCGCTGGCCGCGCAGGTCCCACTGCGGCGCATGGGCCGCCCCGAAGAGGTCGCAGCGCTGGCCGCTTTCCTTGCCGGGCCGGAGAGCTCATTCATCACCGGCGCCGAGCACTTCGTCGACGGCGGGCAGGTCCAGGTCTGACCGGGTCCGCCGAACCCGGTGTCACATCGACCCCGGTGTCGTATCCGCACGATCACTTGTCGAGATCGAATGCGTACCCTGCGTTGCGCCCCTTAGCCTGTCCTCATACCTGGGAGCAAGGGCAGCAGCGGAGAAGGACGTGCAGTGATGGTGAAGCCCGCGGCACGTGACCGCCTGGCTGCGGTCCTCACCAGGGAGTTCGGCGAGCCGCCGTTCGCCGTCGTCGAGCAGGCCGATCCGGCGCTGCTCGACGTCGAGGTCGACGGTGCGGGGCGTTTGAAGTACCCGGTGACGGCGGCGCAGGCACGCAAGCTGTGCGCTTTGGGCACTCCGGCACGCTACGGGCGCGGCGAGCGGACGCTCACCGACGCGTCGGTCCGCGACACCTGGGAGGTGCCGCGGACCGCGGTCCACCTGTCATGGTCGCCGCTGTTCGACAAGGTGTTGGACCGGATGCGAAAAGGACTCGGGCTGCCAGGCTCGGCAAGGCTCCGGGCAGAGCTGCATTCGCTGCTGGTCTACGAGCCGGGCCAGTTCTTCCTGCCGCATCAAGACTCTGAGAAGCACGACGCGATGGTCGGCACGCTGGCCGTGACGCTGCCATCCCGGCACAGCGGCGGCGAGCTCGTCATCACGCAGGGCGGGCGGAGCGAGACCTGCTCCGGCTCGGCGTCCCGGCTGGCGCTCTGCGCGTTCTACGCGGACTGCCGCCACGAGGTGCGGCCGGTGAAATCCGGATACCGGATCGCCGTCACGTTCAACCTGCTGCTGGACGGCGGCGCGCCGCAGGCGTCGGGTGCCGACACGGTGAACGAGGCGGCACGGCTTCTGGGCACCCACTTCGCGACCCCGTCTTCGGCGTACTCGTGGGGGAAGGCGTCGCCACCCAAGCGGCTGGTGTATCTGCTGGACCACGAGTACACCGAGCGGGGACTGAGCTGGAACCGGCTCAAGGGCGCAGACGCCGACCGGGCGGCACTGCTGCGGACGGCGGCCGAACAGGCCGGCTGCCAGGTCATGCTGGCGGGCACCAAGATCAAGGAGACCTGGGACACCTATCCGGAGGACTCGGACTACGAGGATTGGGACGACGAGGGCTGGGAGGACGGCGAGGACGACGACCGCGACAGCGACGGCGACGGCGACGGCGACGGCGACGGCGACGGCGACGGCGACGGCGACGGCGACCACGAGCTCAACGATCTGATCGAGCGCACCACGACGCTGTCCTGTTGGGTCGACCCGGAGACCGGGAAGCGCGAGTCGATCAGCCTCGAAGTGGGCGAGGACGAGGTCTGTTCCAGGACCTCGACCGCCGACTTCGAGCCGTATGAGCAGCAGTACGAGGGCTACATGGGCAACTACGGCAACACCCTGGACCGCTGGTACCGGCGAGCGGCGGTAGTGGTGTTCCCCGACAGCCTGGCCTTCGCCAATCGGGCCGAGGCCGCCCCGGCCTGGGCGATGCGCCAGGTGGCCGAGCGGGCGCGGTCCGGGAACGTCGCCGGGGCCCGCGCTGACGCTGCTTCGCTCGAACCGTTCTGGACCGCGACGGTGAGCCCGGACCTTCGCGGCGGTGTCTTCGGCCCGGCGTTGAAAGCCGCGCACGCTGTGGACGATCCGACGGTCGCGGCCATGCTGCTGGCCCCATTCCGGTCGGAGGACCTGCTCGCCAAGCACGCGGCACCGTTGAGCCGCCTTGCGAAACGCTACGGCGGCGCCTGGCTGGGCCGGATCCTGGGCACTTGGTGCGCCGGCAGCCAAGGCGAGGTCTATGGCTACACATCCGAGAGCCGTGACTGGTATTCGGCGCTGCCGGTGCTGTGCACGAGCTTGACGGCTTCCGGCCGCGACGGCACCGCCGCGTCCCGTGCGCTGCTACAAGCGGCGTGGCAGCGGCTGGCGGCGACAGCAGCACCGCGGCTCGCGTCTCCTCCCAGCCGCCGCGCCGCCGGTCTGGAGGACCTCGGCGCGCCGCTGGCCGCGGTGATCGCCGCCGCGGCCAACATGGCGGCGACCACGACGGGCGACGTGATCGCGGCCCACCTGGCCGGGCTCGGCGACGAGGCGCTGCCCTGGCTGCTCTCGGGGCTCCGCTCATTCTCAACGGTGCACAGCGACTCAACGGTGCACGGCGAGGCGCCAGGCGACCGGCTGTCGGCGGACGTGGCGGCAGACTGCGGCCGCCGACTCACCAGGCGGCTGGCGCGGCCGGCGCGCGCCGCGAACGACTGGTCGATCACGCTGCCCGAGGGCTGCTCATGTCCGTTGTGCGAGGTCCTGGCGGATTTTCTCGCCGATCCGACCCTGCGGATCCGGGAGTGGCCGCTGGCCAAGGAGAACCGTCGGCACGTCCACTCCCGCATCGAGGCGGCCGAGCTTCCAGTCGACCACCAGACACGGAGGGAGGGTCGCCCTTACACCCTGATACTGGCGAAGAAGGACACGTTGTTCAGCGGAGAGCGGGCACAGCGCGCCGAGGATGAGGCGGACCTGCGATGGATCCTCGCCGTCTGGCCCTCCGCGGCCGTGGCCTCAACCTCAGCCACCTGACATAGCGGCGCTGGGCGGAACCCGCTACCGGTACGATCTCGGCCGTGGCTGTTGAGAGGATGAACCGGGAAGACTTCTACGCACGGCTGGCCGCTTTGGACCAGGACGGGTTGAAGAAAGCCCTGTGGAACCTGTACTGGCGCGGCGCCGCAACGCTTCGGGAACGGATCGAGGAAGAGATCAACCCGGCCCCGAAAACCTCGCGCGCCAAGGCCCGGGGCGAGGTACGCAGCCCGGTCGCGGTACTCGGCGCAGTCGAACGCTTCGTCAGGATGGTCGAAAGCGGGTCCTATATGGCGGGTATGGCGGGCGATCGGAGCGTGTCGCGCACGGAGCGTTCGAAGTGGCGGCTCACCTTCGGCGCTCTGGCCGCTGAGGCCCGGACCTGCCTGGCCGCACCCGATCCGAGACCGGCCGAGGAGGCTCTGGAGCTGCTCATCGGCCTGGCCCGCGCCATGAAGGACAGCGAGTACGTCCATTCCGACGACCCGGTGGCCGCGGCACGGTTCGTCGTCTCCGACGCGGCCGCCGAGTTGTGGGCGTCGATGTTGCGTCGCGGCGGCATCACCGAACTCATCACCCGAGCGATGCCCCAGCTGGTCCGCTGGGAAAGCCAGTACGGCTGGACCCGCCGTGGCTACGGCGCGACCGCCGAGCGTGAGCGACCACTGGCCCGGGTCGTCGCCGAGCTGCTCCCGGACCCCGACGCGTGGATCGCCTGCGCCGACGCCTACCTGGCCGAGTTGGACCGTTTCGCCGACCCCGCTCCCAGTCCGCGATGGGGCAGTCCCGGCTACCTCTCCGTCAGCCACGGCGGTTTCGACCACGCCGCGTTCGTCCGCGAACAACGCGGCAACGACCTCGCAGCCTGGCACGAGCTGCTTCTTGAACGGCTCCCCGACTACGACGCCGCCGATCGCTTGGCGCGCATCGCGGAGCACCCCGCACTGGCCTCGACCCGCTCGAAGATCGTCATCCTGAAGACCAGACTGGCGTTGGCCGACGGCAACGTCGAGCAGGCGCACACCCTGATCAGCGCAGGGCTTGAGAAACTACCCGGCCATCAAGGATTTTATAACCTGGCCGTCGAGATCGGGGCCGAGCTGCCAGAGGCGGCTCGCCGGGTATTCGCCGAGCGCGGATTCGCCGCCCCCTGACAGCGGCCATACAGTTCAGCCACGCCCACGCATCCGGAAAGTCAGCACCAGGGCTTTCGTCCCTGGTAGCAGGGCCAGGGCCTGGACTGGCCGGCCTCCCGCCCGGTCCGGCCCGGTCCGAGGCGGCTTCGGCGCCCGTTCGGCCCAGCGCACCGCGCGCCATCCTCGAACCCGAGCAGCGTCATGGCATGACTGTGATCATGAAGCTCTCCCGCAAGCTCGCCTCCGTCTCCCTGACCGCCATCACCTTGGCCGTCCCGACGGCCACCGCGGCCCACGCCGACCCGAGCGGCCTGGCGATCACCGCCCCGGTGCAACTCGTCCAGTGCCAGCAGGCCCAGCTCGCCATCAGCGGTGGGACGGGGCCCTATGACCTGCGGATCCTCGATCCGAAGTCGTCGTCGTCGAGAGTCTCCCGACGGTGCAGGGGGCGTCCTCCCTATGGGTGGTAGACCTCCCGGCCGGGATGGAGATCTCGATCTCCGTCACCGACTCCACCGGAGCCGTCGCCTCCACGCCGGCCATGCTGGTTCAGCCCGGCTCCGACACCAGCTGCCTGTCGGCGTCACATTGATCGACCTGGTAGAGGCCGGTGTGGCACAAGCACCGCACCGGCTTCTCACTCTGAACGGCCACCCAGAGGTAGACCGGCCCGGCTAATTGACTACCGGCACAAAATGTTCGACACTCTAACCATGAGTGAGTCGAACCAACTGTCCGGGCTGCCCGCGGAGCGGGTGGTCGACGCCGTGCAGGTGCTGGTGCGCCTGCGGCGGTCGTTGGAGCGGGTGGACACCGGTTTGAGCCTGCCTCAGTACCAGTTGCTGTCCATGGTGCGGGGCGGCGGTGAGCGGTCGGCTCGTTTAGCCGACAAGCTCGCGGTGCGTAAGCCGACGTTGACGGCTGCCGCGGATGCGTTGGTGGCCGCTGGGTTTTTGGAGCGGGAGGCCGATCCCGGGGATCGGCGGGTGGTGCGGGTGCGGATCACTGAGGCCGGGTTGGCCGCGGTGCGCAGTGCCGAGGAGCAGTTGGCTGCCGCGTTGGCGCCGCTGTTCGGTGACGCCGCCGGGGAGCTCGCCGGTGGCGGTGAGGCCTTGCTGGATTGCTTCGATGCTCTGGGCGGGGCGCTGGACCGGCGGTTGAGCGAGCATCGGGCGCGGCAGATGGCGGCCCGCGCTGAGTGACGAACGACGACAAGGGGTGGATGTGACGAACGCCGAGCGCGCGGGCGCGCCCGAGAGCAGGACCGGGATATCCGGTGACACTACGGACGATTCAAGCTTCACGAGCAACGACAAGAGCAACAAGAACAACGGCAAGAACAAGTACCAGGGCGAGAACCAGAGCAACCTGAACAACCGGGGCGACCAGGGCGACCTGGGCGGGGACAGCGGTACCGACGGCATCGAGCGGACCGGCAAGGGTGGCGACACCGCCGGCAGTACCTGGATCCGGCGGCTGGCCTCGGTCAGCTGGGTGTACCGCCGCAGCGTTCTGATCGCCTTCGGCGGCTCGCTGCTGGCGATGCTCGCCAACGCCGCCATGCCGCTGATCCAGCGGCACATCATCGACGACGTCATCATCACCCGCCGCTCGTCGCTGGCGCCGTGGGTGATCATGGCGCTGTGCCTGTCGCTGGCGAACTTCGTCGGGACCCGGCTGCGCCGTTATGTCGGCGGCAAGCTGTCCCTGGACGTGCAGTTCGATCTGCGGAACCGGATCTTCGGGGCGTTGTCGCGGCTGGACGGCGCGCGGCAGGACGAGTTGGCCACCGGCCAGCTGATTTCGCGGGCCACCTCCGATGTCACGATGGTGCAGGGCCTGCTGGGCATGCTGCCGATGCTGACCGGCAACGCCCTGCTGTTCGTGGTCGCGCTGGCGGTGATGGCGTTCCTGTCGCCGATGCTGACGCTGGTCGCGTTGGCGACCGGGCCGTTGCTGTGGCTGGTGGCGGTGGCCGCGCGCAAGCGGCTGTATCCGGCCACGTGGGAGGCCCAGCAGCAGGCCTCGGCGCTGGCCGGGGTAGTGGACGCCGCGGTCGGCGGGGTGCGCGTGGTGAAGGGGTTCGGGCAGGAGGAGCAGGAGCTCGCCAAGCTGGAGGCGGCCGGCGAGCGGCTGTTCGCCTCACGGCTGCGGGCGGTGCGGTTCTCGGCCCGGTACAACCCGGCGATCATGGCGATCCCGGCGCTGGGGCAGGTCGGAGTGCTGTTCCTCGGCGGCTGGCTGGCGCTGCGCGGGACGATCACGCTGGGCACGTTCCTGGCGTTCTCCACCTACCTGGCGCAGATGCTCGGGCCGGTGCGGATGCTGTCCTCGCTGGTCACCATCGGGCAGCAGGCGCGGGCCAGTGTGGAGCGCATCTTCGAGATCATCGACTCCCAGCCGAAGGTCACCGAGAAGCCGGACGCCGCGCTGCTGCCGAAGCAGGCCGCCGGCGTGGAGTTCGACGGCGCCGTGTTCGGCTACGTCGCCTCCCGTCCGGTGCTGCGCGGCCTGGACCTGGCGGTGCACCCCGGGGAGACGGTGGCGCTGGTCGGCACGTCCGGCTCCGGCAAGTCCACGGTGTCGATGCTGCTCCCCCGCTTCTACGACGTGCAGGGCGGTTCGGTGCGGGTCGGCGGCGCGGATGTGCGCGACGTGACCATGGACTCCCTGCGCGAGGCGATCGGCCTGGTGATGGAGGACAGCTTCCTGTTCTCCGACTCGGTCCGCGCCAACATCGCCTACGGGCGCCCGGACGCCACCGACGAGCAGGTCCGGCTGGCCGCGGGGATGGCCGAGGCCGACGAGTTCATCGAGCAGCTGCCGAAGGGCTACGACACCGTGGTCGGCGAGCAGGGCCTGACCCTGTCCGGCGGCCAGCGCCAGCGCATAGCCCTGGCCCGGGCGCTGATCACCGATCCCCGGGTGCTGATCCTGGACGACGCCACCTCCGCGGTGGACGCCCGGGTGGAGGCGGAGATCCACGACACGCTGCGCCGGGTGATGGCCGGGCGCACCACGCTGCTGATCGCGCACCGGCGCTCCACGCTGGCGCTGGCCGACCGGATCGCGGTGCTGGACCGCGGCCGGGTGGTGGACATCGGCACGCACGAGGAGCTGACCGAGCGCTGCCCGCTGTACCGGCTGCTGCTGTCCGGGCCGGGCGAAGACGCCGAGGGCATCGACGCCGGGGATCTGACGGCGGCGGCGAACGCCGGATCGGCGAAGGCCGGAGCGGCGAAGGCGCTTCCGGCTCAGGGCACGAACGGCCACGCTCTCGCCGCGAACACGGCAACTACTACCACCGCTTCCGGAGGCGGCGAAGCCCCCGAACCCGCCGAAGCCGCCGAAGCCCGGATCGACGGCATCACCCCGAGCCTGTGGCCGCAGACCGAGGACGACACCAACCCGCTGGCCAACGCCAACGGCACCGCCACCAGGGCGATGCCCGGCATGGGCGGCGGAGGCGGCGGCCGGGGCGGCGTGGGAGGTGGCGGCGGTGGCGGCGGTGGCTTCGGCGGCTTCCTGGCCTCGATGCCGCCGACCCCGGAGCTGCTGGCCAAGGTCGAGGCGCTGCCCCCGGCCACCGACGTCCCGAACGTGGACCAGGCCGAGGCCCGGGCCGCCGACCCGGTGTTCTCGCTGGCCAAGCTGCTGCGGCCGTTCCGCTTCGCGCTGCTGCTGGGCCTGCTGCTGGTCGCCGCGGACGCCGCGGCCAGCCTGGCGCTGCCGGCGCTGATCCGCGGCGGCGTGGACAAGGGCATCCTGGCGCACTCGCTGTCGGCGATCGTCGGGGTGTCGGTGGCCGCGCTGGTGGTCGTGGTGATCGACGCCGTGGTGAACGTCTGCCAGGCCCGGGTCACCGGCCGCACCGGCGAGCGCCTGCTCTACGCGCTGCGGGTGAAGGTGTTCGCGCAGTTGCAGCGGCTGGGGCTGGACTACTACGAACGCGAGCTGTCGGGCCGGATCATGACCCGCATGACCACCGACGTGGACGCGTTGTCCTCGTTCCTGCAGACCGGGTTGCAGCAGGCGGTCGTCAGTGTGCTGTCGTTCGTCGGGATCGTGGTGGCGCTGGTCATCATCGACTGGAAGATGGCGCTGATCGCGCTCAGTGTGCTGCCACCGCTGCTGGTCGCGACCGCGATATTCCGCGCGAAGTCCAGCAAGGCCTACACCGAGGCGCGGGAGAAGGTTTCCGCGGTCAACGCCGACCTGCAGGAGAACGTCGCGGGCATGCGCGTGACGCAGGCCTTCCGGCGGGAGGGGACGAACGCCGCGCGCTTCGCCGGGCTGTCCGACGAGTTCCGCGTGTCGCGGCTGCGCGCGCAGAAGTACATCGCCACGTACTTCCCGTTCGTGCAGGCGCTGGCCGACGTCGCCGGGCTGCTGGTGCTGGCCAACGGCGCGTCCCGGGTGCACTCCGGGGAGCTGACCGCCGGTGCGCTGATCGCGTACCTGCTCTACATCGACATGGTGTTCTCGCCGGTGCAGCAGCTCTCGCAGGTGTTCGACGGGTACCAGCAGGCCGCGGTCGGTCTGCGGCGGATCGGCGATCTGCTGCGGACCACGCCGTCCACGCCGGAGCCGGCCCGTCCGGTGCCGGTGCCGGCGGCGCTCGGCGAGATCGTGTTCGACGACGTCACGTTCGCCTACGGCAAGGAGACGCGCCCGGCGCTGGACAGGGTCAGCGTGCGGATCCCGGCCGGCCAGACGGTGGCGCTGGTCGGGCAGACCGGCGCGGGCAAGTCCACCTTCGTGAAGATGGTCGCCCGCTTCTACGACCCGACCGGCGGCGCGGTCACCGCCGGCGGCCGCGACCTGCGCGAGTTCGAGCTGGAGGACTGGCGGCACCGGCTGGGTGTGGTGCCGCAGGAGGCGTACTTGTTCGACGGGACGGTCGCCGAGGCCATCGCCTACGCCCGGCCGGACGCCCCGCGCCGGGACATCGAGGCGGCGGCCCGCGCGGTCGGCGCCGAGGAGATGATCGCGGCGCTGCCCGAGGGCTTCCACTCCCGGGTGGCCGAGCGCGGCCGGAACCTGTCGGCCGGGCAGCGGCAGCTGCTCGCGCTGGCCCGGGCCGAGCTGGCGGACCCGGACGTGCTGATCCTGGACGAGGCCACCTCCTCCCTGGACCTGGCCACCGAGGCCGCGGTCACCCACGCCGAGCTGGCCCGCTCCGCCGACCACGGCGCCGACGGCCGGACCCGCACCACGCTGGTGGTGGCGCACCGGCTGACCACGGCGGCGCGCGCCGACCGGATCCTGGTGCTGGACGGCGGCCGGGTGGTGGAGGACGGCACGCACGCGGCGCTGGTCGACGCGGGCGGGACGTACGCGGCGCTGTGGGAGGCGTTCATCGCCGGGCATGAGGACGGTGAGCGGGAGACCGAGACTGCGGGTGCTGTTATATAGGGGCCCGTGGTATGCGGCACGTGGTCCGTGGTACGTCAGGTTCGATACGCGCCCTGGTGGGACGGGATACCCGTTCTACCGGGGCGCGCCCAGGTCCGGCGCGGCCACGGCGGTCACGGCTGTCACAGCGGCCCGGGTGAGGGCCGCGACGGCCGGGGAGGTGCGGTGTGCAGGCCAGGCGAGCACGAGCGGGTGGGGTGGTGGGGCATCCGTGTTGCTGAGCAACGCGTCGCTGACCGACGTTTCGCTGGCCGACGTTTCGCTGGCCAACGTTTCGCTGTCCAGCCCGCGCAGGTCGGCGGGCGGCAGGTACAGCAGGGCCGCGTCGGCTTTCCCTTCGCGCAGCAGGCGGGCCTGGTCGGCGGCGAACACCACTTCGATCGGCGGCACGTCCGGTTCGCGGTCGTAGGCCGCGAGGATGGCGGGGAGCAGTCCGGCGTCGCCACCGGGTCTCATGGCCAGGACCAGGCGCCGATGCCCTGCGTCGGTCCGCTGCGTCCGCGCGGTCGCGGCGGACAGTGCCGCCAGCACCGCGCGGGCGTCACGGGCGAGTACCTGACCGGCTGCTGTGAGCGTGACCGTGCGGCTGGTCCGTACGAACAGGCTGGCGTCCAGGCGGCGCTCCAGGCGCTGGATCGTCTTCGACAGGGCCGGCTGCGCGATGCCCAGTCGGGCCGCGGCACGCCCGAAGTGCAACTCGTCGGCCACCGCCAGGAAGTACGCCAGTTCCCGGGTCTCCAGTCGATCCACTCCCCCAGGTTATCGATCGCGGCCTAGCAGTCGGCCCGGCGGAGATCCGCCGGGCCGGCCCGCATAGCACGTACCGCGTACGAACGCGATGAACGCACTACCGCACTACCGCACTACCGCGAGAACTCTCAGACGTTCTCGGGCAGCCGCCAGTCGATCGGCTCCTGCCCGAACCCGGCCAGCGCCTCGTTCACCGCGGAGAACGGCTTGGAGCCGAAGAACAGCTTCGCGGACAGCGGCGAGGGGTGCGCGCCCTGCACGATCGCGTGCCGGGTGGCGTCGATCAGCTTAGCCTTCTTCTTCGCGTGCGCGCCCCAGAGCACGAACACCACCGGCTTCTCGCGCGCCGAGACGTCCTTGATGACGGCGTCGGTGAACTTCTCCCAGCCGCGGTCCTTGTGCGAGGCCGGCTCGTGCGCGCGCACGGTGAGCACCGTGTTGAGCAGCAGCACGCCCTGGTCGGCCCAGGCCTTCAGGTAGCCGTGCTTGACCGGCGCGATGCCCAGGTCCGTGTCCATCTCCTTGTACATGTTCCGCAGCGAGGGCGGGATGCGCACGCCGGGGCGGACCGAGAAGCACATGCCGTGGGCCTGGCCGTCGTCGTGGTACGGATCCTGCCCGATGAGCACGACCTTGACGTCCTGGTACGGCGTCGCCTCCAACGCGGCGAACACCTCGTCCTCAGGCGGGAACACCTGGTGCTCGGCACGCTCGGTCTTAAGGAAGGCCTCCAGGTCGGCGAAGTACGGCTGCTCGGTCTCGGCGGCCAATACCGGCGCCCAGGAGGCGGGGATGAGTTCACGCATGAGACGAACCTATCCGCAGGCTGTGACAGGGCTGAGCGGCAGTGGAAAAACTTCCCAGAAAAACTTTGGCCGTCATGTATCAGGGGCCCACCACGCTGCTCTTGTAAGTGAGCGGGTCGGGGGGCCCGCGGGCGTGGACCAGTCGGTGTGTGTCTCTAGGGGGGACTCGCCGCCGGCCAGGCCGGGTGAGAAGGGTGGTGTGCCGTGACGCCGGGGGGTGGGTACGGCACACCACTCCAACCCCAGGGGGGACGCTGGGGAACACGGGGGAAAACCCGGGGGATGCAGGACCGGCGGTAGCGGATCTGTGGGGGAACGCTACCGCCAGGGGGGGTGCCGAAGGCGGAACTGGGACGGGGGTCCAGTTCCGCCTGCGGCCATTGGCATTGCAACATGGGTGCTGACTACGTTGTTTACAGGGAGGGAACGATGACGGACCACGCAGCACGGATTGCTCGGATTCTGGAGACGCACCAAGATGTCGTCCACGTCGGCGGCTCCACTGGGGCGTTGATCAAGAAGGATCAACTGCTGGTGCTCGACGCACACGCGGATGCAGTGCACGACGGCGCCCGGCGGTGGGTCGACCGCCGTGAGGACTCGGGCGTGCCCGGAGTCACGGTGCTGCGGCTGCGATCCGACGCGGGGGTGGACGCGGCGGAGCTGACGCACCAGCTGCGCGGGGGCGCGGGGGCTCATCGGCGGACCAGCGTGACCCCGAACCACGTACTGCAGGGGGCTCCCGGCGACATCACGGGCGGCCCGGAGGGCAAGCCGACTCCCGCCCCCGACTTGGCCGCCCCGGTCGGCACGGACGGAGAAGCCCGGCAGGTCACCGTCGGCGTCCTGGACACCGGCATCGACGAGCATCCCTGGTTCGACAAGCACCCCTGGTACCAGGACTGCACCGCCGACCAGCACGAGGCCCTGAACCCGGCCAAAGAGTCGGACATGGAGCCGGAGTCCGGGCACGGCACGTTCATCGCCGGCGTGCTCATGCAGCACGCGCCGAATGTCTACCTGCGCTTCGAGCGGGTCCTGGAGCCCGACGGCGTCGCCGACGAGCTGGCCCTGCTCCACGGCATAGCCAAGCTCCAAGCCCAGGCCGCCGCCAAGGGCGGCAACTTGGACGTGGTGAACCTGTCCCTGGGCTGCTTCACGTTCGACGACCGGCCCTCACCGGTGCTCGCCGACGCGGTGGCCCGGCTGGCCCGGCAGTCCGTGATCGTCGCCGCCGCCGGGAACGCCGCCTCGGACCGGCCGTTCTGGCCCGCGGCCCTGAAGGACGTCATCGCGGTGGCGGCACTGGCCGAACAGTCCGCCGGCACCGAGCCGGAGCGTGCGGCCTTCTCCAACTACGGCTGGTGGGTGGACGCCGCCGCGCCGGGTGAGAAGATCATCAGCAGCTTCCTGACGCACGGCGAGGAGAACAACCAGCAGTTCCACGGCTTCGCGAAGTGGAGCGGCACCAGCTTCGCCGCGCCGTACGTGGCCGGTAAGATCGCGGCCCTGATGGCCGCCAAGGGCATGACGGCGCGCGACGCCGTCAGTGAGCTGCTCAACGCGGCCGGCCCCCGCATCCCGGATCTGGGGGTGGTGGTGTCAGCGGACCGCTGACCGACCGCGCCGCGACGCCCACCGACGCCCCCCGAGCAGTGAGAAGGCACACATGGAGGACCGCACCCCCGCGCTGCTGCTGAAAGCAGCCGCCGCCGGCGACGCCGAGGCGTGGAACCGGATCGTCTCCGACTACAGCCGACTGGTGTGGTCGGTGGCCCGGGGGTTCCGGCTGTCGCTGGCCGACGCCGCCGACGTCACCCAGACCACCTGGCTGCGTCTGGTGGAGAATCTGGACCGGATCCAGAACCCGGAGCAGCTCGCGGGGTGGCTGGCCACGACGACCCGCCGGGAGTCGCTGCGGATGATCCGCAAGGCGCAGCGCGAGGTCCCGGACACCCCGGAGACGGCGGAGAAGGCCTCCTTCTTCGGCGACTCCGAGGACGACGGGGATCCGGAGACCGCCCTGGTCGCCGAGCAGGACCGCACCGACCTGTGGCGAGCCTTCGCGACGTTGTCCGAACGCTGCCGGAACCTGCTGCGGGTGGTCGCGGTGACTCCGCTGGAGAGCTACGCGGCCGTCGCCGAGGCCCTGGGCATGCGGGTCGGGTCGATCGGGCCGACCCGCTCGCGCTGCCTGGAACACCTCAAACGGGCCCTGAAAGCCCTGACCACGGTGCCGGGCACCACCGGACCATGACCGCCCAGAACCCCGGCTCCGGCCGGACCACAGCACCTGAGCATCCGATGAAGGACCTGAGCCAGGGGGAACGATGCCGAAGTTGACGAACGGGGCCTCAGCGGAGGACATCGGACTGCTGTCCGCCCTGAGCGAGATGTTCGACGAGATCGACCCGGTGCCGCCGGCGGTGTTGCGGGCCGGATTCGCGGCCTTCACCTGGCGGACGATCGACGCCGAACTGGCCGAACTGGCCGAGGATTCGATGCTGGCCGGCACCGGGTCGGTGCGCGGCACCGACACCAGACTGCTGACCTTCGAGGCGCCGAGTGTGTCGGTGGTGGTCGAGGTGACCGAGATCGGCGACCGCCGCAAGCTGGTCGGACAGCTGGTCCCGGCGTGTTCGGACACGCTGCGGATCGAGCACCCGGCCGGCTCCACCACGGTGGCCGTGGACGAGCAGGGCCTGTTCAGCGCGGACTCGCTGCCGGCCGGTCCGGCGCGGGTCGCGCTGAGCGTCCCCGGCGGCGGCGCGGTGGTCACCAGTTGGGTGACCGTCTAGCCGAGCAGACCGGAGTCCGGCCGCGAACGTCCCGCGGCTTCGGGCACACAAGCCGCGACGTCTGAAGGACAAGACCTCGCCGGCCGCGACGCAGCGATGCGACAACGCCGGCGACGGCCGCCGATCAGAGTTCGCGGCCCGGGTGGTCTTCGGATCCGCCCGTCGCAGACCCGGCCGCGACCGCGCTTCCCCCGCGGCCGCCGCCGACTCCTATCGCCGCCGTGCCGACCCGGTGCGGCGGCGATGAGTCCTGTGGTGGTTGTGAGGAATCGCCCCGGATTTGAGACAGTGTCCTACATGCCATCTTCCGCGGACCGGCTCACGCGCGCCCACAAGGCCCTCGACCGGGTCCTCGACCAACCCGCCGTGGGCCGGGCCGTCGCCGAGGAAGTACTGGCCGAGGGCGGCGGCGACGAAGCCGCCGCCATAGCCCTGCGCGCGCTCGGTCTGGCGTTCAAGGAGACCGGGGACCTCCCGCGCGCGGCCCGGACGCTCCGCCGGGCGGTCAGCGTGGGTGAACGGGTCGGCGCCCCGTATCGCGCGGCCCAGGCCCGGATGTCGTTGGTGGTGATCCTCGCCGACCGCGGCGACACCGCTGCCGCGCTCGCGGAGGCGGCGCTGGCGGCCGCGGTGCTGAGCGGCATAGATTCCGCGCGGCTGGACACCAATCTCGGCGCCGTCCTGGCCCGCCTCGGCCGCACCACCGAGGCGCTGGCGGCGTTCGCCCGGGCCCAGCCGGTCCTGCGCACCGCCGGCGACGACCGGTGGGAGGCGCTGCTGCTGAACACCCGCGCTGTGATGAACACCTGGGGCGGCCGCTACCGCGAGGCCGAAGCCGATCTGCAGCGCGGGCTGGTGGTCACCGAGCGCGGCGGCTACTCCATGCTCAACGCGATCATCCAGTACAACCTGGGCTACTTGTCGCGGCAGAACGGCAACATCCCCGCCGCCCTGGACCGGCTGGACACCGCGGCCGCGGTCTACCGGCAGCACGGCCGCCGCGGCACCCCGCTGCTCACCGACAAGGCCGAGATGCTGCTGGCCGTGGGCCTGGCCGCCGAGGCACAGGCCACCGTCGCCACCGCCATCGCCGAACAGCAGGCCGGCGGGTTCCGCTTCAACCTGGCCGAGTCCTACCTGTATCAGGCCTGGGCGACGCTGGCCGCCGGCGAGCCCGGGGCGGCGGCCGAGGCGGCCGGCACCGCCCGCGCGATGTTCTCCCGTCAGCGCCGCGGCACCTGGGCCGACTTGGCCCGGCACGCGGAGATAGCGGCGCGCTTCGCGACCGGGCAGCGCTCGCCGGCCCTGCTGCGCGCCACCGAACAGGTGGCCGACCGGCTGGCCGCCGCCCGGTGGCCGGTCGCCCCGCACGAAGCCCGGCTGCTGGCCGGCCGCATCGCCGCCGACCTGGGACGCCCCCAGCAGGCCCAGGCGTTGTTCGAGCAGGTGGCGCGGCAACGGACCCGGGGCGTGGCCGAGGTCAGGGTCCTGGCCTGGCACGCCCACGCGCTGCACACCCTGGGCACCGGACGTCCCTCGGCCGCCGAACGCGCCGTACGGGCGGGCCTGCGCGTGCACGCCGAGAACAACGCCGTGCTGGGCGCGACCGACCTACGCGCACACGCCGCCGCACGCGGGGAGGAGTTGGCCAAGCTCGGGCTGTGGCTGGCGCTGGAGCGCGGGGACGCGCGAGCGGTGTTGCGGTGGGCCGAGACGTGGCGGGCCGCCTCGCTGCGACGGCGTCCGGTGCGGCCGCCGGATGACGAGCAGATGGCCGCCGACCTGACCGAGTTGCGGCGGGTGGTCGCGGATCTGGCCGAGGTGGAGGCACCGGCCGAGCGGGGCTCTTCGCGCTCTGAGGTGTCGCGGCTCAATGCCGAGCGGTTGCGGCTCGAAGCGGCGATCCGCGATCGGTCGCGGTACGCGCGCGGCACGTATGCACCGGAGCCGCCGTTCTCCCCCGCCGCGCTGGCCGGGGCCCTGGGCGAGCGGGTACTGGTCGAGTTCGTCCGGTTGGATGACGATCTGCACGCGGTGACCGTGCGGGACGGAGTGGTGCGGCGGCACCGGCTGGGGTCGTACGCGGCGGTGCTGCGGCAGCTGGACGTGGTCCGGTTCACGATGAACCGGATGTCTCGGCGGTTCGGGTCGAAGGCGATGCAGGACGCCGCGGTGCAGGCCTATGACCACAGCCGACAGGAACTGGACGCACTGTTGTTCGGGCCGCTGCGGCGGGTTCTGGGCGGGACGCCGGGCAGCGCCGCCCGCCCGCTGGTCATCGTCCCGACCGGCTCCCTGCACGCGCTGCCCTGGACCGCGCTGCCGACCTGTGCGGGCCGCGCGGTGAGCGTGACGCCGTCGGCTCGGCTGTGGCTGGTGGCTGCCGGCGTGGCTCCGGTCGCCACCTCGGCGACGGGGGTCGGCACGGTCCTGATGGCCGGTCCCGGGCTGGCGCACGCGGAGCCGGAGATCGCCGCGTTGGCGGCGCGGTATCCGGATGCTGTCGTGCTGTCCGGGACGCAGGCTACGGCTGCTGATGCCGCGCGGGCCTTGGACGGGGCCGCGCTGGCGCATGTGGCCACGCATGGGCGGTTCCGGGCCGATCATCCGCTCTTCTCCAGCCTGGACGCGCATGACGGGCCGCTGTACGTCTACGACCTGGAGCGGCTCGGTTCGACGCCGCAGACGCTGGTGCTGTCGGCGTGTGAGTCGGCGCTGTCGGGGGTGCGGCCCGGGGACGAGCTGATGGGGCTGGCGTCGGCGGTGTTCGCGCTGGGGACCCGGACGCTGATCGCCAGTGTCACGCCGGTCGACGACTCCGACACCCGGACGCTGATGCTCGCGCTGCACGCCGCGCTGGCCGCCGGGCGGCCGCCGGCGGCGGCGCTCGCCGAGGCTTCGTCGGCGACCGGGATCGGCGGGTTCGTGTGCTTCGGGTTCGGCGGCTGAGGCGCCGGCCCGGCTGTTGTCCGGGCACCTTCAACCTCTGATCGAGTGAACGAAACTCTCGACCTCGGGTTGACCGTGATGCCGCGGAACACGGAAAAGTGAGCGGCGGGCGGGAAAACGACGGTGCGGGTGCCGCCGGCCATCGCCGGTGTGCACCCGCACCCGAGGAGTCGGGGAGGCCCTGGTCGGGCCAGTCCCTAGTCGAGCCAGTCCCTAGTCGATCCGGACGCTGCCGGCCGCGCAGCGGAAGTGGACGGCCACCACGCCGGGTTCCTCGGCGTCGATCCAGTCGACCTTCACTTCTTCCAGCGGGTCGTGGTCCGGGGAGCCGCCGATCCAGCCCAGGACCTGGGTGCGGTCGCCGCTGATCTCCAGGCGCTCGAAGGCCGGGCCGCCGTCGGCGCCCGCGCCGGGGCGCTGGTCGGCGGCGATCTCCCAGGCCAGGAAGTAGGGCAGCTGCGGGTCGGCCATCAGGTCCAGGACGCCCAGCTGCTTCCAGCGCAGGTCGAAGCCGTCGGGGCGGACCCGGTGGCCTTGGGCCGCGGGGCGGCCCAGGCGCTGCTCCCAGGGTGTGATGTCGTCGACGCCCACCACCCAGCCCAGCCAGCCGCCGCCCTCCTCGGCGCGGGCCTTGACCGCCTTGCCGAACGGCGCGGAGTCGGTGGCGGGGTGGTCCAGCGGGGCCACGACCTCCACATACGAGCCGCCGGCCAGGGGCAGCACGAAGTTGCGGGTGCCGAAGCGCGGGTGGACGCCGCCGTCGCGGAACGTCGAGCCGAGCAGCGTACCGAGCCGGTTCACGGTGGAACCGAGCTCGGAGTTGGACACAGCATAGGAAACGTGATCGAGACGCACGGTTCATACTCTGCCCTGCCGATGCCCCGATAACCCAATCGGGGCCGACCGGGTGCCCCTTACCGCGCATCCCGGTACCGTGCGCGCTCGCGGCGTCACCTGCGGCGACGAAAGATCATACTATTTCCGTTTCCAGACCGCCTCACGCTTCTGCGCGAACGCCCGCGGCCCCTCCTTGGCGTCCTCGGTGGCGAACACCGGCCAGCCGATCTCGAACTCCCGCGCCAGCCCCTCGGCCTCGCTCATCCCGGAGGTCTCCTTCACCGACCGCTTCACCGCCTCCACCGACAGCGGCGCGGCGGCGTTGATCAGCGCGGCGATCTCCAGCGCCTTCTCCAACGCCTTGCCGTCGTCCACGAGGTGCCCGACCAGCCCGATGTCGCGCGCCTCGGCCGCGCTGTAAGGGCGGCCGGTAAGCAGCATCTCCATGGCGTGGCTGTAGGGGATCTGGCGCGGCAGCCGCACCGTGGAACCGGCCACCGGGAACAGCCCGCGCCGCACCTCGAACAGCCCGAAGGTGGCCGAGGCCGCCGCGACCCGGATGTCGCAGGCCTGGATCAGCTCGGTCCCGCCGGCCACCGCGTAGCCCTCGACCGCCCCGATCAGCGGCTTGCGCGGGCTGTAGTGCCGCAGCAGGGCCTTCCAGTGCAGGTCGGGGTCGGCTTTGAGGCGGTCGGCGTAGGGCGAGTCCTGGGACATGTTCATGGCCTTGAGGTCCATGCCGGCGCAGAACGCGCCGCCGGCCCCGGTGAGCACGATGGAGCGCACGTCGTCGTCGGCGTCCGCCTCCACCCACGCGTCGGCCATCCCGACCAGCATCGGCAGCGACAGCGCGTTCTTGGCCTCGGGCCGGTTCATCGTGACGACCAGGGTGTGGCCGTCGCGCTCGACGGTGCAGTGTTCGGTGCCGCCCATGGGGGTCCCCTCGCTGAGTCCGGAAAACGAGAACACGTTCTACCACCGGGAGCGAGATGGCAAGGGGCGCGTGGGCAGGAGCGCGTACGGTGGAGCCATGAAAGGACACGAACTCCTCGCCGACGCCTTCGGGCGGGTTCACGAAGCAGTCCACGCCGCGGTCGACGGCCTGGATCTCGATCAGCTGCACCGCCGCCTGGACGATGACGCGAACCCGGTCGGCTGGCTGGTCTGGCACCTGACCCGGGTGCAGGACGACCACGTCGCCGAGGTCGCGGGGCTGGAACAGGTGTGGACGCGCCAGGGGTTCGAGGCGAAGTTCGGCTCGCCGTACCCGACGGCCGCCGTCGGCTACGGCCAGTCCTCCCACGAGGTGGGCAAGCTGAACGTGCCGTCGGTCGAGGTGCTCACCGATTACCACGACGCCGTGCACGCCCAGACCCTGGCCTATGTCGGCACCCTGGCGGACGGGGACTTCGACCGGGTCGTCGACGCCCGCTGGGACCCGCCCGTGACCCTGGGCGTGCGGCTGGTCAGCGTTGTGAATGACACGCTGCAGCACGCCGGGCAGGCCGCCTACGTTCGCGGCATCCTGCTGCGCGAGGCATAGGCGGGCGCTACCGCTCGGCCAGCTGCTCGGCATACAGCGACGCCGGCTGCACCGGCGTCCCGGCCGACACCATCACCGCCGGGAACCCGGGCACCAGCGGCGGGGCGGCCTTGCCGAGCGCGCCGAAGGACCAGTTGTAGGAGGTCGGCGGGCTCTGGAAGGAGTAGGTGCCGGTGTCGCTGTTCCACGCGACCTGCGTGGCCCCGGCCCAGCCCTGGCCGCTGCCCTCGTTGTCGCGGTCATACAGCGACAACTCGGTCGCTGACGTGCCACCGGCGCCCTCGCGCATCACCAGGTGGTCGTAGAGGGTACCGGAGGCCCAGCGCTGGTGCGGGCCGGCGTCGAAGCGCTTGCTGCCGACGTTGGTCGCGGTGCAGTCGCTGAACACGTTCGGCCCGGCGGTCTGCGCCTGCGTGGCCCAGGCGTGCAGGTTGCTGCCGGAGACCTGGCAGCGCAGCACCAGCGACTGCTGACCGGCCAGCGTGTAGGCGACCGGCTGGGCGTGGACGTCCTGCGGGATCGCCTTCTCCATTCCCAGCGCCGAGGTGTCCTCCAGGGTGATCCGCTTGGCGCTCTCCCCCACGCCGCCCATCCCGGAGCCGAAGTCGTCGGCGACGATGTCGCGCGCCCAGCCGCCGTCCACGGCGTCGAACGAGGCGAAGGAGGACGCGAAGTAGCCCGTGGTCGCGTAATCAGGGGCCTGGGTGAACGCGAGGCCGTCGGCCGACAGGTGCTCGACGCCGACGTCGCTGATCCGGCCGGGGAAGGTGTACGGCCACACCACTGCGTGCGTGTACTGCTTCTCCAGCGCGTTGGTCAGCGGGATGTCGATGGTGACGGTCTTGGTGGCCGGGTCGAGCGCGGTGATGGTGCGCTCGAACTGCAGGCCCGCGTTGGGCTTCCACTGCACGGTGCCGCCGCCGGAGCGCTGCGGGATCTTGTCCATGCCGATGGCGTGGATCCAGTTCTGCTCCTGCGGCCGCTGCACGACCACGGCCTGCCCGGCCTTCAGATCCGCGGTACTGGCGACGTGGAAGGTGGTGGCGCCGATCGGGACGTAGTCGTCGGTGACGGCGACCTTGGCCCCGGCGGCCTGGAGCTGCCCGGAGCCCGCGAGGGACACCACGGCGCGCGGGGTGCCGGTGGCGACCAGGTGGGTGCCGCCGGTGCCGGAGCCCGAGCCGCGCAGGACGACGCCTGAGGCGCTGATGGTCAGCGCGCCGCCGATCCGGAAGTCGCCGGGGCCCAGCAGGACCGCGCCGCGCAGGCCGTCCGCGTTCAGCGGCAGCGCGCTGACCTTGGCGATGGCGGCCTGGATGCGGGAGGTGTCGTCGCCGGAGGACGCGGCCTTGAGCGTGACGGCGACCGGGGCGGTCGGGATCGTGGTCTTGCCGTTGCCGTAGCCGGCGTAGGAGAAGTCCGGGACGCGGTTGCCCTGGGAGTCGGCGCCGTAGGCGAGGTGGCCGTTGGCGAAGGTGATCCAGGAGGTGGTGGAGCTTGCCGTATCAGAGCTTTCAGAAGCCGCCGCGGCCGGCTGGACGGTGTCCGACGAGGGCTTGCCGGTCGCCGCGTTCGGGCTTTGTTGGCAGGCGGTGGCGGTCAGCAACAGGGCGGGGAGGGCGGCGAGGGCACGGAGAGCTCGACGGTTCACCCCAGCAGGCTGACAGGGGGTGTGTAGGAATCGAGTAAAGAAGCTTAATCGGAGCTTCGGGTGCGGCGACGTGGGCGCTTGCCGATGGCGGGTCCGGGAGTAGGTTCCGCAGCGTGACAGAGCATGGATCCGCTCGCTCAGGCCCGACCAGACGACAAGCTCTTTCCGGCGCGGCGGTACTCGGGACCGCCGCCACGCTCGGCGGCACGTCGGCGGCCGGGGTCGCCGCCGCCGCGACGTCGGGGGACGCGACCCCGGCCGCCGGCGTCACCGACGTCACCGGCGTCACCGGCGTCACCAGTCAGAGACCGAGCCGGGACCTGCGCGAACTGCTGGCGCAGATCGACCCGGAGCGGCTGAAGGCCACCGTCCTGAAGCTGACCACGTTCGGCACCCGGCACACCCTGTCCAGCCAGACCGATCCGGCGCGCGGCATCGGCGCGGCCACCGACTGGGTGGCGGCGCAGCTGGAGGCGATCGCGGCGGCCTCCGGCGGGCGGATGACCGTGCAGCGGCAGACGTTCGTGCAGCCGGTGGCGTCGCGGATCCCGGTGCCCACGCCGATCACGAACATGATCGCGACGTTGAAGGGCACCGCGGCCACCGAGCGGGTGTACGTGGTCACCGGGCACCTGGACTCGCGCGTCACCGACGTCATGAACTTCACCAGCGACGCCCCCGGGGCCGACGACGACGGCTCGGGCGTGGCCGCGGTGCTGGAGATGGCGCGGCTGTTCGCCACCCGCGGCTTCCCCGGGACGTTGGTGTTCGCCACGGTCGCCGGCGAGGAGCAGGGGCTTTACGGCTCCGCCTACATGGCCGCGCAGATGAAGCAGGCCGGGGCGGACGTACAGGGGATGTTCAGCAACGACATCGTCGGAGCCAGCAGTGCCTGGGACGGGACGCCGCCGAGCCCGCACACGGTACGGCTGTTCGTCGAGGGCGTGCCGACGTCGGAGACCGCGGCGCAGGCGGCGATCCGGCAGGAGGTCGGCGGGGAGAACGACGGGCCGTCGCGGCAGCTGGCGCGGTTCGCGCGGGACGTGGCCGCGAACGACGCCACCGACATGGACATCCGGGTGATCTGGCGGCGGGACCGGTACCTGCGCGGGAGCGACCACATCTCGTTCCTGGAGCAGGCCTACCCGGCCGGGCGGTTCACCGAGCCGCGGGAGAACTTCGACCACGAACACCAGGACACGCGGGTCGTGGACGGGGTGCAGTTCGGCGACCTGGCAGAGTTCTGCGACTTCGACTACCTGGCCCGGGTCACCCGGGTCAACGCAGCCACGCTGTGGTCGCTGGCCGCCGGGCCCGGGACGCCGAAGGGCGTGACCATCCTGACCACGCCGCCGGCCGGGTTCAGCGGGATCAACACCACGACGCTGACCTGGACCCGCGGGGACGACGCCGGGTTGGCGGGGTACGAGGTGGTGCTTCGGGAGACGACGGCGGCGGCGTGGACGGAGGTGCTGCCGGTGGGGGACGTGACGACGGTGACGCTGCCGATCGCGAAGGACAATGTGCAGTTCGGGCTGCGGGCGGTCGGGGTGGATGGGATGCGGAGTCCGGTGGCTTTTCCGGTGGTGGGGTAGGCGCCCTGTGGCTGACCGGGGACGCTGTGGTTGACCGGGGATGCTGCGGCTGACCAGGAACGCTGCGGCTGACCGGCGGCCGTGTGGGTGGGTCGCGGGTAGCGTGGCGGGTGATGGCTTCGGTCTATGCGGAACACCGCCACGGCGCGCGCCCGGCCGCTATGTGGCGTGCACCTGGACGCAGGCCAATACCGGCCCGGGCGAGTACCGGCAGCTGGTGGTGCCGGACGGCTGCGTGGACCTGATCTGGCACGACGGGACGTTGGAGCTGGCCGGGCCGGACCGGGAAGCCTGGGTGGCGCGGGTGGCCCCGGGCGCGGCGTTCGCGGGCGTGCGGCTGCGGCCGGGGGCGGCGCGGCTGCTGCTCGGCCGGATGCCGGTCGGCAAGGTGCGCGATCGGCGGGTGGCGCCGGAGCTGGCGACGCGAGACGTGGCGCCGCTGCTGGAACGGCTGCACGCGGCCGGCTCCGCGGACGCGGCGGTGCGGGTGCTGGACGACTTCGTGGCCGCACTCACCCCGCACTACGAGCCGGACGCGGCGGTCGAGCGGGTGGTCGGGCTGCTGCGGTCCGGCGACGCGCCGCACGTCCCGGCGCTCGCTGACGCGGTAGGCCTGTCCGAGCGGCAGTTGCGGCGGCGGTTCACGGAAGCGGTCGGCTACGGCCCGAAGACGCTGCACAGCATCCTGCGCTTCCAGCATGCGCTGGACCTGGGCCGCGCTGCGCCGATCGGCCTGGCCGCCGTCGCTTACGAGGCCGGATACGCGGATCAGGCGCATTTCACGCGGGAGGTGCGGCGGCTGGCCGGGATGACGCCGACGGGGCTGCTGGGAGTCGGCGGGTAGGCGGCGCGCGCTGAGCTGCTCGCGACCAGCACGCCCAAGCCGAACACGATGGGTTGCTCGCAGTCGGCAGATAGGCGGCGCGCGCCGATCTGCTCAGGGGTCGGGCGCCGGTCGCGCCGGGTCACACCAGGTCGGGCGCCGGTCCAGCCGGGTCACGCCGGTCGCGCCGGGTCGTGCCGGGTCGCGCCGGTCACAGCCAGCCCAGTAGGCAGCAGCGCCGACCGAACACATTGGCGCCCGAGATGCGCTTGGCTTGTCGCCATGGCCATGACTCTCACCCTCAGCGTGGATCCGACCCCTGACGCGCCGGCCCTGCTTCTACGCCCCTGGCGCGAATCCGACCTCCCGACCGTCGTCGCCGCCTACCAGGATCCGGCGATGCGCCGCTGGCTTTCGGTGCTGGTCGACAGCGAGGCCGAGGCGCGGGTGTGGCTGGAGCGGCAGGCCCGGCGGTGGGCGGACGGCAGCCGGCTGGGCTTCGCGATCGAGGAGCGTGGGCGGGTGGTCGGCCATTTCGTGGTGAAGGGGGCCGACACGGCTGCCGGAAGCCAGACCAGTGTCGGGTACTGGACGCTCGCCGACGCGCGGGGCCGGGGCATCGCGTCGAGGTGCGTCCAGCGGGTCAGCGACTGGCTGTTCGGGCCTCAGGACCTGGTGCCGGCCGAGGTGGTGGAACTCGTTCACAGTGTCGGGAACGCTGCCTCATGTCGGGTCGCCGAGAAGTGCGGCTACGCCCTCATCGCGACGATTCCGGCCCAGCCGCCGCAGTTCCCGGACGAAGGTCACCGGCACGTGCGCAACCGCCCATAAGCCCGCAGCGTCCGCAGCGCCTTGAGCGTCACCAGAGGCCGCGCCTCCAACTCCGTGCTCGGCGACCACTTCGCCCAGTTCATCGGCCAGCCCCCGTCCGGGTCCTGCGATGCGGCCAGGTGGTCCAGGCTGCGGCGCATCTCCTCGTCGGTGAACCACGCCCGGGCCAGCGTGTCGGGCGCCGGGGCGTAGTCGTGCGGGTAGTGGTGCTCGCCGGGTGCGTAGCCGGGGGGAATGACCGCTTGTTCGGGATGGGCGGGGTCGAGCAGGACTGTGCGTTGCTCGCGGACCAGCTTGCCGATGCGGTCGGCCTGTGCGGCGGCCCAGGCGCGATCGGGTGCGGCGTCGAGGAACAGCAGTGCCGCCTCGACGCCGTAGGGATGGGTCTGTTCCAGCGCCTCGACTTCGCGGCGGGCGAAGGCCAGGGCGGCGGGGATCCAGGGGTGGGTCACTCCGCTGCGTAGCGCCGGGGCCAGGATCTGGCCGGTCGCGAGGAGGTCGGCGGCGGGGTGGTCGCTGACCGGGAGCCACGGGGGCCGCGGGTAGGCGGCCAGGGTCGGCAGGATCGCCGGGACGCCGCCTTCGGGGGTGGCGACCGTGGTCAGCCAGTCCAGGATCGGGGGCACGGTCGTGGCGTCGAGGCGGCCGGCGTCCTCCAGGACGGTCAGGGCGGTCGCGACGACCAGTGGCTGCGGGGCCGGGCCGCGGACATCGGGTTCGAGCCCGTACGCGTAGCCGCCGTCCGGGGTGCGATAGGCCGCCAGGGCGGCGGCCAGGCCGGAGCCGTCCGGCGCCGCACCATCGTGCGCAGTGCCGTCCTGCGCGGTGCCGAACAACACCTCGAAGCGCCGCTGTTCCAAGACGCGCCCGGAAGCCCACAGGAACGCCGCGGCTCGCTCCAATACAGATGCGTTCTCGGGTGCGTTCTCGGATGCCTTCTCAGATTCGTTCTGGTTCATGCCGCCGACGCTACCCACGGCCACCTGGGCGGTCTTGAACGTTCCGGCCACGCGTGCCGCATCCCACAGCCGATGCGCACGACAGGTGCGGGGTCCGGCTCTAAGGTCGGCTATAGCAACAGTGAATATTCAGTTCAGTTGGGAGAGCCCTAGTCGTGAGCGCACCGCACATCGGTTACGCGGCCATGTTGGAGCAGTTCGGGCCGATCGAGGTCACGGACTACTCGGCGCTGGCCGAACAGCACGGCTTCACCGGCACCATGGCCGCCGACCACTTCCAGCCCTGGGTGCCGCAGCAGGGCAACGCGCCGTTCGTGTGGAACGTGCTGACCGCCATGGGCGAGCGCACCACGACGGACCTCGGGCCCGGGGTGACCTGTCCGTCCTTCCGGATGCACCCGGCGATGGTGGCTCAGGCCTCGGCGACGCTGGAGGCCATGTACCCCGGGCGGCACTGGCTGGGCCTGGGGTCCGGGGAGGCCCTGAACGAGCACATCATCGGCGGGTACTGGCCCGAGGCGCCGACCCGGGTGGCGATGATGTTCGAGGCCGTCGAGGTGATCAACAAGCTGTTCACCGGCAAGGACGTGAAGCACTCCGGCAAGTACTTCACGCTGGAGACCACCCGGCTGTGGACGATGCCCGCCGCCCCGCCGCCGATCTACATCGCCGCCGCCGGCCCCTACACCTCGCGCAAGACCGGCGAGCTGTGCGACGGGATCATCACCCCGGGTGCGGCGCACTCCAAGGTCGCCGGGGTGTTCGAGAACTTCGCCGCCGGCGCGCGCAAGGCCGGCAAGGACCCGGACACCATGCCGAAGATCCTGCAGCTGCACCTGTCCTGGGCGCCGACCGACGAGGAGGCGCTGGCCAACGCGGTGACCGAGTGGCCCAACGGCGGCATGAAGTTCCCCAAGCAGGACATCCGCTCGCCGTTCGACTTCGAGCAGATGGCCAAGCTGGTGCGGCCGGAGGACTTCGACGGCCGGATGGTCATCTCCTCCGACCCCGACGTGCACCGCGCCTCCATCCAGGCCTTCCTGGACCTCGGGGTGGACCGGATCTACCTGCACAACGTGGGGCGGAACCAGGCCGAGTGGATCGAGGCGTTCGGGCGCGAGGTGCTGCCGAAGCTGACGCGGTAGTCGCGGGCGGTAGCGGCACGCGGTATTTCGCAAGCCGTAGCCGCAGGCGGTACTTCGCAAGCGGTAGCCGCGGGCGGTATTTCGCAGGGCACCGGTGTGATGGTCGGCCGACTGGCCCGGATGGCTGACATCCGGGCCCCCGGCGCGCCACACCCCGCAACCCCCGGCGTGGAGGTTCGTTCTCGATCACCGAGGGGGCGCGTGGACGCCCCCTTTCGTCGATCCTCAAGGAACACCCATGCACGGGTTCGTGAAGAAGGGTCTGCTGCTCTCGCTGGCCGCGGGCTCGATGATGGTCTCCGGCGCGGGCGTCGCCGCGGCGGCCGACTCGGCCGGCACCGAGGGCGTGGCCGCCGACAGCCCGGGGCTGGCGGCCGGCAACGTGGCGCAGGGCGCGGGCGACGTGCCGGTGCAGGTGTGCGGGGACGCCGGCGGTGCCGGGGCCGCGCTGCAGGACGTGCTCGACAACCGCTGCACCACCTGGGACAACCACGCCTCGATCCGCGGCGCGGCCGCGGACGACCCGGGCGCGGTCTCCGGCGACGTGGTCGGCGGCGCGCTGGACGCCCCGGTGCAGGGCTGCGGCCTGACCGGCGCGGTGGCCGGCGTCCGGACCGAGGCCGAGGGGAACTCCTGCGACGACGTGCACACCTCGGCGACGGCCGTGGGTGCCACCGCGGACGACCCGGGCGCGGTGTCCGGCGACGTGGTGCAGGCCTCGGTGAACGCGCCGATCCAGGCGTGCGGCGACGCGTTCGTGGTGGGTGCCTTCGGCACCGGCGCGGACGACAACCGCTGCGTCAACAGCTGACGAACGCTGACGAGCGCCGACGGACACTGACAAACGCTGACGAACGCTGCGAGATCCGAGCCCGGAAGGGTGCGGGCGCACATTGTGCACCGCTCCCCCGGGTCCGGCCACCGGGTTCGGCAAGCGGCGTCTGGACCCGGACTTTCCGGGGTCTTTTGATCGCTCTTTCGGGGGAAAGCGGGGTTGGCCCGGCGCGCACGCCCCGCGTCTGACAGCACACTGACTGTCAGATCCGCAGCCCCCGGTGGGTGCGGCGCAGATGGGGAGGTGGGGGCGCGTGACGACCCGGCACAGGAAACCCGGTCCGATACGCAAGGCCGCTGAGACGCTGCTGGGCGGTGCCGCGGGCATCGGGGCGGTGACCGCGGTGGCCACCGTGATGCACACCGGGGGGACGCCCGCCGCGGCCGGGACGACCCAGACCGCGCCGGCTTCGGCCGGGGCCGCCGCGGGCGCGGGCCCGGCGGTGGTGGTGACCGGCGACACGCCGGTGTCGGACGTCGCGGACCCGGCGTCCCCGGACGCGACGGGGTCGGTGACCCCCACGGACGTCGCGACGAACCCGCGCATACAGTACCAACCCACGCACGCCGCCCCGACGCGCGGCTTCGAGCCGGTCAGCACGCCGCTGCCGACGCAGGGCTCGACGACGCCCCCGCCGGTGCTGCGCTCCCGGCCGACCGATCCGCCGACGAGCGGCCTGCCCAGTGGCGCTCCTACCGGTGCTCCGACCAGCGTGCCGACCTCGACGCCGACCACCCCGGTCAGCACGCCGACCTCGCCGGCCCCGCCGACCACCACCCCGTCGCAGCCCGGCGAGGGCGGCGGCGGTGGTAGCGGTGGCAGCGGCGGCGGTGACGGCGGTCTCGGCGGCCTGCTGAGCGGGGTTCTCGGGACGCTTGGGACCGTGACCGGGACGGTGCTCGGCCTCGGACGACACTGAGCAGGAGCCTGAGCAGGAGCCTGAGCAGGAGCCTGAGCGGGCGGCTGGGGCGGGCTCGGACCGGGCCCGCCTCAGGCCCCGCTCAAACCCTGGCTCAAACCCGCCTCAGGCCCGGCTCAAGCCCCTGACCTCGCACCGTCGCCCTGGCGAACCCCACCAACCCCGGCAGCCTCAACTTTGTCAGTGGTTTGACATTCCGGCGAGCTGCGGAATCATTGTCCTGGCACCGTGTTCACATACTGCATCGCACACGGCGCACCGTCGAACACGCAGCCCCCGGGCGTGGCCAGGACCCCGTCGAACCCCAGGCCGAACACCGCTTGGGCACCGGCGGCCAGCGGTTGCCGCCAGGCCGCCGGCGTGACGCTGACCACGTCGCCGGCCATCGCGGTCTCGCCGGTGTCCGTGGGCTGGTGCAGGCGCGCGCCGGTGACGTGGAAGGTCAGGTGCCAGCCGGCCAACGGAGCCCGGCCGGTATCGGTGATCGTGACGTCGGCGCGATAGCCGTCGTCCCAATGACTGGTTACCTTGAACTGCACGAGTGCGGAGGCTGAGACGGGAGCGGAGGATGTCGCGGCGGGCACAGGGGTCGACGGAGTCGGCTGCACGGGCGGGGTGCGGCTGGTCCGCGGCCCCGGGCCGGCGGTCCCCGGCGCGCCCGGGATCAGAGCCCTGGGACCTGGTTGGCAGACCACGCCGCAGTCCGACGACGACGCGTCCCGGTCCCGGTCCGGGCCCAGCCGGCCCAGGACCAGCAGCCCCGCGCAGCCGGCCGCCACGGCCAGCGCCCCGATCACGGCCCACCGCACGGTGCGTCCGCGCCAGCGTTCCGCGAGTCCCGTCGTGTGCTCACCCACTGCGCCTCGACCCCTCCTCGTCCGTTCCCCGGCCCTCTGATCCGGTTTCGCCCGCTATCGCGATGTCTGCCCCCGTACATCCCTCCATCGGGTACAGTTCGGCCGGCATTGCCGTGTTCTTCGCGGCCGGGTGCCACGATCGGGGGCACAAGCTATCGCCGAAGCCGGTACGGGGCACAACGTCCGTGGCCGGGCCGCTGGTGGAGCGGCCACCCGACCGAGCGGGAACGCCGCGCCGGGTGGGGCGAACGACCGCACACGGTGAGGATGTGTCGGCATGATTGTGTCTGGGCCCCCGCCGGGGTCCGCACGGACCACCCACAGGACGGCGGGAATGGCGTCGGCGTTCGACCTCTCCGGTTTCTCGGTCACCGACATGGTCGTCGCCTCCGGCGAGCTCCGGGCCGCCACCGCCGGGGCCTCGACCATGGAGGAAGGCTCGGCGGCCATCGTGGAGTGGCTGCGGCACGCCTTCACCGATCCGGCGACCGGCCGGCCGGCGTTCGCGCTGGCCCGGATGTTCCACACCGTCACCTGGGACCGCCTCACCCCCGATCTGCACTCCTACGTCGCCACCCGGGACCCGGCCGCCGCCGCGAACGACGACGGGCTGCCGTATCTGACGCTGCTGGCCACCTCCGGCGACCACCCGCACTGGGGGGACCGCCGCAACAGCCGGGACCACCAGGCGATCCCGCTGTCGGCCTCGGACGTGGTGCGGCGCGCGCCGCTGGCGCTGGCGTTGCTGGACCGGCTGCTGGGCCTGCAGCCGGCGGCTGAGCCGGTGCCGGGGCGGGCGAACGGTAACAACGAGGCGGCCGGGCTGCACGCGCGGCTGCGGGACCGGTTCGACGTCTTCCACGTGCCGGAGGCGCTGGGCAGCCCTTATGTACCGACGCCGGAGTTCGTGCGCGACTACCAGATCCGCTCGGCGATCGCGCTGGGCGCGGTGCTGGACTCCGGCGGGCCGGACCACCCGGATCTGCCGGGGGTGCGGAACACGTCGCTGTACACGGCGTTGCTGTATTCGCGGGTCCGGATCCCGGCCGAGACCGCGACGCACTTCCGGACGCTGGCCGCGGCGATCCGGCTGGCGCTGACGCCGCTGCTGGCAGCACCCTTGTTCGCCCCCTCTGCCCCGGCGGTCGGGCACCAGGTGTTCGGGGCCCGTAACGGGAACGGCACCAGCAACGGGACCGGGAACGGCGTGCGGAGCACCGGTGCGGCGGGTGCGGCCGGGAACGGCGTGGCGGGCGGGAACGGCGCGAGCCCGGCCCCGACTGCGGCCGCGGGGTCCAACGGCACCGGTACCGGCGGTGGCGGTGGCAACAGCAACGGCGCAGGCAACGGACACCGGGCGCCGGTGCCGCTGGTGCCGCAGCAGGCCTCCGCGCCACCGCCGTCGTCCTCCTCGGTGCCCACCGTCCCCGGCGACGGCAACGCCGCCGCGCTGGCGGCCGAGGCCGAGCTGCGGGCCTCGCAGCGGAGGCTGACGCAGGAAACGCGGATCGTCGAGACGCTCTACATGATCGGGCAGTCGCTGCACCGGGAGCTGGACACCCGCAAGATCGCCAAGCTCGCCACCGACGCCGCCACCACCGCGATCGACGCCGAGTTCGGGTCCTGCTTCTACACCCTGACCTCCACCAACGGCCAGGCCCAGACCCGGTTCGCGCTGGCCGGGAGGATCCCGGTCGAGCGGTTCGAGAACCTGCCGATGCCCCGGCCGACCTCGCTGGTCGGGGCGGCGTTCCCGGGCACGGCGCCGATCCGCTCCGGCGACGTCACCGCCGACCCCCGCTACGGCCAGCGCGCACCGTTCCACGGCCTGCCGCCGGGCCACCCGCCGGTGAAGTCGTTCCTGGCGCTGCCGATCACCACGATCGGCGGCACGGTACTGGGCTCGATGTACTTCGGCCACTCCGAGCCGAACCGGTTCACCGAGCGCGACGAGCAGATCGTCAAGGGCATCGCCGGCCAGGCGGCCTCGGCGATGGACAACGCGCGGCTGTACCGGCTGGAGCGCGAGACCGCGGTGGAGCTGCAGAACTCGCTGCTGCCGGCCTATCCCCCGCAGCTGGCCGAGCTGGAGATCGCGTTCACGTATCTGCCCGGCGCCCAGGGCACCCAGGTCGGCGGCGACTGGTTCGACGTGATCCCGCTGTCCGGCGGCCGGGTGGCGCTGGTCATCGGGGACGTGATGGGCCGCGGCATCAAGGCCGCGGCGATCATGGGCCAGCTCCGCACCGCGGTCCGCGCCTACGCGGTGATGGACCTGCCACCGGGGCAGATCATGCACCTGCTGAACCGCCTGGTCTGCACCATGCCCGCCTCGGCGGCCAGCAGCTCGGCGGCGGTGAGCACACTGAGCGCGACCGGCACCCACCCGGCCGGCATCGGCGCCCTCGGCGCGGCCGGCGACGACGGCGTCGCCGAACAGATCGCGACCTGCGTCTACGCGGTCTACGACCCGGCCGAGGAGGTACTGACCTGGGCCAGCGCCGGCCACATGCCGCCGGCGCTGATCACCCCGGAGGGCACGGCGCACCTGCTGGAAGACGACCTCGGGATGCCGCTGGGCATCGAGGAGGCGGTGTTCGACGAGGTGATCCAGCCCCTGGCCGGCGGCAGCAGGCTGCTGCTGTACACCGACGGGCTGGTCGAGTGCCACAACGCGCCGCTGACCGAACGGCTGAACCGGCTGGCCACTGAGCTGGTGCGCTCTGACGACGTGCCGGGCGCGCTGGCGCTGTCGTCGTCTTTGGGTTCGGGCTCGGGTTCAGGCTTGGGTTCGGGCTCGGGCTCGTCCGCAGCTTCAGCAGCAGTCTCATCCGCCCCGCTCGGCGCGGAGACAGTCCAGCGCACCTGCGACCGCCTGCTACACGCGATGCTGTCCGGCGACGAGCACGACGACGTGGCACTGCTGATGGTCCGAACCCGCCCGACCCGCATCCGCAAGGCGGCCCTGGACCTGGACCCCGACCCGATGGCGGCGCGGGCCGCACGCCGGTTCGTGACGGCGACACTGGAGGACTGGGACCTGAACCACCTCACCGACGACGTGCTGTCGGTAGTAACGGAGCTGGTCACCAACGCGACCCAGCACGCCGCGACGACCAGCCAACTGGCGCTGCGCTCGCACCCCGGGCGACTGATGGTGGAGGTCGCCGACTGCGACGGGCGGATCCCGCGGCCGGCGGTCACTCAGGCTATGGACGAGCGGCACCGCGGGTTGTTGATAGTGGCTCAGCTTTCGCAGCGGTGGGGGGTGCGGCCTACGGAGCGGGGGAAGATTGTTTGGGCTGAGATGGGTGAGGGGGAGGTGGATTAGGGCTGGTTTCGGGCTGGGTTGTTTCAGGTGGGCTGTTTCGGGCTGGGG
>NZ_JAAFYZ010000499.1 GCF_018274385.1 Catenulispora pinistramenti | reverse complement strand
AGTTCGCTGTGCCACGCGGTTTGCGTTGGCGGGCGGCGGTTGTGGTGGTGGTTTCGCGCGGGTCCGAGTCACTGCGCACGCGTTGGGCTGGCGGCAATCGCCGCGTGTGGTGGGCGCCTGAAGTCAAAGGCAGGTGCCTCCGGCGGGCCTCGGCAACCTCAGGGAAACTAGCGCGGTTCCCTCGGGTGGCCAGATCAGTCTCAGCGGCGGCGGTTTGTGAGGTGGTGCGGTCCGTTCCCCACGGTCGCTTCGTCAGCCCGATGGGTACAGCACCGGTGTCCGGGGGTAAAGTCCGCGCGCTTGCGGTTGGGTGTGTGAGCTGCGGTTTTGTTCAGCGCGAACTTGACCCCCGGCCACCGGCACTGTAGGCGAAGCCCTGCCGACGCGACCGAGGGGAACGAACCGAAAACCAGCCGGAGAAATGCAAAACGGGGGGTGAGGTACCGGCGACTCGGCAGATTCGGCCGCCGGTCGGGGCGCTGGCAGCGCGACAGTCGCAAGGTACTCATTCTGTGCTGGCGGGCACGGGTATGGGTGTGGGCTCGCCTGGCCGCCAAGATCGCCGCCGCCGGATGACAGATAGACCTGGCCACCAAAGCATGCCGCCTACCGCACCCGGGCATGCTCTCGACCAACTGACCAGCGACCCGCCGCCAGCACCTCACCGGCAGCTGCATTAACCAACCGGTGTCCTCGTTCCCTGCGTTTTGTATTTCTCCGGCTGGTTTTCGGTTCGTTCCCCTCGGTCGCGTCGGCAGGGCTTCGCCTACAGTGCCGGTGGCCGGGGGTCAAGTTCGCGCTACCAAAACCGCAGGTCAAATGCTCGACCGCAAGCGCGCGGACTTTACCCCCGGACACCGGTGCTGTACCCCCCGGGCTGACGACGCGACCGAGGGGAACGGACCGCACCACCCCACAAACCACAGCCGCTGAGACTCACCCAGCCACCCGAGGGAACCG
>NZ_JAAFYZ010000498.1 GCF_018274385.1 Catenulispora pinistramenti | reverse complement strand
GTTTTCGGGGTGGGGAGTTTGGGGGCCGGGTTGCGGTTGGTTTGTGGGGTTCAAGAGCTTTTTACGGCCTTCGGTCACGGTTGTGCCGGTTCGGGGTTCGGGGTGGCGAGTCGTGTTTGTCGGCTGCCGGTTTTCGCGTTCACAACCCCGCCGCACCTCAGGCCTCTTCAACTCCAGCAAGTCGGAGCAAGGGCACAGGCCAGATCAAGAGCCACAAGCAAGGTCAAGGTCAAGGGCTGTGATGAAGGGCCGGGCCTCCGGCGGGCCTCGGCAACCTCAGGGAAACTAGCGCGGTTCCCTCGGGTGGCCGGGTCGGTCTCAGCGGCGGCGGTTTGTGAGGTGGTGCGGTCCGTTCCCCTCGGTCGCGTCGTCAGCCCGGGGGGTACAGCACCGGCGTCCGGGGGTAAAGTCCGCGCGCGGCGGTTGGCGGTCTGAGCTGCGGTTTCGTACAGCGCGAACTTGACCCCCGGCCACCGGCACTGTAGGCGAAGCCCTGCCGACGCGACCGAGGGGAACGAACCGAAAACCAGCCGGAAGAATAGCAATCACAGGGAACGTGGACACCGGTTCAGTGATGCAGCTGCCGGTAAGGGTGCAGCGGCGGGCCAGTGGTCAGTTGGTCGAGAACATGCCCGAGTGCGGTGCATCTGTGCCACAACAACCAACCGCCAGTTGCTGATATCCCGGCAGGCCTTGCTATCCGCAGCACCGGCGCTGGCGGCCAGGTCAATCCGTTGTCGGCCGGTGTCCATCTCAGCAGTCGGGCCGGTCCGCACCCGCCAGCCCAGAATACGCACCTTCGGGACTGCCGCGCTGCCAGTACCCTGACCGGCAGCCGTGCTCGCCGAGCCGCCGGTACCCGCACCCCCTGTTTTGTATTTCTCCGGCTGGTTTTCGGTTCGTTCCCCTCGGTCGCGTCGGCAGGGCTTCGCCTACAGTGCCGGTGGCCGGGGGTCAAGTTCGCGCC
>NZ_JAAFYZ010000497.1 GCF_018274385.1 Catenulispora pinistramenti | reverse complement strand
TTCTCCGGCTGGTTTTCGGTTCGTTCCCCTCGGATGCTCCTATGTCTGTCAAGGGGTGGTGGCGACCTGGGGTTTTGTTGCCGGGTGCGGGGTGTTTGTGCTGGTGAGGGCCTTGTGGACTTCGCGGGCTATGTAGCGCTTGAGGCAGCGGATGATGTCCTTCTTCGACAGGCCCTCGGTGGTGCGGCGTTCGGCGTAGGCGCGGGTGCGGTCGTCGTGTCCGAGGCGGGTGATGGCGATCATGTGGAGGGCGTTGTTGGCTTGGCGGTCGCCGCCGCGGGAGAGGCGGTGGCGTCGGGTCTGGCCGGAGGAGGCGGGGATGGGTGCGGTGCCGGTGAGGTGGGCGAAGGCGGCTTCGGAGTGCATGCGTTGTGGGTTGTCGCCGGCGGTGATCAGGATTTGGGCGGCGGTGATCGCCCCGATGCCGGGCAGCGCGAGCAGGGCCGGGTTGGCGGTGCGGACCAGGGCGGCGATGTCGGTTTCGTGTTCGGCGGCTTCGGCATCCAGGTGCTGCCAGCGGCGGGCCATGGCCCGTAGCGCCTTCTTGGCTGCGGCCAGCGGGCTGGTCAGGTCTGTGCCGGGCCGGAGCCGGGCACAGGTGGCGATGAGCTCGGCGGTGCCCAGCGCCGATAGTTGCTCGCGCAGGTCGGCCGGTGAGCAGATCAGCTGGTTCTTGAGCTGGTTGGTGGCGGCGGTGCGGGCTTTGACCGCGCCGCGGCGGGCCGTGTGCAGGGACCGGATGGCCTCCACCAGTCCGTCGCGGGTTTTGGGGGTGCCGCTGGCGCGGCCGGAGGCCACGGCCATGGCTGCGGCGTAGGCGTCCAGGGGGTCGGACTTGCCGGCTGTGCGGCGGGTCTTGCGGTCGGGGCGGTCGACCTCGACCACGACGATCCCGGCGGCGGTCAGGTGCCGGGCCAGGGCGGCGCCGTAGGAGCCGGTGCCCTCCACCCCGACCGCGATCACGGTGCC
>NZ_JAAFYZ010000496.1 GCF_018274385.1 Catenulispora pinistramenti | reverse complement strand
GTCCCCGGCCGCCCTGTCGGCCCGCGGCCTGACCGTGACCGTCAAGCACCGCGGCGTGGTCAAGACCCTCCTGGACGACGTCGGCTTCGACGTCCCCGCGCAGGCGCTGGTCGCCGTCGTCGGCCCCTCCGGCTCCGGCAAGTCGACCCTGCTGCGGGCCCTGGTCGGCTCGCGTCCCGCCGACTCCGGCGAGGTCCGCTACGCCGGCCGCGACCTGTGCGCCGAGTACTCCGAGCTCCGGCACCGAATAGGACTGGTCCCGCAGGACGACGTCCTGCACGCCCAACTCACCGTCAAGGCCGCCCTCCGCTACTCCGCCGACCTGCGCTTCCCGGCCGGCACCACCGCGGAGCAGCGCGAGCGCCGCATCGACGAGGTCCTGACCGACCTGCGCCTGACCGAGTTCGAGAGCAACAAGGTCGCCACCTTGTCCGGCGGCCAGCGCAAGCGGGTGTCGGTGGCCCTGGAGCTGCTGACCAAGCCTTCGGTGCTGTTCCTGGACGAGCCGACCTCGGGCCTGGACCCGGGCATGGACCGCGACGTCATGCGCATGCTGCGCTGCCTGACCGACGAGGGCCGCACCGTACTGGTGGTCACGCACTCGGTCGCCGAGCTCCAGGCGTGCGACCTGCTGCTGGTGATGGCGCCCGGCGGGGGAGTGGCGTACTACGGGCCGCCGCAGGAGGCGCTGGCCTTCTTCGAGTGCGAGACCTGGGCCGACGTGTTCCACGCGTTCTCGTGCCGACGGGACAACTACGACTGGGCCGCGGCGTATCGGTCGTCGGCGTACTACCCGAAGTACTGCGCGGAGGCGTTCGGCGAGGCGACGATCCCCCGACCGCGGTCTTCGACCGAGGACCTTGGTCCCGGGGTCGGTCCCGCCGAAGCCGGTTCGGCCTCGGCCGAGGCCGTCACGGCCGCAGCCGTCGCCCCGAAGAAGCCCCAGCCCAAGCCCCAACCTCAGCCTCACACCCAGACCCAGAC
>NZ_JAAFYZ010000495.1 GCF_018274385.1 Catenulispora pinistramenti | reverse complement strand
AGAGACATGCGCAGAACAGCACGCAGTAGCCAGCTGCGACAAGGTGGCGGGGGCAGCGTGTTGGTCGAGGGGGCTGCACAGGGCCGCCGGGGTCTGGCTACCGCCGGCCGGTGGGCCGATGGTCGATAGCGCGCCGGCCAATCAGCTGTGGGCCTCGGACGTGGGCCTCAGCTGTGGGCCTCGGACGTGGGCCTCAGCTGTGGGCCTCGGGCGTGGGCCTCAGCTGTGGGCGTCAGGCGTGGGGCTGTGGCGTGGGGCTTAGACGTAGTCCTCTAGGCGGGCGAAGGTGTAGCCCTGTTCTTGGACTATGCGGAACAGGTTGGTCATCAGTTCGTGCATCTCGGGCCAGCCTTTGCCGTTGGCTTTGGGGCCTCGGAAGTGGGCTAGGAGGATGTCGCCGGGGCGGAGCTTTTTGTCGGCGGCTTGCCATTGGAAGCCTTGTTTTTGGAAGGAGGCTCGCCAGTAGCAGATGGCTTTGAGGTTGTTTTGCTTGCAGGCCTCTTGGGTTGCTTTGTTGGTGTTTCCGAAGGGGGCTCTGAAGAGGTATGGGTGGGTGTTGTAGGTCTTGACCAGCTTTTGCTGTTGGCCTGTGACCTCGGATAGTTGGCGGGCGGGGGTCAGGGTCGGCATGTCTGGGTGGTGGAGGGTGTGGTTCTGGATGGTGCAGTAGCCGGTGTCTCGGAGTTGGGTGAAGTAGTTGTAGTCGTCCTGGATGAAGATGTCTGCCAGGAACATGGTGATGGGGATGCGGAAGTCCTTGACCATTTGGAGGAAGGCGGGGTCTTTTTCGGCGCCGTCGTCGATGGTCAGGAAGCAGATCTTCTGGTCGGTGGGGATGTGGCTGATGACTGGGGGGAGGTCCACGTTGGTGTTGACCGGTTTGGTCGCGGGGGGTGGCGGGGCCGGGGCGAAGGGCTTGAGGCCGTCGTAGCGGGAGGCTAGGAGGGCCGCGTCCGCTGTTTCGGGGCCGGGCAGGCCGGTGCTGGTGGTTGATGGTGCGCTGGGGGTTCCGGTGGGGGCGTTGGAGGGCTG
>NZ_JAAFYZ010000494.1 GCF_018274385.1 Catenulispora pinistramenti | reverse complement strand
CCCCCCACCAGCCCACCCTCGCCACCCTCATCAAAGGCCTGACCCAAAAAGACCCCGACCGCCCCACCAGCCTCGACCGCGCCTTCGCAGAACTCTCCCGCCTCGGCGCCCCCCTCGAAGCGGAGCACGGCGCGGACACCCTGCACGAGGCCCAGGCCGCCAGCGCCGAGGCCGAGGCCGCCGACGAAACCGAGGCCACGGACGAAGCGGGGACCGAACCGGCTGCACCCACGCAAGCCATATCCACCGCCGAGAGCCCTGCCGAGAGCGGCGAGAACGAGTCGCCAGCCGACGACGACCCCGACGCGACCCACGTGTCAGAGGCCGACGACGACCCCGACGCGACGCACGTGCCGGAAGCCGAGGACGAAGCAGCCGATGAAGCAGCCGACTCCGACACCCGCACGATGTCCGTCCTCCGCAAACGCGACGCGATTCCCGAGCCGGCCCAGCAGATCTCGGCCCCGGACCCGACCGATTCCGACAGCGACTCGACTCATCAAGCGCCACTGATCGCCACCGATGAGGCACCCCAGCAAGTCCCGGAACCGGATGCCGACAGCCAGCAAACCCGCCAAGTCCCGGCCCTCGCCGCCAGCGACGCGATCCCGGACACCGACGGCGATACCAGCAGCGACAGCGAATCGACCCAGCAACTCCCGCCGCCCGATGCCGACAGCCAACTGACCCACCAAGTCCCGACCATCCCCGCCGCCGACGCGATCCCGGACACCGACGGCGATACCGACAGCGAATCGACCCAGCAGATCCCGCCGCACGACTCGGATAGTCAGCAAACCCGCCAAGTCCCGACCCTCGCCGCCAGCGACGCGATCCCGGACACGGACACCGACAGCGACAGCGACAGCGACAGCGACAGCGACAGCGAGTCGACCCAGCAGCTCCCCGACTCCGACAGCACCGCGACCCGCCCGGTCCCCATCGTCGCGGCGGCGGTCGTCGAAGCGGCAGCCGTCGTCGAGTCCACCCAAGAAGTCACCTCGCCCGACGACTCGGCCACCAAGTCTCTGCCGATCCCCTCGCC
>NZ_JAAFYZ010000493.1 GCF_018274385.1 Catenulispora pinistramenti | reverse complement strand
GTGGACGGGGCAGCGTCGCAGGCTTCGGAGATGTGGACCTTGTATCCGTTCCAGAACAGGTCATCGCCCTTAGCCGCCCAGCGTGTATCCAGATCGTAGGGTGAGGTCAGGCGCCCTTGAGCAGGCGGGACGCCGTCCCCGACGGCGTCCCGCATCCTGATCACCTGCCTGCCCTGCCTATCCACGGCGACCACGAAGTTCTGCAGCAGCACGATCCGCAAAGCCTGCACCGGGGCGAGTTCGCGCAGCCATACCGGTGCCGCCGGGGAGTACACCGCATCCAGCAGCGCATGGGCGTCCGTGGCGTAGTCGCCGGCGAGCAGGTCGCGTTTGGTCTGCGCTTTCGGCATCTTGAACGAATCGATCTTGTGTCCGTACCGCCGCGACCAGCCCGACACATCGAATACCTGCTCGAACCAGCCCGGCACCGCCGCCACGATCGCCTCGACCGCGGCCCGCACCGACTCCCCGGCCAACTCCAACCGATTCAGATCCCGCACCGCCGAGATCACGTGCGTGGAATCCGTACGCTGTCTGCCACCAGCGCCCACCAGGCCCTTCTCGGCCAGCGCGGCCAGCAGCAGATCCAACAGACGCTGCTCCATCCCGCCGGCAACCACCCGGGCACGGAACTCCGAGAGCACCGAGAAATCAAAACCCGGATCATCCAACGCCAACCCGAGTGCGTACTTCCACGACAGGTTCTCCCGCGCCATCCCGGCAGCCTGCCGATCCGTCAACCGCTCCGCCGCCTGCAACACACTGACCAACGCCAACAGGCCAGGCGACAAACCCGGACGGCCCCGCGTGGCGAACAACTGCGCAAACTGCCCATCCGGAAACACCTCGCCCAGCATGTCCCGCACCTGCACCGGCAACGGCAACTGCTTGCCCCGGAAGATCGCCTCTATCACCCCCGCAACCTCCGGATCCGGCTCCGGCCACGGTGAAGGCTGCATCGACACGGCACTCATCCCTCCCAAACGACACCCCGGCGCCACCGCCGACCACCACACCCTAGAAGATCAGCCCACTGATGAATAAACCAACAGGGTCG
>NZ_JAAFYZ010000492.1 GCF_018274385.1 Catenulispora pinistramenti | reverse complement strand
CAGGGAGTATTCAGGCTTAGCGGGTGGTCCCGCCAGATTCACACGGGATTTCTCGGGCCCCGTGCTACTTGGGATACTCCTCCAGAGCCAGTCATGTTTCGTCTACGGGGGTTTTACCCACTATGCCAGCGCTTTCGCATCGCCTTCGACTACACAACTGGTTTCTTACTCTGTGCCAGACCGGCAGATCTGACTGAGAAGTCCCACGACCCCGCCTGCGCAACCCCTGCCGGGTATCACACGCAAACGGTTTAGCCTCTTCCGGTTTCGCTCGCCACTACTCCCGGAATCACTGTTGTTTTCTCTTCCTGACGGTACTGAGATGTTTCACTTCCCGTCGTTCCCTCCACACGCCCTATATATTCAGGCGTGGGTGACCGCACTCACATACGGCCGGGTTTCCCCATTCGGACACCCTCGGATCACAGCTCGTTTGACAGCTCCCCGAGGCCTTTCGCGGCCTACCACGTCCTTCATCGGCTCCTGGTGCCAAGGCATCCACCGTGCGCCCTTAAAAACTTGGCCACAAAGATGCTCGCATCCACTGTTCAGATCTCAAACACCCACCGGCTCACCGCACAGCATCCTGAAACGCACCAGACAACCCGCCGAAGCAGGCCCGGTATGCGATCGCTGAACGATCCGGCTCTGAAGAAGACAACAGCCGGTCTCAGTTAAGAGAACCGGCTCGCTGTTTCCTCAGGACCCAACAGTGTGTGACGAATAAAGCATGTGATGTTCCACCCGTGAGCGCCGGCACCACCACGAAAGGATGGTCAACCGGACTGCTCTGCACCGCAACCACACACCCTGTGGTGTGTCGCCGGCGGTGAGAGGCTCCTTAGAAAGGAGGTGATCCAGCCGCACCTTCCGGTACGGCTACCTTGTTACGACTTCGTCCCAATCGCCGGTCCCACCTTCGACGGCTCCCTCCCACAAGGGGTTAGGCCACCGGCTTCGGGCGTTACCGACTTTCGTGACGTGACGGGCGGTGTGTACAAGGCCCGGGAACGTATTCACCGCAGCGTTGCTGATCTGCGATTACTAGCGACTCCGACTTCACGGGGTCGAGTTGCAGACCCCGATCCGA
>NZ_JAAFYZ010000491.1 GCF_018274385.1 Catenulispora pinistramenti | reverse complement strand
GTATGTCGGGCAGCAGGGTGTTGTTGTAGGCCCGGGCGGGGGCGGGGCCGCCGGTGAGGGTGGTGTTGGGGCCGAACAGGGTGGCGAAGCCGACGGGTGCTTGTTCGTATTGGGGGACGCCGACGCGGCTGATGGTGCCGCCGGCGCGGACGACGCCGAGGGCTTGTTCGTAGGCGGGCATGTGGCCGACGGCTTCCAGGACGACGTGGGTGCCGTCGCCGCCGGTGAGGTCGCGGACCTTGGCGATGCCTTCGGGGCCGCGTTCGGCGACGACGTCGGTGGCGCCGAATTCGCGGCCGAGGTCGGTGCGGTCGGTGTGGCGGCCCATGAGGATGATCTGTTCGGCGCCGAGGCGTTTGGCGGACAGCACGGCCATCAGGCCGACGGCGCCGTCGCCGATGACGGTGACGGTGGTGCGGGGGCTGACGCGGCCTTTGACGGCGGCGTGGTGGCCGGTGCCGTAGACGTCGGACAGGGTGAGCAGCGAGGGCAGTAGTGGGGAGTTCTCGTCGATGCCGGGGACGGGGACGAGGGTGCCGTCGGCCAGGGGGACGCGGACGGCTTCGGCTTGGCCGCCGCCGACGTCGCCGGCGTTCCAGAAGCCGCCGTGGCGGCAGGAGGTCTGCAGGCCTTCGCGGCAGAAGTCGCAGGTGCCGTCGGACCAAGCGAAGGGGGCGATGACCAGGTCGCCGGGTTTGACGGTGGTGACTTCGGGGCCGGTGTCTTCGACGATGCCGAGGAATTCGTGGCCCATGGAGGTGCCTTCGGGGGTGACGGGCTTGTTGTGGTAGGGGTGCAGGTCGGAGCCGCAGATGCAGGAGCGGACGACGCGGACGACGGCGTCGGTGGGGTGTTTGACGGCCGGGTCGGGGACGTCGATGACGCGGACGTCGCCGGCGCCGTACATGAAGGTGGCTCGCATGGTGATGGTGCCTTCCAGAGGGGATGATCGTTGGTAGTGGATGATCGCTGTCGGCCGTGGTCAGTCAACGCGGTTCGGTGGCCGGTGGGGAGTGCCTGGTTTTACAGGTAATGGCAGGGCACCCCTTGCACCCTTTGTTGCGGCGCCTTCGTGTGCCTGCCGCCCCTGCCGCCCCTGCCGCC
>NZ_JAAFYZ010000490.1 GCF_018274385.1 Catenulispora pinistramenti | reverse complement strand
ACCCCCGGACACCGGTGCTGTACCCGTTACCTTTTTCGTGGTCCCGCAATGGGGCCGCCTGGCCTCTGGGCCCGGTATGGCTTTCGTACCCATGCTGTGTGTATGGCCTCCGATGTGTTGCCGCCGGGTTTGGAGCACTGCTTGACCGCTGATAGGGGCCTGGTCCGCTCCCGTGCCCGGTGCAACGCCGGGCCTGGAGGGAGCGGCCTGCGTAACGTGGTTGCCGGCGTGCGGTGCAATGGTCGAGGCCACAGACGTGACTTGCACGGAGGGGCTACATGTACGACACCAGCGGTATCGGCGTCTTCCTTGGTTTGGACGTCGGCAAGGGCGAGCACCACGGGCACGGGCTGACCCCGGCCGGAACCAGAGTCTTCGACAAGCGGCTGCCGAACACCGAACCGAGACTGCGCGCAGTGTTCGACAAGCTCAAGACCAAGTTCAGGACCGTCCTGGTGATCGTGGACCAGCCGGCGAACATCGGCGCGCTACCGCTGACGGTGGCCCGTGACTGCGGATGCGAGATCGCCTACCTGCCCGGTTTGGCGATGCGCCGCGCGGCGGAGATGTATGAGGGCGAGGCCAAGACCGACGCCCGTGACGCGTTCGTGATCGCCGACGTGGCCCGCACCAACCCCCGTGCGCTGCGGCAGATCACAGTGGCCGATGAGACCGAGGCCGAACTGGCGATGCTGGTCGGGTTCGACGACGACCTGGCCGGGGAGTCCACCCGCACCAGCAACCGGCTGCGCGGCCTGCTCGCCCAGATCCACCCGAGCCTGGAGCGCGTCCTGGGACCACGAATCCACCACCCGGCCGTGCTGGAGCTGCTAGGCCGCTTCGGCTCGCCCCAACAGCTGCGCAAAGCCGGAACCCGGCAAATCGCGGAGGTACTCAAACCGAAGGCGCCGCGAATGGCCGAGCGCCTCGCCACGCAGATCACCGAAGCCTTGGACCAGCAGACCGTCACCGTGCCCGGCACATCCGCAGCCGAGATCATCGTGCCATCGCTGGCCCGCCAACTATCCGAGATCCTCACCCAACGCCACACGCTGGAGGGCCAGCTCACCGCCCTGCTGCAGGCCCACCCTCTTTCCCCGATCCTGACCTCGATGCCCGGCATCGGAGTCAGGATCGCCGCAGCCCTGCTAGTCACGATCGGCGACGGCCG
>NZ_JAAFYZ010000049.1 GCF_018274385.1 Catenulispora pinistramenti | reverse complement strand
CCCCGGCCGTCTGGGCGCTCCGCTATATTCCGCGACATGCCGAAGACCCGCCGTCCCGCCCCCGCCAAGGTCCGCCAAGCGGTCGCGAACCAGTGGCAGGCCCATGTCGGATATGCCGCGCGCCTGACGCCGGAGCAGCTGGCCGAGCCGTCGAAGCTGACCGGCTGGGACGTGAAGACGCTGGTCGGCCACGTGGCCTTCACCGTGCACACGGTCCTGGCCCGGGCGGCCGAGCCGGTGTCCGGGGAGCAGGCCGAGGTCTACGACTGGCTGACCGCGACGCCGACCGCCAGTGCCGCGGTCGACGCCGGCACCCGGGAGCTGGTGGCCGACGGCGTGGTGCTGGCCGACGAGGTCGCCGAGGCCGAGAAGCTCATGGCGCGCTACGGCGACGAGGACCTGATCGCCATGCGGTTCGGCCCGATGCGGTTCGACGACTTCCTGGTCTCGCGGATCGTCGAGGCCACGGTGCACGCCGACGACCTGGAGCGGTCCACCGGGATCGAGTTCCCGCACGACCGGGAGGCGCTGGCGATCACGGTCCGCCAGTTGGCCGACGCGATGGCCGCCAAGGTCCCGGGCAATTCCGTGGAGCTGCGGGTGCCGCCGTTCGCCGCGGTGCAGTGTGTGGCGGGTCCGCGCCACACCCGCGGCACCCCGCCGAACGTGGTCGAGATGGCGCCGCGGACCTGGATCCGGCTCGCCGCCGGCCGGATGACCTGGGCTGAAGCGATGGACGAGGCCCTGTTGGCGGCCAGTGGGCAGCGGGCGGACCTGAAGGAGTTCCTGCCCCTGATGGGATGAGCCATAGCCCCGCCGATGGGCATATTTGCAGATAGGAAGGTATATCGGTCGGGAGGATCATCACAGTCCGTGGCTTAGACTCGATGTGTGATCCACCCTTCCGGCTTCCGCCCCGGCGATGGCAGACTCACCCACGAACTCGACCCCCAGGACACCGGCCCGCAGGACGCCTGCGGAGTCTTCGGCGTCTGGGCCCCCGGCGAAGAGGTCGCCAAGCTCGCGTACTTCGGCCTGTACGCGCTCCAGCACCGCGGCCAGGAATCCGCCGGGATCGCCGTCTCGAACGGCAACCAGATCCTGGTCTACAAGGACATGGGCCTGGTCTCCCAGGTCTTCGACGAGGCCACCTTGCAGTCCCTGCAGGGCTACCTGGCCATCGGCCACAACCGCTACTCCACCACCGGTTCCTCGGTGTGGGAGAACGCACAGCCGACCTTCCGAGCCACCGCGCACGGCGCCGTGGCCCTGGGCCACAACGGCAACCTGACCAACACCGGCGAGCTGGCCCGGCTGGCCGCCGAGCGGCGGGCCGTGACCGGGGTCACCGACAAGCACGCCATGACCTCGGACACCGGCCTGATGACCGAGCTGCTGTCGTCCTACCCGGACCGGTCCCTGGAGGACGCGGCCGTCGAGGTGCTGCCGCAGCTGCGCGGCGCCTTCTCCCTGGTCTTCATGGACGAGACCACGCTCTACGCGGCGCGCGACCCGCAGGGCGTGCGGCCGCTGATGCTGGGCCGGCTGGACCGCGGCTGGATCGTGGCCTCCGAGCAGGCCGCGCTGGACACCGTCGGCGCCGGCTTCATCCGGGAGATCGAGCCCGGCGAGCTGGTCGCCGTGGACGAGAACGGCCTGCGCTCGCGGCACTTCGCCGAGCCGCGGCCCAAGGGCTGCGTCTTCGAGTACGTGTACCTGGCCCGCCCGGACGCCACCCTGGCCGGCCGGAACGTGCACGCCGCGCGCGTGGAGATGGGCCGCACCCTGGCCCGCGAGGCGCCGGTCGAGGCCGACCTGGTGATCGCCACGCCGGAGTCCGGGACGCCGGCCGCCATCGGCTACGCCGAGGAGTCGGGCATCCCGTACGGCTCGGGCTTCGTGAAGAACGCCTACGTCGGCCGCACCTTCATCCAGCCCAGCCAGACCCTGCGCCAGCTGGGCGTGCGGCTGAAGCTGAACCCGCTGCGCGAGGTGATCGAGGGCAAGCGGCTGGTCGTCGTGGACGACTCGATCGTGCGCGGCAACACCCAGCGGGCGGTGCTGAAGATGCTGCGCGAGGCCGGGGCCGTCGAGGTGCACCTGCGGATCTCCTCCCCGCCGGTGAAGTGGCCGTGTTTCTACGGCATCGACTTCGCCACCCGCGCCGAGCTGATCGCCAACGGTCTGAGCACCGAGGAGATCGCCAAGTCGATAGGCGCCGACTCGCTGGCGTACATCACCCTGGACGGCATGACCGCGGCCACGCACCAGAGCGCCGAGCGGCTGTGCCGCGCGTGCTTCGACGGTGTCTACCCGATCGAGCTGCCCGAGGAGGAGCTGCTGGGCAAGCACCTCCTGGAGATCGCGGTCGATCCGCTGGCCCACACCGACGCCCTGTCGCGCCCGTGACCGAGCGCGGCCGACGCCGACGCTGACCGCCGCTGACCGCTGCCGCCGCTGAGCGCCGCTCAAGGCGAACCACCGAAGGAACCCCCATGTCAGGAGCCACTTACGCCGCCGCCGGCGTCGACATCGAGGCCGGCGACCGCGCGGTCGAGCTGATGAAGGAGTGGGTCGCCAAGACCCGGCGGCCGGAGGTGCTGGGCGGTATCGGCGGCTTCGCGGGTCTGTTCGACGCCTCCGCGCTGAAGGCGTACGACCGGCCGCTGCTGGCCACCTCCACCGACGGCGTCGGCACCAAGGTGGCGATCGCGCAGCGCCTGGACCGGCACGACACCATCGGCCGGGACCTGGTCGGCATGGTCGTGGACGACCTGGTGGTGTGCGGGGCCGAGCCGCTGTTCATGACCGACTACATCGCCACCGGCAAGGTGGTGCCCGAGGTCGTCGCCGGGATCGTCAAGGGCATCGCCGAGGGCTGTGTGCTGGCCGGCTGCGCGCTGGTCGGCGGCGAGACCGCGGAGCACCCGGGCCTGCTCAAGCCGGGTGAGTACGACGTGGCCGGGGCCGGGACCGGCGTGGTCGAGGCGGACAGGGTGCTCGGCCCGGAGCGGGTCCGCGAAGGCGACGTGCTGGTCGCGATGGCCTCCTCCGGCGCGCACTCCAACGGGTACTCGCTGCTGCGGCACGTGTTCTTCGATGTCGCCGGCTGGCAGCTGGACCGCGAGGTGCCGGAGTTCGGCCGCACGCTCGGCGAGGAACTGCTGGAGCCGACCCGGATCTACTCGCTGGACTGCCTGGCCCTGATCGCGCACGTCCAGGTGCACGCGTTCTCGCACATCACCGGCGGCGGCGTGGCGGCGAACATCGCGCGGATCATCCCGGCCGGGCTGGAAGCGCGGCTGGACCGCGCGACCTGGACGCCGCCGGCGGTGTTCACCACGGTCGGCGCGCTCGGCGGGGTCGCGACGCTGGAGCTGGAGAAGACGCTCAACATGGGCGTCGGGATGGTCGCGGTGCTGCCGGCGGCCGCGGTCGACCCGGCGCTGGCGCTGCTGGCCGAGCGCGGGTTGCCGAGCTGGGTGTGCGGCGAGGTCGTCGCGGCGGCGGACGGCACGGCGACCGTCGGCGGCGCGAAGGGCGGCGACGGCGCGGCGTCCCTGCACGGCGACTACGCGGAGTAGTAAGTAGTACCCGTCACTTTTCGGGAAAGCCGATTTTCGGGAAAGCTGAAAGGGCGCCTCGGCGGTGACCCCGCTGGGGCGCATCATCTGTCCCACCGACCACACGCGCCTCACGCGTGGGCGTCTTCTCAAGGCGTGACGAAGGCCCGTCCCAGGGGGACGGGCCTACTCAACCGGTGCTCGGCGGCCCGGTCCAGCCTCAACTGCGGTGGTGACTGCGGTGGGAACCGCCGTCGTCCGCGCTGTCGTAGTCGTCATCGCCGTCATCGTCGGCGTACTTCGCGTACAACTCGTCGTCGTCCGCGTCGTCGTCGTCGTCCTGCTGCGACGGTGCCTCGGCGGTGTGCCCGTTGGACGTGTGCCCGTCCCGCTGCAGCTCCCGCTGGAGCTGCGTCAGGTCGGTCCCCACGTCGCGATACTTCAGGTCTCGGGCGACCCGCGTCTGCTTGGCCTTGGCCCGGCCGCGCCCCATTGGCTCGACCCCCTCAACGATCGGGGCTGGTCTGCCCCTGCTCCGGTCATACGGTCAGTCGTGAGAACTCACGGTACCTGTTTCCCCAACCGATCGGTACGAGCCATACGGCTGATCGGCACGAACAGGCATAGCCGACCGCGTTACTCGGGTGTCACAGGCACGACCCCACGATAGCGCTTATACCCGCATCGATGCCACGCGCCACCGGGGGTATCTGACGAGGCGTCCTGTCGGGAGGCTTACGGAAGGTATACGCCTCGCAAGCGACCCACGTCCCGCATGCGCCGCTCCGCGAGCCTGTCAGCGGCCACCGAGGGGGGCACACCCTCCTCCGACGCCAGGGAGTAGATCCGCATCGTGGTGTCGAAAATCCCCGACGCCCGGCGCTTGGCCCGCTCGAAATCGAAGCCGTTGATCTCGTCTGCGACCTGGATCACACCGCCGGAGTTCACCAGGTAGTCCGGTGCGTAGAGGATCCCGCGGGCCTCCAGCTGCTTCTCCACGCCGGGGTGCGCGAGCTGGTTGTTCGCCGCACCGCAGACGATCTTCGCGGTGAGCGCGGCGACCGTGGCGTCGTCCAGGGCGCCGCCGAGCGCGCACGGGGCGTAGACGTCTATGTCGGCCCCGATCAGCTCCTCGGCGCTCGCGGCGACCTCCACCTGCGCGAAGTTGTCGCGCAGCCACTGGATGGCGCCCTCGTACGGGTCGGTGGCGACGATCGACGCGCCGTCCTCGATCAGGTGCCCGACCAGGTAGCGGCCGACCTTGCCGACGCCGGAGATGCCGACCCGCTTGCCGGCCAGCGACGGGGCGCCCCACAGGTACTCGGCGGAGGCCCGCATGCCCTGGAAGACGCCGTAGGCGGTGAGCACGGAGGAGTCGCCGGCGCCGCCGGACTCGACCGAGCGGCCGGTGACGAACTTCGACTCCCGGGAGACGATGTCCATGTCCTGCACGTAGGTGCCGACGTCGCAGGCGGTGTAGTAGCGCCCGTTGAGGGACTGCACGAAGCGGCCGTAGGCGCGCAGCAGCGCCTCGGACTTGATCTCGTTCGGGTCGCCGATGATGACGGCCTTGCCGCCGCCGAGGTCCAGACCGGCGAGGGCGTTCTTGTAGGACATGCCGCGCGACAGACGCAGGACGTCCTTCAGCGCGTCCTGCTCGCTCGCGTAGGGGAAGAAGCGGGTACCGCCGAGGCCGGGGCCGAGCAGGGTGTTGTGGACCGCGATGATGGCCTTCAGGCCGGTCTCTTCGTCGCGGCAGTACACGACCTGCTCGTGGTCGTTGGCGAATACCTCGCTGACGTCGTTGTCAGTCTTGTCGGACACTGCGTCGCTCCTGGTGATGACTGGTGGTCGGGGAGGCTTGCTGTGGTACTCGGCCTCCGGCCTCCGCAGGGCCGCGTGGGGATCGCCCGGTTTCGATCCTGGGATCGGAGGCAGCATGGAGGAAGCCTATTCGGGCCGGGGCGCGCAGGGGCGCGTGGGGCTGAGATGGCGCGGGACGCGTCGGGATCGGCTGACCGACCGGCACATGCGTGACGCGCGGCGGCGCCATAGGTGAGAGCATCACTACGTGCGCGCATCCCCCGGCGGCGCGATTCCGGCGCCCTACATGGCCTACTTGCGGGTCTATGAGCCGCTGGCCGCCTTCCCGGCCGGAGAGCGCGCGCAGTGGGAGGACTGGCTGCGGCGGAACCCCGAGCCGAAGACCGTCGCCGAGGAGCAGAGTGCCGCCCTGCGCGGGCTGATCGCGGTCCCGCCGATCGCCGTCCCGGAGAACGAGGCGCGGGTCGCCTATGTCCTGGACGCCGGTGCTGACCCGCTGCTGTGCCCGTGGCAGTCACGGCTGCGGTCCTGGCTGGCGCTGACCGAACTCCGCGCGGTCCACGGCGACGGCGGCGTGCGGTTGTTCTGGCCGCAGGCGGTGCTCGACCGGGCCGACAGTGAGTACGAACGGTGGTGGGCCGACGACCCGGAGGCGCTGCCGCACATCCTGACGGCGTCCTGGCAGGTCCCGATCCGCTGGCTGGTCCTGTTCGGTCTGGAGGACGCGGTACGGGGCGGCGAGGACGGCGGCGGGGGTGCCGGTGACGGCGACGACGGACGCGAGGGCGCCGAGAAGGTCGCGGTCCCGACGCTCCACTTCCGCACCGCGATGAGCCAGGCGCGCAAGCGATGTGCCAGGGCGTTGAGAGTCCTGAAGCGCTCGCTCGGGGCGGGTCCGCTCGTGGAGGCTGTGGAGACGCTGGGGATGTGGCTGGAGGAGTTCCATCCGTTGTCCGTCGTAGAGCTCGATTACGGCGGCCTGATGGGGTTACTGGTAGCGCAGGGCGCGCTGGGCGCCGAGGAACGGGTGGACGGAGTGATCCTGGATTGTTCGGTCCGGTACGTAGCAGATGGTCTCGGCGCTCTGGCTCAGGGTGACGACACCGGCGTGACCGCTGCGTATCTGCGTTATCGCGCTAAGTGGGACGCCGTAAGGGTTCTAGCGCGCGCGAACTAGCGCTCAGCACCTGCGACGATCAGAGGCCTTCCGCAGCGGGTGCAGTCCGTGTCAAGATCGCCCTCGGGCCGGTCGCGACCGGCACCCCGGGGTCGAATCCGGGCATGGCGGGTGAAGCAACCAGCTGATGCCGTCCTCGATCGACACAGCGTTACAGGGGTGAAGCTGTCCGTATATCGGCCCCTACGTCCGCGGTCGGCCGGTGCGGGTTTTGTGTATCGATTTCATAGATATCGCCCACGGCCCCGGTCGGATGGTGTACTTGTACTGTGAACGACAAGCCGTTCGTCCTATAACCGACACGGCCGCACGGTCTTCCCGGGACCGGGCAAGCGAGGCTATCGGGGAGGGTCCACGAGAAATCGGGCGCGCTGGGTGCCCGTTTCCGTCAGGAGGAGTCCATATGACCGCACGTACGCCGGACGCTGAGCCTCTGCTCACGCCCGCCGAGGTCGCCACGATGTTCCGCGTCGATCCCAAGACGGTCACGCGCTGGGCAAAGGCCGGCAAGCTGACCTCGATCCGCACCCTGGGGGGTCACCGCCGCTACCGCGAGCAGGAGGTGCGCGCGCTGCTGAACGGTATTCCGCCGCAGCGTGAGGGCTGACCCGCCCAGGGAATCTCGTCGCAGTACCCAACGGGGGACGTACCGGCGGCGCTCCAGGGGGCGGGCCCCTTGGAGCGCACCGCTACCGCTTCCCCGACCTTGCCACCACCACGGGTCATGACCCACAGCGGCGCCCCCGCCCCGAACTCCCGTTGGCGCCCACGTGGGGAAAAAACGTAACGCCCGCCACCTGAGGGTGTCCCAGGAGGCGGGCGTTGTCGTGTGCGCGACAGCATTTTGGTGTGCGACACAACACTGTGAACCCACCAGTTGAACGTCTGCTTAGACGAACGCTTCACAAGCGAACAGGTGCCGATCCCGTCCGCAGACGGAACCGGCACCTGTGATCCGAGGCACCCGGGGTGGGGGTCAGCCGGAGAAGGCCTCGAAGGTGTGCGAGAAGTCGTACGCGCCCTGCTGGATCGAGGAGCAGGTGGGCGAGGCCCACGACGACGGCTGCGCACACGCCTGGTCCCGCGTCAGCGACCACATGGCCAGCCGGCCGATGTGGTGCTGCGCGGCGAACTGTTCGACCGCCTTGGCGTCGGCGACCTGGAACACCTCGTCGTTGGTGTCGTTGACACCGATCATCGGGGTGATGCCGACCATCGCCCACAGCTGGGCGTCGGTGGCGCTCGGGTAGACGGTCTTGAGCTGGTCGTGCAGGGACTGCCCGGCCTGGTCGGCGTACTGGCCCATCTTGCCGGCCGGGGACGGGGCGGCCCAGTCGCCGTAGTCCATCGCCATGACGTTGACGACCGAGACCTTCAGGCCGTTCTTGGCCGCCGCGCTGACCACGTTCAGGCCGTCAGCGGTCAGGCCGGAGGGCAGGACGGGCAGGGTCAGCGAGACGCTCAGGGTCTTGCCGGCCGCGGCGTAGTCCGACTGCAACTGCGCCAGCGCCTGCGCCCGGCGGGTGATCGAGGCCTGATCGGTGCCGGCCGCGCCCTCGATGTCGAAGTCGACGTGGGTCAGGTTGTAGGTGTCGATCACCGACTTGTAGGCCGCCTTCAGGCTCGGCACGTCGGTGCAGGCCTGGGCCAGCTCGGTGCCGTTGGCGCCGCCGAAGGAGGCGATCACGTCGCCGCCCTTGGCCCGCAGGTCGGCGATGCCGGCCTTGAGGTTGGTCTCGAAGGTCGGGTCGGCGGTGCCGTTCCAGGCCGGGGCGCAGCCGCTGCCGGAGGCCAGGACGAACGCCCCGGTGACGTACTTCGTGCCGGCCGCCGCCGCGATCGCGCCGAGGTCCTGGCGCTGGGCGGTGTCGACGTAGGGCGCGAAGGAGTAGGAGCCGCCGGCCGCCGGCGGGGCCGGCACCGAGGATGGGGCCGAGGTCGGCACGCTGCTCGGCGCCGACGAGGGAGCGGAGCTGGGCTTGCCCGACGGCTCGCCGATCGGGGCGGCGCTGGAGCTCGGCGCCGAACTCGGGGCGCTCGAACCACTGCCCGGCGCGGAGGTCGGGCCGCCGCCGGGCGCCCCGCCGGTGCAGGCCGCACCGTTGATCAGGCAGTTCAGCGGGGTGGCGGACCCGGCGGTGGCGTCCACCACGAACCCGAACATGGCGCTGGTCCCGGTCGCGATGTCGGCACCCCACGTGGGGCTGGTCACCGTGATGTGCTGCCCGGCGGCGGTCATCGTGCCGTCCCACAGGGAGCTGATTCGCTCCCCGGCCGGCAGGTCGAAGGAGACCGTCCAGTTGTGCACCGGTTGCCCGGTGCCGTTGGCGATCGTGTACTGCCCCTGGAAACCGGTGCCCCAGTCCGAGGTCTTGGCAAAGGCGGCGGTGACGGTTCCGCTGCTGCTTCCGGTGGCGCCGGCCGAGAAGGCGGCGACGGCCCCGGCGCCCACGACGGCGGCGGTGGCGAGCGATATCCCGATGACGCGGGCGCGCTTGGACAGTCCCATGATCGTGCGGTGTCTCCTTGCGTTCGGCGGACGTTCGGTGGCAGACCGAGCCAACCGCACGGACGAACGGGGGCGGAAGGTGGTTAAAACGATCCGGTGCGGATCTTGACCGCCTCTTGGCACTCGCACGGGTGTTCTTGGTGTCTCCTTTACTTAATTTGCGCCCCCTGTACCACTGGGGTGCTTTCGGGCCCTGAGAAGACCTTCAACAGCAGGTAAAAGGCTGGAAGGATGACCACCAGGCCGAAGCCCATGGCGATCAGCAGGGCGTGCAGGTTGGCCGGGCCCGCGGCTGAGTCGCGCGCCGTCGCGGTGCCCACCGCCAAGTCCGGGTACTGAGCCACCGCCCAGCCGAGCAGCACGCCGATCACCGCGGTCGCCGCGGTGGCGCGGGCCAGGACGTAGTGCCGCTTCCAGATCACCGCGATCGAGCCGAAGCCGCAGATAACTGCCACCGCCACGAACGGGATCGAGCGGTCGGTGAAGCGGTGCGCGACGGTCGGCGCGTCCTGATACAGCAGCGGCAGCAGGGCCAGGCTGACCACGCCGGCCAGGCCGGCCGCGCCGAGCGCCTTGCGGCGGAAGGCGGGGACCAGGTCTTCGGTGTCGGGCTCGGAACCGGCGTCGTGGCAGAGGTAGACGGCGGCCAGGAACGCGGTCACGATGACCGCGAACGCGCCGGCCACCAGTGTGAAGGCGGAGTCGAACGGGGTCAGCGGGCCGGACGTCGCGGTGATCTTGCCGGTGGCCAGCGCGGCGCCGCTGACGCCGAGCATGAACGGGGTGATCGAGGAGGCCACCGCGAAGACCCGGCTCCACAGGCTCTCCGGTCCGGCGGCGCCCTCGCCGTAGGCGCGGTAGACGTACGCCGCCCCGCGCAGCACGATCCCGGCCAGTGCCAGGGCCAACGGCAGTTCCAAGCCGCGGGCGATGAGGCCGAACGCGGTCGGGAAGCCGCTGAAGGTCGCGACGATCACGAAGATCAGCCAGACGTGGTTGGCCTCCCAGACCGGGCCGAGCGCGTGCGCGATGAGATTGCGCTGGCGGTCGGCGTGGCGGCCGCGGGCCAGCAGGTCCCAGACCCCGGCGCCGAAGTCCGCGCCGGCCAGCAGGGCGTAGGCGGCCAGGGCGCAGACGATCACGCCCAGCAGCAGGTTGACCGCGGTCATCGGGCCGCTCCTTCCAGTTCGGGGCTTCGCGCGGGCTGCCCGGTGTCGGTGTCGGAGCCAGGGGCGGTGTCGGCTCCGGGGTCGGTGTCAGGGTCCTGTGAGTCGGACTCAGGGCCCTGTGGATCGGGGCTCTCGGTCCCGCTGCCGAGCTCCGGCGGGGCACCGGTGGCCAGTCGGCGCAGGATGAGCAGCAGCGCCGTGGCCAGTCCCAGATAGACGACGATGGTCGCGATCAGCGACCAGCCGATGCCGCCGCTGGTGGTGGCCGCCTGGCGGACCGTCATCCGGCCGTAGACGATCCACGGCTGCCGCCCGGCCTCGGTGACCTCCCACCCGGCCAGCATCGCGGCCATCGCGGCCGGACCGGTGAGCGCGCCGGCCAGGAGCCAGGGCCGGGTCAGCGGAATCAGAGGACGGATTCCCTTGCGGCGCCGCCAGAGCGCCACGACCGTGAGCAGCGCCGCCAGAGCGAGGATCGCCATCCCGCCGGCCACCATCGTGTCGAAGGCCAGGTGCACCACGGGCGTCGCAGGCTGCTGCTTCGCCGGCAGGATGTCCAGGCCGCGGATGGTCTTGTCGGTGCGGAAACCGGTGAGCAGCGACAGGCCGTCGGGGATCTCGATGCCGAACCGGGTCTTGCCGGTGCTCGGGTCGTAGATCCCGCCGAGCGTCAGCGGCGCGTGGCTCTGGGTGTGGGTCAGCGCCTCCATCGCGGCGAGCTTGGCCGGCTGGTACTTCTCCACCACGCGCGCGGCCAGGTCGCCGACCACCAGCTGGAGCGGGGCCATGGCCAGCACCGCGACCAGCCCGACCCGGAAGCCGCGGCGGTGGTAGGCGTCGCGCCGGCCGCGCAGCATCCCGACCGCGTAGACCGCGGCGACCACCCCGCCGGTGCACATGATCGCGGCGAGCAGCATGTGCAGCGACTCCGGCAGCGCGCCGGGGCCGGTGAGCGGGGCCAGCGGCTCGGCCGAGACCACCTTGCCGCCGACCTCCTTGACGCCGGTCGGGACGTTCATCCAGGAGTTGGCGGTCACGATGAACAAGGTGGACAGCGTGCCGGAGATCGCGATCGGCCACAGCGTGAGCCAGTGCGCGCGCGGCGACAGGCGCTTCCAGCCGTACAGATAGAGGCCGACGAAGATCGCCTCGGCGAAGAAGGCGAACGCCTCCAGCGTGAAGGGCAGCCCGAGCACGCCGCCGTACCGGGCCATGAACGCCGGCCACAGCAGCCCGAACTCGAAGGACAGGACCGTCCCGGACACCGCGCCGATGGCGAACAGCACCGCCATCACCCGGGACCACTTGCGGGTCAGGGCGAGCCAGGTGGCGTCCCCGGTCTTCAGCCAGCGGCCCTCGGTGAACAGCAGCAACCAGGGCAGGCCGACCCCGAAGACCGCGAAGACGATGTGGAACGCCAGCGAGAACCCGGTCTCGACTCTGGCGTCGGTGAGCGTGCTGCCGAGCATGGGCGACTCCCAAAGTTCTACGATCCGTAGAAGTTCTACCGGTTGTAGAGTAACCCCATGGCGAACGAGCGCGCGGGCGGCCCCCCACGACTGGGCGAACTGGAACGCGCGGTGATGGACGTCCTGTGGAACGCCCCCGACGGAACCACCGCGCAGGAGATCGTGGAACGCCTGGCGGCCCGCGACGGCACGGCGGAGCTGGCCGCCACCACGGTGCTGACGGTGCTGGATCGCCTACGCCGCAAGGACTTCGTCACGCGCGAACGCGCCGGCCGCGCCCACCGCTACCGCGCGGCCCGGACCCGGGACGACGTGATCGCCTCCTCGATGCTCGCGGTGCTGGAGACCACGGACGACCGCCGCTCGGCGCTGGTGCGGTTCGCCGGGGCGGTGTCGGCCGAGGAGGCGGCGCTGCTGCGGGAGGCGCTGGCGGAGCTGGAGGAGTAGCGCGGCAGGTCTGAGAAACTTGTCGCGATGAGCACGCCCTCAATCGCCTCAGTGCCGACAGCCCCGGGCCTGTGGACCACCGGCCCGTGGGCGGCGGATCATGTTCGCTGACGCCTGGCCGTTGGCTGTTCTGGCGATTCTGTTGGCGTGGCCGATCCCGGTGTTCTTGGCTCGTGCTTCATGGCCGCGTCGGCATGCCCGGGCGGCGATCGCGTTGTGGCAGGCGGTCGGCATCGCCGGTGGCCTGTCGCTGATCGGTGCGCCGCTGGCAGTCGGAGTGGCGCCGCTGGACCGGCACCTGCGGACCGGCCTGTTCGTCCTGTGGCGCGATGCCTTCCACCTGCGAGTGCCCGCCTCGCTCGGGTTGGCGCAGGAGATCGCCCTGGCCCTGGCCGCGGTGCTGACCGTCCGGTTGGTCGGCGTGACTTTGCTCTCAGCGCTGCGCATAGAGCGCGACCTGCGACGCCAGCGCGACGCCGTCGACCTGGCCGCCGAGCACGCCGACCGCCAGCTCCGCGTCCTCGAACACGCCGCACCCGCCGCCTACTGCCTGCCGGGTACGCGACCGCGCATCGTCATCACCGAGGGCACGATCGCCGCCTTGGCACCCGACGAGCTCGAAGCGGTCCTCGCGCACGAGCGGGCCCACGCGCGGTGGCGCCACGAGCTCGTGGTCCAGCCCTTCGTCGCCTGGGAATCGGCGCTGCCGCTGCCCCCGGCCCGCCGCGCGACCGCCGCGGTCACCGGCCTGGTCGAGATGCTGGCCGACGACCACGCGGCCCGCAGCGCCGGCCGTCCGGCTCTGGCCCGGGCGCTGGTCGCCATCGGCGGCACCGCCGGGCCGGTCCCGAGTCAGCGCGCGGGCGACAGTCCGAAGCCCGGTGCCACCCCGACCCTCGATCGGGTCCAGCGCCTGCTCCGGGCCGCCGCGCCGAACCTCACTGAACGGCTGATCGGCCCGGCGGCCTGGTTCGCCGCGATCCTGCTCGTGGCCGGGCCGACCTGGTATGTTCTGCGCTGACATGCGGCGGTGTGAATCATTTCATACTAAGAGAAATGATTCGCCCCTTATATATGTGTACCGCGCGCTACAGACAACCGGCTGAGCCCTCCGCCCGGCAGGAAGCCCTACCCGCGGAACGCCGCCCCGCAGGAAGCCCTATCTGCGGAACTCCCCGCGGGAAGCCCTACCCGCGGGGGAGCCTTACCCGCGGAACGGCGCGCGGGAAGTCCTACCCCGCGAAGAAAGCCGCCGCCGCCGAGGCCAGCAGATGCGGGTCGTCCGCCCCGCCCATCTCCCGCGCCGAGTGCATCGACAGCGACGTGATGCCCACGTCGAACGTCGTCACCCCGAGCTTGGCCGCCGTGATCGGGCCGATCGTGGTGCCGCACGGCATCGAGTTCTTGCCCACGAAGTACTGCGTCGGGATGCCCGCGCGCTCGCAGACGTCCGTCCAGATCGCGCGGCCGAGGCCGTCGGTGGCGTAGCGCTGGTTCACGTTGGTCTTCAGCGCCGGGCCGCCGTTCAGCCGGGGCCGGTGGCCGGGCTCGTGGCGCTCGGGGTAGTTGGGGTGGACGGCGTGGCTCATGTCGCTGGACATCACCACGGTCGCGGCCAGGGCCCGCGCGTAGTCGTCCGCGCTGCCGCCGAGCTGGGCCTGCGCCACCCGGCTGAGTACGCTGCCCAGCAGCGGTCCGCCGGCCCCGGTGTCCGACTCGCTGCCGGCCTCCTCGTGGTCGAACGCGGCCAGGACCGGGATCGCCGAGAAGGGCTCGCCCGCGGCGGCAGCGGCACCCGCGCCGGCCGCCGCGACCAGGGCCTGCACCCCGGCGTGCACCGACACCAGGTTGTCCATCCGCGGCGCCGCGATCAGCTCGAAGTCGCGGCCCAGATACGTCGGCGGCGTGACGTCGTGCAGCATCAGGTCGTAGCCGAGCACGTCGGCCGCGGACACCCCGGCCTCCTTCGCCGCGAACTCCACCAGCGCGCCGTCCTCGATCGGCCCCAGCCCCCAGGCCGGGGTCAGGTGCTGCTGCTTGTCCAGCAGCAGCCCGTTGTCGTTCACGCCGCGGTCCAGGTGCACCGCCAGCTGCGGCACCCGCATCAGCGCCCGGTCGACGTGCACCAGCGTGGCCTCGCCCCCGCGCAGCACCAGCCGCCCGGCCAGGCCCAGGTCCCGGTCCAGCCACGAGTTCAGCAGCGGCCCGCCGTACAGCTCCACCGCCACCTGCCGGAAGCCCGCCGAGCCGGTGTCCGCCAGCGGCTTGACCCGCAGGTTGGGGGAGTCGGTGTGCGCGCCGACCACGCGGAAGCCGGCGTGCGCCGGGGCACCGGCCGGCAGGTACCAGGCGATGATCGCCGCGCCGCGGATCACGTAGAACCCGCCGCCCTCCGCGCGGTCCCAGGCGGCGGCCTGCCTGAGCTGGCGGAACCCGGCGGCCTCCAGGCGGGCGGCCGCGTTCGCGACCGCGTGGTACGGCGTCGGGGACGCGGCGAGGAACGACAGGAGGTCGTCCGTGTGGGCGCGATCGAATATCGGCATGCTCCGAGCATAAATCGAGGACTCCGCTGTCACCTGCGGCGACAGCGGAGTCCTCGATTTCGTTATGGCAGTGGAACCGTCGTGCGGGTATTACCGCCGCGGCCGGTCCTCAGCGGTGGGAGCCGGCTCCCACCATCTCGTCGTCCAGGTCGCTGATCCGCGGCCGGCCGGTGCCGCCGGAGTGCGAGGCGACCCCCTTGTGGCCGGGCCACCAGGCCTTCGCGCCCATCAGCGCGGTGAACGCCGGGACCAGGAACATCGACATGATGAACGCCGCGATGCTGATGCCGAACGACACCGCGAACCCGATCTGCTGCATCATCGACAGCCCGCCCAGCATCAGCGAGGCGAAGGTGCCGGCCAGGATCAGGCCGGCCGAGGCCACCGACGGCCCGGCGTGCTCGACGGCCAGCGCCGCCGCCTGCCTCGGCGCGTTGCCCTCGCGGGCCTCCTCGCGGAGCCGGGAGATCATCAGGATGTTGTAGTCGGTGCCGATCGCCACCACGAACAGGTAGACCATGACCGGCAGCATGAACATCATGCCGGGCTTGTTCTGGATGTTCTGGAACATCAGCACCGAGGCGCCCAGTGTTCCGGTGTAGCCCAGACCCACGGCCACCATCAGGTACAGCGGCGCGACCAGGGCCCGCAGCTGGAGCGCCAGCACCAGGAAGATCAGCAGGCCGGCCACCGGCAGGATCAGCGCCAGGTCGGAGTTGTTCGCCGACTGGATGTCGGCCAGCGCCGCGGTGCCGCCGCCGACCAGCGCCTTGGTCCCGGCCGGGGCCGAGCTGTGCGCGAGGTCCTTCAGCGGGCCGTTGACCGCGCTCATCGAGGACGACGCGAACGGCGAGTCCTTGGTCAGCACCTGGATGTGCGCCGCCGTGCCGTCCTGGTTGTACTGCACGGTGTCGCCCTTGGTGCCGGCCGGCGAGCCCGGCTTGACCGGGAACGGCATCAGACCGCCCAGCTGCGGCGAGGCCGAGCCCAGGCCGTTGGCGTAGGCCTGGACCTGGGTGTGGTCCAGCGGCTTGCCGTCGGTGGAGCTGACGATGACGTCGGTCGCGGACGTGGCGCCCTGGGCGAACCCGGCCTTCTGCATGTCGTTGATCGCGATCGTGGACTCCACGCCGGCCGGCAGTTGCGACTGCTGGTCGTAGTCGGCCTTGAAGCCGACCGCGCCGACCGCCAGGCCCGCCATGATGACGAACGAGACCAGGGCCACCGCCGCCGGCCGCTTGCCGACCAGGTTGCCGACCTTGCGGGCCGGGCCCGCGGCCGGGATCCGGCGCCACTTCTTGCCGGGCCAGAAGATCTTCGTGCCCAGCTTCACCATCAGCGCCGGGACCAGGGTCAGACCGGCCAGCAGCATCACCGCGACGGCGATGGCCAGCGCCGGGCCGAGCGAGGTGAAGGCCTTGAAGGTGGCCAGACCCAGGGCGCAGAACGCGATGATGACCGCGGCCGCGGCCGAGGCGATGGCCTCGCCGACGCGCTCGACGGTGGTCGCCACCGCCTCCTCGATCGTGTCCCCGGCCCGCAGCCGTTCACGCAGTCGGAACAGCAGGAAGACGATGTAGTCGGTGCCTATGCCGAACAGCACCACGACCAGCATGATCTCCAGGAACGACTGCACGTGCAGTCCGAACCCCTTGGCCATCAAGGCGATCACCGGCTGGGAGACCATCATCACCAGGAACACCGACAGGATCGGCAGCAGCACCGCGATGACGCCGCGGAAGATGAAGCCCATCAGGACGATGATCAGCAGCAGGGTGGCCATCATGACGATGCTGGTGGCCTTGTTCGAGGAGTCCGACGTGTCCAGGCCCATGGCCGCGTCGCCGGTCACCTCGGCCTTCATGCCGGTGCCGTTGAGCTTGTTCGCCAGGTCCGCGCGCAATGCCTTGACGGCGTTGCTGCTCCCGGTCTGGTCGCCTTCGTCGGCGGTCAGCTTGGCGAACATCAGCTGCGCGGTCTGCTTCGGTGCGACCTGACCGGCCTGCACCCCGGCCACCTCGGTGATGTGGTCGTCGGTCAGCGTCGTGGCCAGGTCCGAGACCTTCTGCTGCTCGGCCGTGGACAGCGTGCCGTCCCCGACCGGGCGGATCACGATGGTGGCGACCTGGCCGGTGGCCGAGGGGAACGCCGCGTCCAGGGCGTTCTTGGCCTGCACCGACTCGTACTTGGAGGGCAGGAAGGAGGACTGGTTGTCGTTGGTGACACTGGACAACTGCGGGCCGAGGGCGACGAGCGCCACGGCCGCGATGATCCAGCCGACGATGATCTTCCAGGGATTGTGGACGACGAAGCGTCCGAGCCGTCCGAACATGGGCGAACTCCTGAGGGCGGTTCGATTTCGAGATATGTCTTGTGCGTACTTTCACAAACTTACCGTGCGGCAAGTAGACTGAGCTTCGGGGATTGCCCCTCTTGGAGCTTCCTGAGACACAACTCACAGTCGGAATCGGTGCAATCGGTGTATACGCACACGAAGGCCGCGCCGGACGCCGGCGGAACCAAGGAACGCATCCAGCAGGTCGCGTTGGAACTGTTCGTGCTGCACGGATACGAGAAGACGTCACTGCGCGAGATCGCCGACCGGCTCGGCATCACCAAGGCGGCGCTGTACTACCACTACGCCTCCAAACAGGACCTGCTGAAGTCGGTCACGCAGCCGCTGATCGACGAGTTCGAGGCGATGGTGCACGCCGACCCGCCGGCCGAGGAACTGCTGCGGTCGTACATCGATCTGCTGTACCGGCACCGCGCCGTCTTCCAACTGGTCGCGAACGACCACTCCTGTCTGGCCGCCGCCGAACTCGTGGAGCGGTCGGTGCAGCTGCGGCGCGACGTCGTCCGGCAGTTGGCCGGGCCCGATCCCCGGCCGGCCGACTATGTACGCGCCGCGGCGGCGTTCGGCGCGATCTCGCAGGGGTTCATGGTCGCGCGGCGGGCCGAACCGGCCGCCGATCCGGCGGTGCCGGACCTTGAGGCGGCCGCGGAGGCGGCGGCCGGACTGCCGGGGCCGGCGGACTATCCGGACGGCGCGGAGCTCGCGCGGATACTGCTGGACGCGGCGCTGGCGGTGCTGCGCCCGGGGTCGGGCGACCGGGGCATTTCAGAACCCTGATTCAGGGGGCCGAAAAACCCTGATTCGCCGGACCGAACCGTGCCTATCCTGGTGGGGATGGATCTCGCGCTGCTGAGGACGTTCCTCGCCGTTCACCGCGCCGGCTCGCTGACTCGGGCCGCAGCGAGCCTCGGCGTGTCCCAGCCCGCGGTGACCGCGCAGATCAGGACCCTGGAACAGCGCGTCGGCCGCGAGTTGTTCGTCCGGCTGCCGCGCGGCGTGGCCCCCACGGCCGCCGCCGACGAACTGGCCCGCGCCGTGGCACCGCATCTGGACGCGCTCACGGCGGTCGCGCACGAGACGCTGATCCCGGACTCCGGCTCGCATGCGGTGGTCCGCCTCGGCTGTCCGGCCAGCCTCACCACGACGCTCCTGCTCCCGGCCCTCGCTCCCCTGATGGACGAGGGCCTTCGTGTCGTCGTGGCCGGCGGGCAGAGCGAGGAACTGGTCGCGCAGCTGGCCGCCGGGCGCCTGGACCTGACGTTGAGCGCCATCCCTCCCCGGCTGCCGGGCGTCACGGTGCTGCCGCTGGCCGACGAGGAGTACGCCCTCGTCGGTGCCCCGCGGTGGAAGCCGTTCAACCACACAGAACTGTTCAACCAGGCAGAGCCGTTCAACCGCACAGGGCCGTTCAACCGCACAGGTCGTGTGCCGGTACCGGTGCTGGATCTCGCCGAGGACCTGCCGTATATACGGCTCTACTGGTCCTCCGTATTCGAGGCCGAACCCCCTTCCGACGCCGCGCTGGTCATCCCCGACCTGCGCGGCGTTCTCGATGCGGCGGTCCAGGGCTACGGGGTCGCGGTGCTGCCCCGGCCGTTGTGCGCGCCGGCGCTGGAAGCCGGGACGCTGGTGCTGCTCGACGAGCCGGAGGTGCCGCCGATCCGGACATTGTTCGTCGCGGTACGTGGTCAGCGGGCCCGTTCCAAAGGCGTGGCCCGGGTGCGGGACCGGCTGGTCGGTGCCGCTTCCCGCTGGTAGCGGCGTCGCCGATGGCAAAGCGCAGGCCAAGTCTGGGTCAAGAACCGCCTCCCGGGCATGCCGCGGCCTGGGCCGGAAGGTCAGAGCGCATACGGGCTTTGCTTGGTTGTTCTACAGTGGGCGGGTCTGCCCGAGGGGGTTCCGAGAACCATGGAGTCTTGTCATCACTGCGGGACCGTCCTGCCCAGAACACCGGGCGCTCGCTACTGCCCTAATTGCGGCGAGATGTCGGTTCCGGTCTCAGATACCGCGTCCGATCCTTCCCAGGCCTACGCCGCGGCATCCGTCGGCACGGGCGGCCGGGGCGGGGCCGGCCTGCCGCCGTCCGAAGGCGGGATGACCTGGGAGCTGCCGTCGCGCGACGACGCGACGCAAGCCATTCCGGCACAGAGCGCGCCGCCCGAGCCCGACCCGTACGAGCACCTGTACCGCCCCGAGGGCGGCGCCGCGCGGGCCAACCCGAACGCCACCCAGGTCATGGCGCCGGTCGCGGCCGACTACGGGGCCCCGGCCGGTCGGCCCGGGTACGACCAGCCCGCCTATGACCAGCCGATCGACTACCAGGCCGGGGGCGGCGGGGCGTACGCCGAGCCCTATGACGGCGGTTACGCCGACGACTACCCGGGCGAGCCCGGCCGCGGACCCCGCGCCAGCCGCGGGGCGATGATCGGCATCGGGGTCGCGGCCGGTGCGGTGCTGGTGATCGTGGTCTCGCTGATCACGCTCGGCGGGCACAGCTCGACCCCGTCCGCCGGGCCGAGCGGAGCCCAGGGCTCGGTCACCACCCCGACCGGGACGCCCAGCTCCTCCGCGCCGTCGTCGGCGTCGGCGACCACCTCGACCAGCTCCTCGCCGAGCAGTTCGGCGAGCTCGCCCAGCCAGCACACGCCCGGCGTGATGCAGCTCGGCGACTCCGGGGCCGACGTGAAGTGGCTGCAGAGCCGGCTCAAGCAGCTCGGCGTCTACAACGGCCCGATCAGCGGCACCTTCGACCAGGCCACACAGGCCGCGGTCGCGGCGTTCCAGGCCAAGGCCCACCCGGCCGATCCGTCCGGCTCGGTGGGGCGCAGCACCAAGACGGCGCTGATCGCCGCGGGCAGCAAGCCCACGCTGACCGCCGCGCTGCCGAACATGCCCGGCGGTCCCTTCGGCGGTGACAAGCATCACAAGGGGGGCAGCGCCGCGGACGTCAAGCGGCTGCAGCAGGCGCTGGCCTCGGCGCTGAACATCGATCTGAAGGCCACCGGCCAGTACGACGTGGACACGTTCGGCGCGGTGGTGCAGTACCAGAGCGCGATGCACCTGATGGCCGACGGGGTCGTCAACGGGCCGGTGTGGGCGGACTTGCAGCAGGGGAAGATCACGGGCTGAGGCGGCGCGGTGCGGGGCGGGCGTGTGCTCGCTAGTCGCTAGTCGCGAAGCGGTCGGCGCTCGGCGCGCCGGCCGCTTCAGCGTTTCTTGGGCGCCCGCAGCTCCGAGGCGTCCTTCAGGCCGACCTCGACCAGCAGCGCGTCACGTTCGGAGCGCGGGATCGACGTCCAGCGCTGGCCGCGCAGCGCGCCCTCCAGCGCCAGCAGCATGTGCGCGCACTCGTTGCCCTCGGCGGTGTCGGCGATCAGCTGCCACACCTCGATGGCACCGCGGTCCCGGACCTCGTCCAGGGTGGTGACGCCGACGTCGCGGAGCCGTTGCGTCAGCACCGGCCCTATGTTCACGGCGTTCTGGATCGGGGTGACCGTCTCAGTCGAACTCACGCCTCCAGCTTGATCCAGCAGGGCTGAGGCGGCATCCGGACTGACCCGTCAGTGGATATGTCTTCAGATGATCGTGACGGGTTCCTCGGTCACGGCACCGTCGACGATCCGGAACGAGCGGAACTGGAACTCGCCGAGTTTGTCCGTGTCGCGCGTGGACACCAGGACGTAATGCGCGTTGGGCTCAGAGGCGTAACTGATGTCGGTCCGCGAGGGGTGGGCCTCGGTCGAGGTGTGCGAATGGTAGATGATCACCGCCTCCTCGTCCCGGTCGTCCATCTCCCGCCAGACTTTGAACTGCTCGGCCGGATCCAGACTGTAGAACGTCGGCGAGCGCTCGGCGTTGGTCATCGGCACGAAGCGCTCGGGGCGGTCCGAGCCCTCGGGTCCGGCCACGATTCCGCAGGCCTCGTCCGGGTGGTCCTTGCGGGCGTGGGCGACGATCGCGTCGTAGATCTCCTGCGGCACGTTCAGCATGCGACCCACGGTAGGGCAACCACCCGATCGGGCGCATCGCCGCATCGCCAGGCGGGATCGGCGGCAGGGGTAGGGGCATGACGACCAGGACCGGCCGCCCCGGCGGCCCACAGCCGGCGGCCGGCGGCGCGGGGACGAGCGTCGCGCCGCGCATCGTGTTCATCGCCGCGGCGGCGGCCCTGGGCGGATTCCTGTTCGGATACGACTCGGCGGTCATCAACGGCGCGGTCACCGGCATCCAGCACGACTTCAAGGTGGGCAGCGGCACCACCGGCTTCATGGTCGCCGCGGCCCTGCCGGGAGCCGCGGCCGGGGCGATCGCCGGCGGCTGGATGGCCGACCGCATCGGCCGGATCCGGGCCATGCAGATCGCGGCGGTCCTGTTCACGATCAGCGGCATCGGCAGCATGTTCTCCTACCAGCCCTGGGACCTGACGGTCTGGCGCGTCATCGGCGGCTTCGCGATCGGCATCGCCTCGGTGATCGGCCCGGCCTACATCGCCGAGGTCTCCCCGCCGGCCTTCCGCGGCCGGCTGACCGCCTTCCAGCAGCTGGCGATCGTGCTGGGCATCGCCATCTCCGCGGTCGTCAACTACCTGATCAACCTGGCGGCCGGCGGCACCAACACCGACCACCTGGGCGGTCTGGCGGCCTGGCGCTGGATGCTCGGCGCCGAGGTGGTGCCGGCGATCGTCTACGGCGTGCTCAGCTCGATGATCCCGGAGTCGCCGCGCTACCTGGTCGCGGTCGGCGCCGACGCCAGGGCCCGCGAGGTGCTCACCGAGGTCGAGGGCGGCGGGGCGAACGTCGAGGCCCGGATCGCCGAGATCCGCCGGCAGCTGGCCGGCGAGGTCAAACCGAAGCTGGTGGACCTGCTGACCCCGAGCCGCAGGAACCTGCTGGCGGTGGTCTGGATCGGGATCGGCCTGTCGGTGTTCCAGCAGTTCGTCGGCATCAACGTGATCTTCTACTACAGCTCCCTGCTGTGGCAGTCGGTCGGCATCAACACCTCCAACTCGCTGCTGATCTCGATGATCTCCGCGGTGGTGAACATCGCCGGCACCGCCCTGGCGATGGCCCTGGTGGACCGGATCGGCCGGCGTCCGCTGCTGCTGATCGGCTCGGTGGGGATGGCCGTCACGCTGGGCCTGTGCGCATGGATGTTCTCCTACGGCAGCCACGTCGACGGCAAGACGACCATGCCCAAGGCGCAGGGCATCATCGCCCTGATCGGCGCGAACGCCTACGTCTTCTTCTTCGCGATGTCATGGGGCGTCGTGGTCTGGGTGCTCCTCGGCGAGATGTTCCCGAACCGCATCCGCGCCCTGGCCCTGTCGGTCGCGGCCAGCGCACAGTGGCTGGCGAACTGGCTGGTGACGGTCTCCTTCCCCTCCCTGTCCCGCTGGAGCCTGTCCGGCGCCTACACGCTCTACGCACTCGCCGCCGCGATTTCCATCCCCTTTGTGTACTACTTGGTACGGGAAACGAAGGGAAGAACCTTAGAATCCATGGGATAGGTGTCGCGTAAGGACCCTTCTGCGTCGCAGGATGGACCCATGGGCCTTGACTTCCGTACCGACCCGGAGACGCTGCGCGAGATCGCCGACGACCCCGCGGCACTGTCCACCCGGATCGACACCCTGGCCGCCCTCGACTTAGAGGAGCTCCCCGACGCCCGCTCCGAGTACGCGACTCTGCTCCGCATCGCGGGCCGCCTGGACGAAGCCGTCCTCGAAGCCGAACTCACCCTCGCCGCCGCCGACATGTCCGGCGACCTCCGCCGCATGGTCCGCGCCCAACTCCTGGTAGGCCACGCCCGCCAATGGCGCGGCGAATGGGACCAAGCCGACACCATGTTCCACCGCGCGGAAAAACTAGCGCTCTACCTGAAGGACGACCGCCTGGTCGCCGCCGCGGCCCACCACTCCGGCCGCAGCTTCTACGACCAGGGCAAGCACGTCGAAGCGGCCCTGCGCTTCCGCCTCGCACTGGAGATCGACCAGCGGATCGGCAGCCCGAAGCTGGGCGCGGTGCGCGAGGCCTTTGAGGCGGCTATGGGGAAGTTGTAGCTGGAGCTGCTCGCGGCCTCCGCGCGCCGCCAACCTTCCGCCGAGCCACTAGCTCCGGCTCGGCCACTACCTCCGGCGCGGCCGCTACTTCCCGCCCAGCCGGAACCCGGCGACCTTGTACACCGGATCCGCCCGCCTGACCTCCTGCCCCGGCAGCGCCTCCAACGCGCGGCAGATCTCTGCCACTCGCGCCGGGTCTGCTCCGCGCGTCCAGGTGATGTCCTCGCGGACGCGCCGGGCCCACTCACGCGGTGGCCGTCCCTGTCCGTGGCCTACGTAGCCGGCCAGGCCCGCGGGTTTCAGGCCTACCGTGGCTGCCAGCTCGCGTACGCGTTCCACGTCGTCGCTCGCCGGTGGTGCCAGCTCCCTGCGCGCGGGGCGGAGGATCTCGCCGACGTCGCTGTCCGTCTCGTACTGTGCCGCGTTCTTGTCGACCGTGGTGATCATCATGCCGCCGGGGCGTAGGGCTCGCGCTGCCTCCGCGATCGCCGACGCCACCAGCGCCTCGTCGACCAGATGCAGTAGCCACATGAAGGTCACCGCGTCCACCGAGCCGGTCGCCAGAGGCAGTTGGGTCGCATCGCCGCGTACTACGTGTCCGCCGCCGCCGAGCCTCGGCTGCGCCAGGGCCAGCATCGCGGCTGCCGGGTCCACGCCGATCACCGTGCGGCCGGGTGCCGTCAGCAGCTCCGAGACGATGCCGGTCCCGCACGCCACGTCCACCAGCACCGCGCAGTCCGCGGGCAGCAGCTCCAGCACCGCGTCGGCCGCGGCTCCGGCCCGCGCCACGCCCCCGCGGGTCTCGTCGTAGTGGGCGGCTTCGAGGTCGTAGTCCAGCACCCTGGAGACGATACGTCGTGTACTCCCCGCAGAGTACGCGCGAGACCTCCCCTGGCCGGACGCACGTCGGTCCCCGACAGGGGCACGATCGGCTTAGACAGCCAGACAGCTAGACCCACGCAGACACGCAGACACGCAGACACGCACCCAGACCTCCGACTCAGGGAGCACCCATGCATCCCCGCACCTTCCGCTTCGCCGTAGTGGCGGCGCTGGCCCCGACCGCCCAGGCCTGGCAGGGGCTGGCCCGGCGGGCCGAGAACCTGGGCTACAGCACGCTGCTCGCCCCGGACACCATGAACACCCTGGAGCCGTTCACCGCCCTCGCGGCTGCCGCGACGGCCACCGAGACGCTGCGCGTCGGCACCTTCGTGCTGCCCGCGCCGTTCTACCCGCCCTCGGAGATCGTGTGGCGTGCGCTGGCCCTGGACCTGCTCTCCGGGGGCCGCCTCGACCTGGGGTTGGGGGCCGGCCGGCCGGGTGCGGAGGCTGAGGTCGTGCACCGGGAACGGCGGTTCGGTACGCCGGCCGAGCGGGTTAAGCAGCTCTCTGATGCGCTGCACATGGTGAAGGAGGAGATGGCCGCCGCGGCTGACGGCCACTCTCCGCTCAAGCCGGCCCAGCGGCCGCACCCGCCGATCCTGGTGGCGGCGGCCGGACGCAAGATGTTCCAGCTCGCCGCCGCCGAGGCCGACATCATCACCCTCGGCCTGCCGCCGGGGACGACCGAGGACGGGCTCGCGGCGAAGGTCGCCGAGTTGCGGACGATCGCCGGTTCGCGCTTCGACGACCTCGAACTCAACTACAACATCGCCGGAGTCGGCACCGACCTGCCCGCCTTCCTGAGCCGGGAGATGGGCGTCGACCCCGACGAGCTGATCCGCGACGGCGCCCCGTCGATCCTCACCGGCACCACCCAGGAGATGGCCGACAAGCTGCGCCGCCGCCGCGACGAGCTCGGCATCTCCTACATCGCGGTGAACGGGATGTTCCTGGAGAAGCTGGCGCCGGTGGTGGAGCTGCTGGCCGGGACGTGATGAGCGGGACGTGATGAGCGGGGCCGATGCCGTCCGTCCCCGAAACTAAATCAAGGCTCGAATAGGCCCGTATTCATACCAGGGCTCGGTGAGGATACGCGCGGGCTCCCCGCCGTGCCCGCGCCCGCTGACCCGGTAGTACAGCATCCGCCGCGTCGTCTCCGACGCGTAGTTCCCGCCGATGTTGTGGCCGAGCAGATAGTGCGCCAGCAGCAGATCGCCGGCGCGCGCGGTCACCTGTTCCGGCTCCGGCAGCTCGATGTCCGGGTACGCGCAGTACATCTGCACGCCGCGCTCCCGGAAGTACTCCGCGTGGGTCCGGTGCGTGCCCGGCCAGACCCACAAGTTCCCCGAGTTCTCGGACAGCTGATCGGTGACGAACACCCCGGCCAGCAGCGTGAAACTGTTCGGCTGGAAGCCCGGCGTCGGCTCGCTGATCGCGGCGTCGATGTGCGGGCGGCCCGGCTGGTGCGGGAACGGCGGGATGTTCAGCGCGACCTGCACCTGCTCCGGTGACTCCAGGAGCCCGGGGTCGGCCAGCGCCTCGGCGTAGGCGAAAGCGCTGACGCCGTCCGGCCCGGCGGCCGTCAGCGGCGCGGTCAACGCCGGCTCGTCCGCGGCCTGCGGAAAATAGAAGTGGTGCCCCACCTGGCCTTCGGACGGCGGTTCGGCCGCGATCAGCTCGTCGATCCGCCGCTGCGCACCGGCCACGAGTTCCGCCGCCACCACACCGGGTACGACCAGGTAGCCGCGCTCGCCGAACTCCTTCAACTGTTCGTCGCTCAACACACGGACCACACTATGTGCCGGTTCCGTTACCACCGAAGGGTTTTAGGCGACGTTCGTAGCTCCGGTGGCGACAGCGGCGACGGTGGCCGGCGACCAGCCCGGCCCGCGCAGCACGTACCCGAACCGAGCCCGCCAATCGGCCGCCCCGCGCACGTCCCGGGCGATCGCCGCGTATTCGTGGACTGCGACCCGCAGCGGATTGAACGTGCCGATGTTCTTCGTCAGCCCGTACCGCACCGGCTCGCCCTCCGGCTCGAAGGACCGGAACAGCCGGTCGAAGACGATGAACACGCCGCCGTAGTTCTTGTCCAGATAACCCTGGTTGGAGCCGTGGTGCACGCGGTGGTGCGAGGGCGTGTTCATCACGAACTCCACCGGGCGCCACATCTTGCCGATCCGCTCGGTGTGGATCCAGAACTGGTACAGCAGGTTCATCGACGCCGTCGCGAAGATCATGTACGCCGGGAAACCGGCCAGCGCCAACGGCAGCAGGAACACCGTGTTGCCGACGCCGGTCCAGGTCTGCCGCAACGCGGTCGACAGGTTGTAGTGCCGGCTGGAGTGGTGCACCACGTGCGAGGCCCACAGGATCCGGACGCGGTGGTTGGCCCGGTGCTCCGAGTAGTAGAAGAAGTCGTACGCCACGAAGAGCACGATCCAGCTTGTCAGCGAACCGCCGATCCGCCACGGCGCCACCGCGTGCACGCCGGCCACCGCGGCCACGGTCACCAGTCCCCAGCCCAGATTGCAGACGATCGAGCCGATGCCCATCGTCAGCGACGTCGTGGTGTCCTTGGCGGCGTAGCCCTGCTCGCCCGGGTCCGGGAAGAACCGGAGCGAGAGCAGTTCCAGCGCCATGAACAGCACATAGAACGGGACCGCGAGGGTGGTGAGGTCTATGCCGTCGATCACACGGCGCATGTTACTGAGCGGTAGCACGACTGGCTAGAGCCATCGCGCTACCGCTCCTTACGCGCTCCTTACGCCGTCCCTCAGATCCTCATGCCGCCCCTCAGAACGGCCAAGCGGGCCGGTCCCCGTCCGCGAGCAGCGCGAACATGCTGAAAACCTTGTCCGAGAACCCGCCGATCTCGAACCGGTTCCGCTTCCCGGGCGGCAGAGCCGAAGGCCCGTACCCGGCGGTGTTGATCGCGAAGACGGGCACCGTGTCGGGGATGAACGCGTCCGCGCCCTTGTTCTGGCTGTTGTAGTAGTACGGGAACGCCTGCATGTCGCTGACGATCACCACCCGGTCGTGCTCGTCGTAGCTGTTCGCCACGGCGTCCACCAGCCGCGTGCCGTGCCCGACCTCCCCGTAGCGCTTGGCGAACCGCTCGATCTCGCGCAGCACGCTGCCGCCCCGGGCGAGCTTGTGCGTGAACAGGCCGTCGGCGAACCCGATCAGGTCCACATCATCACCGCGTCCCGAGCCCGCGGCCCGGTCCGCCAGCGCGACCCCGATCAGGGCTCCGATGTCCAGGTGCGTGATCGTCGACCGCGCCGACACCCCGCGGGTCATCGACGCCGAGGTGTCCACCAGGACCAGCGTGCGTCCGGGCAGTTCCGGGACGGCCCCGATCGCCGAGCCCAGCGCACCCTCCAGCGCGTGACCCCAGCGCAGCGACGGCGCCGCCTTGTACGCGGACAGCCACCGGTACGGCAGCATCCGCGACCGGGCCACCTGCTCGGGGTCCAGGAACCGCGCGCAGACCTGCCAGGCCACCGCGTCGGCGACCTCGGCCTGGTCGAAGTTCCGCAGGTTCCGGGCCAGCGCCATCAGACCCATGGACGGGATGACCGACTCCCAGGCGGCCTTGTCCATCGGCCCCTGCAGCCAGCCGGCCAGCGCCTCCCAGGTCATCCCGGCCTCGGCCAGCCGCGCCGCCCCGCCCTCGGCGAGCAGCACGCCGCGCCGCTCCTGGACGGGAGTCGCGAGCAGTTCGGCCCGCTTGGTCAGCTTCACCAGCGTCTCCGGGACCGGGTTCTCCCGGCTGTGCCGGCGGTCCAGCGCGTGCCGGAACAGGTCGCCCTGCCACGGCTTGTCGGCCGCGGCGACCGGGTGCACGAGGTCGATGACGTCACCGAACCGGAAGCTCTTGGCGTCCGAGTCGTACTTGGCGAACGAGTACTCGTTGTACAGGCGCGCCACCGCGTCGGCCACTCCGCGCTTCACCGGCTTGGGCAGCGCGCGGCCGTAGCGGCCGGTCCAGTACGCCAGCACCTCGCCGGGCTCGTCAGCACGCTGACACGCCGCGGCGATCAGCTGCCGGCTGTGCCCGGACGCCCCGGCGTCCAGCCGCGCCCGCACCGCCTCGCACGCCGCGACCACGGCGGCGCTGCGCATGTTCGCCCCGGCCCGCAGCCAGGTGACGAAGCGCAGCATCCACTCCGGGTCGGCGACCGCGACGGTGTGCACCAACTCGCGATAACGCTGGTCGCGTATGTCGGCGGCCTCGTAGAACGTGTCCTCGCCGACCATGTTCGTGACGGCGAACAGGAACAAGTCCGACTTCGCGTCGCGCTTGTACGCCTTGCCGCCCTGGAAAGTCTCGGTGGTGTCGGTCGGACTCTTGTTGAACTTCGACATCTGAGAATCACCCCGTGGAACTGCGGGGAGCGGCGCCGGCCTCGGGCAAGGGAGATGACAGGGCCGGCCGATATATCGGCCGACCCGCCGAGAAGTCGGAGCGCGCTCCCGAGATCAATAGTCGGCTGCGGGTTGACCCTTTTGGTGGATGAAGTATCCGCTGCCTGCGCACCGGGAGGTGCCCTCACAGAATGCTCGTCCTCAGCTGATCGCGTCCAGTAATTTTCCTTATGCCGACGCGGATTCCCGCACCGCTGCTTCTTCCGGGACAACCTCCGGCGCTCTGCCCTTCCCGGCCTTCGCGAATCCGCCGAACACCAACAGCGCCCCGATCCCGGTGGCCGCCGCGGACCACACCATCCCGGTGTGCATGGCGTGCACGAATGCCAGGTCCGCTTGGTGCACAAGACCCGGGATCCCGTTGTGCCGGGCCACGTTCCGCGCCATCTCGGCCGACGTCTCAGCCTGCTGCTTCAGTGGCGCGGGCAGCCCGCCGACCGAGCCGCTGATCGCGTGCCGATAGCCGATCGACAAGATGGTGCCGCCCAACGCGATGCCCAGCACGCTGCCGGTCTGCCGCATCGTGGCGTTCACCGCGCTGCCCGCGCCGGCCTGGGTGAGCGGCAGCGAGCCGAGGATCGCGCCGGTCAGCGGGGCGATCGTCATGCCGATCGCGGAGGCCTGGACGATGGACAGGACCAGGTACACGGGGATCGGCATGCCCAGTCCCACCCGGGAGAAGAGCGCCAACGTGATCGTGACGACCACCAGCGCGGTGCCGCTGACCCGGCGCACCGACGTCCGCCGCGCCAGCCGGGCGGCCAGCGGCCCGCCGACCACGACGCCGAGCGCGCCGGGGATGCCGATCAGGCTCGCGCGCAGCGCCGAGAACCCGCGCGCGCCCTGCAGGTAGAACGCGAAGTAGAAGCCGCTCGCGCTCAATGCGAGGAACAACAGCGTCAGTGTGACGTTGCCGGCCGCGAACTGCCGCAGCCGGAACAGCCGGGGGTCGAAGCTCGGGTGCCGGCGCCGCAGTTCCACGACCACGAACGCGGCCGTCACCACCAGCCCGCCGGTGACCGTGCTCCAGACCTGCGGTTCGGTAACTGTGCCGTCCTGCCCGGCGCGGATCAGGCCGTAGGACAGCAGCCCCAGTCCGGCCGTGGACAGCACCAGGCCGGGGAAGTCCAGTCCGCGCTTCTGCGGCGGCTGGAAGTTCGGCACCGTGCGGGCGATCGCCACCAGCCCGACCAGCACCACCGGCACGTTGATCAGGAACACCGAACCCCACCAGAAGTTCGCCAGCATCAGACCGGCCAGCACCGGGCCGGCGGCGATGCCGACGCCCGCGAAGCTGCTCAACACCCCGAAGGCCTGCGGCCGCTGCTCCGGCGGATAGGTGAAGCTGATCACCGCCAGGGTCGCCGGGATCAGCAGCGCGGCGCCCAGGCCCATGACGGCGCGGGCCGCGATCAGCTGGCCGGAGCTGTGCGAGTACGCGGCGAAGACCGAGGCCACGCCGAACAGCGCCATGCCGGCCAGCAGGGTGTTGCGATGGCCGAAGCGGTCGCCGAGCGCGCCGCCGGTGAAGGTGACGGTGGCCAGCACCAGCGTGTAGGAGCCGGTGGCCCACTGGAGCTGGCCGGGGGTGGCGCCCAGGCCCCGGACCGGGTCGGCCAGGGTCTCGTAGGCGGTGGACAGCACGGTGCCGTCGATCCAGATCAGGAGCTGGGCGAAGATCAGGACGGTCAGGATCAGGCTCTGCCGTCGGCCGGACGGTGGGCTGCTGTTTGCGGGCATGGCGGAACGACCCCCCAGGATCGCTGAATGTGCGGGCGGAAGTGCACGGTCGAGCGCGGCTGCGCGTAGAATCGACAGGTACCTGTCGGATATCAGCCTGGCAAACTCGTCAGGTACCTGTCAATCATGCGGCCGGAGGATCCCGAAATGTCGTTTTCTGAAGGATCCGGGTCCGACAAGTGGGGCGACGACGGCGTCATCAGCTTCGCCGTGCGCCACGTCTGGCTCGGCATGCGCGCCGCGATCGAGGACGAGCTCGCCGAGTTCGGGCTGACCGTGCCGCAGTTCGCGACCCTGACGATGCTCGACAGCACGCCCGGTCTGTCCGTGGCCGAGGTGGCCCGGCTGTGCGGCAGCACCCGGCAGTCCGCCACCGAGATGGTCGCCGGACTGGAGTCCCACGGGCTGGTCGAGCGCTCCCCGCATCCGACGGACCGGCGCGCGCATCAGGTGCACGCGACGGAGGCCGGGCGTGAGCTGTACCGGAAGGCGCGGCCCGCGGTGCGCAGCCGGGAGGAGCAGCTGGAGTCCGGACTCAGCCCGGAGGTGCGGCGGGCCGCGCGCGAGTGGATGGCGGTGCTGGCGGCCGCGTGCGGGGCCTGAAGAAAACCCTGTTGCCCGAAGCCACGGCGGGTCGTTAGCGTGCAGACGCCGTGACCGGACGCTAAGGAGGTGAGACCCATGAAGGCGGTATCGACGTGGGTGCTCCCCGTGCTGTCACGGGCAGGCCAGGCGGCATAGGAGTCGTCGGGAGCGCCGTCATTGCTCCCGAAAGGCGACTGCCATGTCTTCTCTCTTCTTCACCGGCGACACCAGCGCGGACGGCGTCCGCGAACGCGAATTCACGGTGGGCGACGTCCCCGGCGTCCTGTGGTCCCCGCGATCCCGTCCCGGCCGCGCACCCCTGGTCCTCATCGGCCACGGCGGCGGCATCCACAAGAAGGCTCCGGCCAGCGCGGGCCGTGCGCGCCGGCTGGTGCTCGGCTGCGGGTTCCACGCGGTCGCCATCGACGCCCCCGGGCACGGTGACCGGCCGCGTACCGAGCACGACGAGCGCGAGATCGACGCCCTCTACGCGGCCTGCGAAGCCGGCGAGCCGCAAGGCCCGATCGTCGTGCGCTACAACGCCCGTCTGGCCGAGCAGGCGGTTCCGGAGTGGCGTGCGACCCTGGACGCGCTCCAGGAACTGCCGGAGATCGGCACCGACGGGCCGGTCGGGTACTGGGGCCTGAACATGGGCACGGCGACCGGCGTACCGCTGATCGCCTCCGACGCCCGGATCACGGCCGCCGTGCTCGGCCAGCACTGGCCCGACGCGCTGGCCGAACCGGCGAAGCGGATCACCATCCCGATCGAGTTCGATCTGCAGTGGGACGACGAGCACATCCCGCGCGAGGCCGGGCTGGCGTTGTTCGACGCCTTCGGCTCACCGGAGAAGACGTTGCACGTGAACTCGGGGCGGCACAAGGAACTCCCGCGGTTCGAGGCCGACAGCGCCGTGCGGTTCTTCGCCCGGCATCTCGGTTCGGCCGCGGCGATCTCGCCGGATACAGGCCCGGGTGCAGGTGCAGGCCCCGGCGCGCGTACGGCTACGGATCCGGTCGCCGCGTGACCGCAGCGCAGAACAGGCACTCGGCGTCCGGCCACCCGGCCGGGCGCCGGTGCCGCGCCGCTCATCCGCCGGCGCGGTTCCCCAGCGATTCCTTGGTGATCGAGCCCATCGACACCGCGGTGACCCGGCCCTGGTCGTCGAACTGGACCGACGCGGTGGTGCCGCCGGGCAGCTCGGCGGCGATCGTGTCGCCGTCCTTGCGCCACGGGAGGTTGAAGTGGTGGAAGTAGCCGGCGACCACCTCGAACGACGAGCGGTTGAAGAACTGCGCCCCCTGCATCAGCAGTCGGGGCAGCGCTATCGGGTCCGGCGGGGCCACCGGCACCTGCGGGTCGTCCGGGACCATGTACAGCCGCCCGGTCTCGTTGGCCTGCACCCCGATGTAGCCGTCGGCGCGCAGCACGCCCATCGCCCCGAACGCCAGCATCTCCGCGGCGTACCGGGGGTCTTCGAAGCCCGACAGGTCCACCAGTTCCTCGGCGAACTCCGGCACCCCGTGCTGCTGCCCGAACCCGCGCAGCGCCTCGGCCGCGGCCACCACCGGCAGTTTGCCGAAGCCCGGGTTGGCCCAGCCCCACAGCCAGGAGCCCTCCGAGGTGTCGAAGCTGCCGAGCACGCTGATCCGCAGTTCCCGTCCCGACTGCCGGTACCGGCGCTCGTCCAGGTTCACCGTCCACGGCCCGATCGGCAGGAACTCGTTGAACTCCTCGATCTGGCGCATGCCCCAGGCAGCGTGGGGCTCCGCCATACGGAGGAAGGCATCGCTGAACGCAGAAGTCACGTGTCGACAGTAGCGGGGCGCGGCGGATTCTGTCGGGGCGATAGTTCATCCTGCGGGGTTAATTGCAGGTGACGGCCTTGATCTGGAATCTCACGCGAGCCCGGGGCGCGCCCGGAGCGCGAGCCGTTCGCTCAGGGCGAGGACGAGATCGCGGAGCTCGGCCGGGCGCTCGATCCGGAAGGGGAGGTCGAGGGCGGCCAGGGTGGCCGGGATCCAGTCGAGGCGTTCGGCCCGGATCTCCAGGCGTTGCCATGGCGCGCTTTCGCCACCTCCGCGACCGCTGCGGTCAGTGGCCCTCCTGCCGCCTTCGCCGGAATCGCCCGCGCCGCCTTCGTCGACGGCGTTGAGGATCGCCACGCTCGCCGGGAAACGAGTCCGGATCTGCTCGACGGTTCCCTGGACGCGGATGGTCACCTCGTGGCGGTAGTCGGCGGTGGCGAAACCGGTGAGGAGACTGTGCGCGGGATCGTCGTCGCCGGCCGGCGGTTCGAAGGACCCCGAGAGCGTTCTGACCCCGGTGATCCGGTCGAGCCGGAAGCTGCGCTCCTGGCCGATCGCCGGATCCAGAGCCCTGATATACCAGCGGTCCCGATGGTTGACGATGGCGTAGGGGTGCAGCGTCCGATCGGTCCGGGCGCCGTCGCGATCGGTGTAGGCCACGGTGATCGGCCGGTGCCCGGCGACGGCGTCGGAGACGGTGAGCAGCACCGTGGCGTCCGGGGCGGGGTCCTGGTCGGGCGCCGTGGTGAAGGCCACGGTGTCGAGCACGTTCCGCAGCCGGTCGGCCAGCCGGGCGGGCAGCACCCGGCGGATCTTGGCGGCGGCCGTCTCCCCGGCCGGCCCGAGCGCCGCGGTCAGACCGCTGCGTCCCCCGGCGAGCAGGCCGAGCAGGACGGCGAGGGCCTCGTCGTCGCCCAGCATCAGCGGCGGCAGCCGATAGCCCCGGGCCAGCCGGTAACCGCCGTAGCGGCCGCGTACGGACTCCACGGGGATGTCCAGGTCGAGGAGATGGTCCACGTAGCGGCGCACGGTGCGCCTGTCCACGCCGAGCCGGTCGGCGAGTTCGGCCGAGGTGCGCAGCCCGCCGGACTGCAGGAGTTCCAGCAGGGTCAGCACGCGTCCGGCGGGGCGGTTCATGCTTCCCAAACTAACCCGGATACCGGACCGATTCTGTCCGCTATCGCTCCTAGGGTGGAGGAAAGAGATCGAGATCCAGCAAGGAGACCGCCATGAACTTCGCTTCCACCCGCCTGATCGCCGCGGACATCAACGCCTCGGTCGCCTTCTACGAGAAGGCCACCGGCACCCCCGCCACCTGGTCCACCCCCGACTTCGCCGAGCTGAGGACCCCGGCCGGCGCCACGCTCGCGATCGGCAGCGAGCGCACCGTCCCGCTCTTCGCCCCGGACAGCGCCGTCCCCGCGGCGAACCGCAGCGTGATCCTCGAGTTCCTGGTCGAGGACGTGGACGCGCTGTGGAAGGAGCTGGCCACCTGGGTCACCGACGTCGTCGCCGAGCCGCAGACGCTGCCCTGGGGCAACCGTTCGCTGCTGGTCCGCGACCCCGACGGCACGCTGGTGAACTTCTTCACGCCGGTGACGCCCGAGGCGCGGGAGAAGTTCGGCGTGTGAGGCGGCCCTACAGCCCGCCGTCAGCGCCCGCGGGCGTCCCGCCGCCAGCGGGCCGGCGGCGTGCCGTAGCGGCTCTTGAACGCGCGGCTGAACGCCGGTTCTGAGGTATAGCCGACGCGCTCGGCGATGTGCGTCACCGGCAGCGAGGTGTCGCGCAGCAGCCCCATGGCGGCGTCCAGGCGTACGTGCGCGAGATACGTGGCCGGCGGCTTCCCCACCCGCTCCGCGAACCGCGCGGCGAACGTCGACCGCGACAGGCTGCACACCCGCGCCAACTCCTCGACCGTCCACTCGTGGGCCGGCTCCCGGTGCATGGCGCTCAAGGCCAGCCCGATCTGCGGGTCGAAGGCGCCGGCCAGCCAGTTCGGTTCGGCGTCCGGGCCGGCGGCCCAGGTGCGCATGATCTGGATGAAGATCAGGTCCAGGATGCGGGCGACCATCACCGCCGAGCCCTGGGTCGGCGCCTGCATCTCCAGCCCCAGCATCTTGCGCGCGACTTCGAGTCCTTCGAGCGCCGGATTCTCCCCGCCGCGCAGGATGATCACGGCCGGCAGGCTGCCGAGCAGGTGGCTGGCTTGCGGATCGCCGATCGCGAAGGTCCCGCACAGCCAGCTCGCCGGTTCCCCCGCGTCGGCGATGTGGTGCCGGTCGCCGCGCGGGAGCAGGACGAAGTCGCCGCGGTCGAGGTGTTCGACGTGCGGCGACCCGTCGATCCGCAACGCGAGCCGGCCGGCTTCGACGATGTGCAGGCTGCCGGTGTCCGCGAAGCCGACCGAGAAATCCGGCGGCGGCGCGTAGCGGACGACGCCTTCCCCGTTCAGCCGGACACTGCGCAGCAGTTCCGAGAGCAGGTCGTCGGACGCGACCGCGATCGCTGGACGATCGGCAAGGTTTTCCGGCGGAGCGGTCATGGTCGCTGCCCATTCCTCTGAATACGATCGGCGCACACCGACCTTAACAACCAGGAGGCAGACTCATGTCCGAGCGCGTCAAACCCACCAAGATCAGCTTCGTCTACTCCAATCCGACCGACCCGGAGGCCTTCGAGGCGGCCTACCCCGACCACCTCGCGCTGGCCCGCAAGCTCCCCGGCCTGACCCGGCTGCAGGCCTCGAAGGTCTGGCCCAAGGAGGACGGCGGCCCGACCCCGGCCTACCGCCTGCTGGACCTGTACTTCGCCGACTACGACGCCGCCAGTGCCGCCGCGGCGCAGGCCGGTCCGCTCGTCGCGGCCACCAAGGAGCAGGCCACTGGCGGCGTGGTGATCGCGTTCGCGGAAGTGCTCGAAGAGGACTGAGCGACCCGGCGAGCACGGCGCCCGCGGAGCGTGGAGAAGTCCAAGCTTCATGATCGCGCGGGCGGCGTGCCCGCCTCAACGCCGCCGCCGACCCGGCCGTCACGTTTCTCCGGAGCGCGTATGGTCACCCGACATGAGCGCGTTCGTACTGGTCGCCGAGGACGATGCGAAGCAGGCCGAGCTCGTCCGGCGCTACCTGCGGCGCGAGGACTACTCGGTGCTCGTGGTCGGCGACGGCCGCGCGGCGATCGACCAGGTCCGCAGCCGCCGCCCCGATCTGCTGATCCTCGACGTGATGATGCCCGAACTGGACGGCCTCGATGTGCTGCGCGTCCTGCGCCGCGACTACGACGTGCCGATCCTGGTGGTGACGGCGCGCTCGGCGGCCGAGGACAAACTCGCCGGCTTCGACCTCGGCGCCGACGACTACCTCACGAAGCCTTACGACCCCAGGGAACTGATGGCCCGCGTGCGCTCCCTGCTGCGGCGCGCGAAGGCCTCCGGCGGCTCCGGCGCTTCGGTCGTGCTGCCGCTGCACGTCGGCCCGCTCTCCCTGGACCAGGTCCGGCACGAGGTCCGGCTCGACGGCTACCGCATCGAGTGCACCCCGGCCGAATTCCGCATCCTGGAAACGCTGATGTCCAGCCCCGGCCGGGTGTTCAGCCGCCGCCAACTGCTGGACGAGGCGCACGGCCCGGAGAGCTTCGTCACCGAGCGCACGGCCGACGCCCACGTGAAGAACCTGCGGCGCAAGATCGAGGCGGATCCCCGCAACCCCGTGCTCCTGCAGACGGTCTACGGCGTGGGCTACAGGATCGCCGACCGCACCCCCACCTCCGATGGCTAGGTATCTCAATGCCTAGATACGGTCTCCGGACCCGGCTGCTGGCCGGCACCATTCTGGTCGCGGCCAGCGCCGTCGCCGCGACCGCCTGGCTGTCGGTCCAGCGCGCGACCACGTCCATCGCGCAGCGCGAGAACGTCGTCCGGGACGCGTACCCCCTGGTGTACGAGTCGATGGTCGACTACGCGGCCACCCACACCGACTGGTCCGGCGCCGGCCCCTTCGTGGACGGGATCGCGCAGGAGTTGGCGGTACGCGTCGTCGTCACTCCGGTCGGCGGCACCCCGATCGAGAGCTCGCCGGCGTCGGCGGGGGAACGACCGGGCGCCGAGCCCTCGGTGGCCATCGACCCGCTGACGGTCGACAACGCGTTGGCCGGGACTCAGTTCCCGGACGGTATCGACCCGAAGGTCGCGAGCCCGTTCCAGCTGACCCCCCAGGAACACTCCGACCTGGAAGTGCTCGTCGAGAAGGAGTCCGCCTGCCTGAAGCGGCACGGACTGGACCCGACGATCGCCGAGCTGGCCGGCGGCCGGCCCTACCTGCGTCTGCCGCGGGCCAGCGCGCCCCAGAGCTGCCAGTCCGTGCTGACCGACGGCGGCGGTTACGTCGGGTTCGAAGACTCGCCCTGGGTCACCCCGACCGGGACCGAGCAGGCGGCGCTCACCCAGCTGTCGGCGTCGGTGAAGGGCTGCCTTCAGGGCGTCGGGGTGAAGCTGGCCCTGACCGGGTCCGGCGAGGTCACCAACATCGCCGATCCGGCCGACAACCCGCGGGACCGGGCCTGTCTGCTCAACGCGCGGCGGCTCCAACTGCGGCCCTACGTCGCACCCGCCGCGTTCATGGCGGCCATGCCGCTCGGCAACACCGGAGGCCAGGCGGCCGTCGGCCTGTCCCGCGCCGACACCGCGCGGATCGCCGGTGTCGCGACGCTCGTGGTCCTGTTCACTGTCGGGGTCGCCATGCTGTTGGCGAACCGGGTGATCCGGCCGGTCCGCGCGCTCACCGAGGCGACCCGGCGGATGCGGGCCGGGGACGGGACGGCGCGCGCCACGACCGGCTCCCGCTGGGAGATCGCCGAACTGACGGCGGCGTTCAACGAGATGGCCGAGCACGTAGCCCGCACCGACCGGCAGCGCAAGGAGATGGTCAACGACATCTCGCACGAGCTGCGGACTCCGTTGAGCACGATCAAGGGCTGGCTGATCGCGGCCAACGACGGCGTGGCCGACCTGGACGCCGAGCTGGTCTCCTCGCTGCTGGAGGAGACGCAGCTGTTGCAGCACCTGGTCGATGATCTGCGGGACCTCGCCCTCGCCGACGCCGGGCAGCTGCGCCTGGAGCCGGTGGAACTCGATCTCGGCGACCTGCTCCGGCACATCGCGGCGGCCGGCGGCGGACGCGCTGAGGTGAGTGCGACGCCGGAGCTGCGGGTCGTGGCCGACCCGATGCGGCTGCGGCAGGCCGTCGGGAACCTCGTCGCCAACGCCGAGCGGCACACGCCGCCGGAAGGACGGATCACACTGCGCGCGTACCAGAGCGGTTCGGACGTACTCGTGGAGGTCGCCGACACCGGGCCCGGAATCGCCGAGGCTGATCTGCCCTCGGTCTTCGACCGGTTCTGGCGTGCGGACAAATCACGCAACCGGCGCACCGGCGGCAGCGGACTGGGGCTGGCGATCGTGCGGCAACTGGTCGAGGCGCACGGCGGCGAAGTCAGCGTGATCAGTACGTTGGGCGCGGGAACGACGTTCACCATCCGGTTGCCGGCGGCGAAGGACCCCGCATAGCGATCGCACAAGTTCTTCGCAATTGCTCGGCAGGCTCGTGCGCTGTGAAAGCTCATACTCGGCGTATTCAGCTTGCCGCCGGCGGCGTTTCGGCCATAGCCGCACTCGCCCTTGCCGCGTGCTCGTCCGCTTCCGCCAAGCCGCAGGCCCAGGTTCCGACGTTGCCCGCGCAAGTCTCGGCGAGCTCGTCCGGCTCGTCCGGTTCAGCTGGTTCAGCTGGTTCGGCCGGTACATCCGGCTCGGCCGGGGCCGCGACGAGCACGGCCACCACCGCCCGGCCGCGCATCACCATCGACATGACCAACGCCCAGATCAACGTGCTCTACGACCAGTACAACCAGTGCATGGCCCGGAACGGCTGGAGCAAGCAGACGAACGTCGGGGACCAGGTCGCCCAGACCAAGGCCCAGAACGCCTGCGTGGCCGAGGATCCGCTGCCGCCATGGCAGCTCGACGCGAGCAATCCCAAGGCCGGCGACTTCGTGCACGCGGTCGTGCAGTGCCTGCGTGACAAGGGAGTCCAGTACGTCGAGCAGAATTCGGCGCAGGGCGGCATCGAGAGCTTCTCCTTCGGCGGGCCCAACAACGATTCCACGTCGATCAGGCTGGGCATGCAGTACACCCCGGACTGCGAGAAGCAGGTCGCCGCCCGAGGGATCGGCAACTGAAGTGCGTAGATGGCTCCTTGTCATCCTCAGCGCGGTGGTCGTGTCCGCGGTCGCCGTCACAGCGCTCTACATGCTGCGGTTCAAGCCCAAGGCACCGCCGGCGGCGCTGCCCGCGCCGCCGCAGACGGCCACCATCGCGCGCACCGCGTTGGCCACGACCGCGACCCTCCAGGGGAACCTCGGCTACGGCACGCCATCGCCCTTCACCGGGCACAAGAGCGGGACGGTCACGTGGCTTCCGGCAGTAGGCGCGGTGGTGGGCCAGGGCCAGCCGCTCTATGACGTCGACGCGAAGCACGTGATGCTGTTCCTCGGCAGCACCCCGCTCTACCGCGCCATCAATGCTCAGGCCACGCCCGGCCCGGACCTCGCCGAAGTCAACGCGGACCTGCGGGCTCTCGGCTACGGCAAGGCCCTGACCGGCGACGCCTACACCCAGGCGACCGAGGACGCGCTCAAGAAATGGCAGCAGCTGAACGGGTTCACGGCCAGCGGCGCGCTGGCGGTCGGGGACATCGCGGTGCTTCCGGCGCCGGTGCGGGTCGCTTCGCTCGACGCGCAGCTCGGGGCGTCGGCCACCGCGGATCTGATGAGTCTGAGCTCGACGACGAAGCACGTCACGGTGAGCATCGACCCGCACCAGATCGATACCAGTGTGCTGACTCCCGGGCTGAGGCTCTCGCTCTCGCTGCCGAACGGCAAGCAGACGACGGGGACGGTGTCCGTGTTGACCACATCCGGTGCGGCTTCTCAGAGTGCTTCTTCCGGCTCCGGCTCCGGCGGCGGTGGCGGGGCGGGGGGTTTGTCGATGACGGTGGACATCGCCGACCAGTCCGCGTTGGCCGGTATGGACTCCGGCTCGGTCGGTATCACCGTGACCACGGGTTCGGTCAGCGACGTTCTGGCCGTACCGATCGAGGCGCTGGTGGCGGTCCAGGGCGGCGGCTACGCGGTGCAGGTGGTCACCGGCGACGGGCAGACCAGCATGCTGGTCGGGGTGCAGACCGGGCTGTTCGCCAACGGACTCGTGCAGATCTCCGGGCAGGGGATCACCGAGGGGCTGAAGGTCGTGACCGTCTCGTGAGTCCGGTGCTGAGGCTGGACCGCGCCACGAAGGACTATCCCGGCGGTGTGCGGGCGCTGGACGCGGCCAGCCTGGTCATCGAGGCCGGCGAACTGGTCGGGATCGTCGGGCCCTCCGGCTCCGGCAAATCCACGCTGCTCAACCTGATGGGGACGCTCGACCGGCCGTCCAGCGGGACGGTGGCCGTCCGGGACCAGGACGTCGACTCCCTCAACGACCGGGAGCTGTCCGCACTACGCGCCAGAGAGATCGGATTCGTGTTCCAGCAGTTCCAGCTCATCGAGGGGCTCAGTGCCGCGCAGAACGTGGCGACCGGTCTGCTCTACGCCGGTGTGCCCCGCGGGTCGCGTCGGCCGCTCGCCGAGGCCGCCCTGGACCGGGTCGGTCTGGCCCACCGCCGCGACCACCAGCCGCACCAGCTGTCCGGCGGCGAGAAACAGCGCGTCGCGATCGCCCGGGCGCTGGTCAACGATCCGGCGCTGGTGCTGGCCGACGAGCCGACCGGCGCTCTGGACACCGCCAACGGCCGCGCGATCCTGGCGCTGCTGCGCTCGCTCAACCAGGCCGGGACCACCATCGCGCTGATCACCCACGATCGGCAGATCGCCGACGAGCTGCCCCGGCGGGTGGAGATTCTGGACGGGCGGATCCGGTCGGACGAGGTGCTCGGTGCTCCGATGGCCGAATCCCTTGCCGGGCAGGGGGGATCAGGCGCATGACCGAATCAGATCCCGAATACGCCTCGGGCCGCGATCGGGTCGATCGCGCCGCTCGCGCCGACCAAGCTGATCGTGCCGCTCGTGCAGAGCAAGCTGATCGCGCATCCCGCTCCCCGCGAGGCTCCCGGCCGACCGTCCGCCTCAAGCCCGGCGACGTCCTCGGGCTCGGCCTGCTCGGCCCCCGCACCCGGAAGCTGCGAGCCGTCCTGTCCTCGCTCGGCATCTCGATCGGGATCGCGACCGTGATCATGGTCGTCGGCATCCCGGCGTCCTCCCAACGCGCCCTGACCGAGCAGCTCTCCGCCCTGGGCACGAACCTGCTCACCGCCCAGGCCACGGTCGACCAGCAGACCCAGACCCTGCCGCCGGTTCCGGCGTCGGCCCCGGCCATGGTCGCCAGGATCCCGCCGGTCCAGCGGGTCAGCGCGCTCGGCAACACGCAGGCCGAGGTGCGCCGTTCGCAGGCGATTCCGGCGCAGGAGAGCTCCGGGGTCATCGCCTTGGCCGCCCAGGGCTACGAACTGCCCGCGGTGATCGGGGCCGACCTGGCCGCCGGCCGCTACCTCACGCCGTCGGACGAGGCGTTCCCGACTGTCGTCCTCGGCTCCGTGGCCGCCACCTGGCTGGGGATCACCACGCTCCCGCCCGGCCAGCCCGCTCCGCAGATCTGGATCGGTTCCCAGGCCTTCACCGTGGTCGGCGTCCTCGCGGCCAGCCCGCTCGCCCCCGAGGTGCAGCAAGCCGTGGTCGTCGGCTGGGACGCCGCCCGCCACTACCTGGCCTTCGACGGGCACCCGACGCAGATCTACGCCCGGGTCCAGGAGTCCCAGATCGACGCGGTGCAGTCCGTCCTCGCCGCGACGGTGTACCCGCAGAACCCCGGCCAGATCGTGGTCAGCCAGCCCTCCGCGGCCCTGGCCGCCAAGCGCCTGACCGAGACCGCCCTGTCCGGTCTGTTCCTCGGCCTGGCCGGTGTGGCCCTGCTGGTGGGCGCGGTCGGGGTGGCCAACACCATGATCGTGTCAGTGCTCGAACGGCGCCGGGAGATCGGCCTGCGCCGGGCCCTGGGCGCCACCCGGCGCCAGATCCGGGGCCAGTTCCTGACCGAATCCGTCCTGCTGTGCCTGCTCGGCGGCCTGGCCGGGGCCGCGGTGGGCACCCTCGGCACCGCCGGCTACGCCATGTCCCGCGACTGGCCGGCGGTCATCCCGGTCGCCTCGGTACTCGGCGGCGTCGGCGCGGCGCTCGTGGTCGGCGTACTGGCCGGGGTGCATCCGGCGGTGCGGGCCTCCCGGCTGCCGCCGACCGAGGCGTTGGCCACCGTGTGACGGCGCGTCAAGCCGCCGGCAGCGTCGCCGCGATCCCCGCGATGATCCGCCCGAGTCCGCGCTCGAACAGCACCCGCGAATCAGTTTCGTGCGGCGTACTGGCGTCGAGGACGACCCGCCGCACGTAGGGGAGCTCACCGGACTCGATCACCGACATGATGTACGGCATCCAGTCCGGGCGCATGTGCGCGAGGTCGGCGCTGCCGGTCGCCGCCATGGCCCGGGCTGCGTGGTGTTCCTGCTGGGCGTGCCCGATCGCGAACGTCCGGATGATCTCGGTGACGTCCATCATCTCGTCGATGTCCAGGCCGAGTCCGTCCAGGCCGGCCAGGGTCCGGTCGACCATGCGCATGATCGTCGGCCCGAAGACCGGTCCGCGCATCATCACCTCGGCCCACCAGGGGTGGGCCAGCACCAGGGCGCGCAGGTTGTGCGCCATGCGCCGCAGCGTCTGCTCCCAGTCCGGCTCCGGCATCGTCGCCCAGCGCGGCCAGTCCTGGTGCAGCACTTCGTCGGTCATCAGCAGGTGGAGCTCGTCCTTGTTCCGGACGTAGCGGTACAGCGACATCGGGCCGGCGCCGATCTCGGTGGCCACCCGGCGCATCGACGCCGCCTCCAGGCCCTCGGCGTCGGCCACGGCGATCGCGGCCTTGGCGATCTGGGCGCGGCTGTAGCCCGGCACCCGGCCGCGGCCGGTCGCCTCGGGCCGCAGCCAGATGACGGCGTCGTCCTGGTCAGGCATGCCCTCATCGTAGTCATTGCGTACGGTGAACGCATAAGATAGCCTCCGATGCGTACGACGTACCCATAGGAGGGGCGATGCCGGAGACACTGCTGGAAGCCGAAGGGCTCCGCAAACGGTTCGGGACCACCCAGGCCCTGGACGGCGTGGACCTGACCGTGCCGAACGGATCGATCATCGGACTGCTCGGCCCCAACGGCGCCGGGAAGACCACGATGCTGCGCGTCCTGTCCACGCTCACCCGGCCGGACGCCGGCCGCGCGACCATCGCCGGATTCGACGTCGTCCGCGACGCGGCCCGGGTCCGCTCGGTGATCGGGCTGGCGGGCCAGTCCGCCGCCCTGGACGAGAAGCTCACCGGCTATGAGAACCTGCTGATGTTCGGCCGGCTCTCCCGGCTGACCGAACGCGACGCCAAGGCCCGCGCCACCGAGCTGCTGGCGCATTACGACCTCGCGGCGGCCGCCGACAAGCTGGTCTCGACCTACTCCGGCGGCATGCGGCGCCGCCTGGACCTGATCAGCAGCCTGATCGTCTCGCCGCGGCTGCTGTTCCTGGACGAACCGACGACCGGGCTGGATCCCCGCAGCCGCAACGAGATCTGGGCCACCGTGCGCCAGCTCGTCGCCGACGGCACCACCGTGCTGCTGACCACCCAGTACCTCGACGAAGCCGACCAGCTGGCCGACCGCATCACCATCGTCGACCACGGCCGCGTGGTCGCCGACGGCACCCCGGGCATGCTGAAGTCGGCGATCGGCACCCGGGTGCGCGTCCAGCTCGCCGATGACGCCGACCAGGCCCGGGCCGCGCGGGCGCTGACCGAGCTGACCGGATCCCCGGCCGGACCCGGGAGCCGTCCGCACACGATCGAAGGGGCCTGCGACCCCGCGCTCAAGGCCCCGGCCATAGTCCGCGGACTCGACGTCGTCGGTATCGCGGCCGAGGACGTCCTGCTGCACACGCCGAGCCTGGACGAGGTGTTCCTCACGCTGACCGGCAGCCAGGCCGGCGTTTCGACACCGGCCGGCGTCCCGGCCGACGCCCTGGAAGGAAGCGTGAACCGATGACCGCCCAGACCGGCACCCCGCTGACCGTCGGCCCGCCGCGTACCGCCGGCACCCCGCTCGGCCGCGCCGTCCTGGCGCTGCGCGACGGCCGGGCCATCGTCCTGCGCAACCTGTCCCAGATGCGCCACGCCCCCGGCGAGATCGTCGGCGCGGTGCTCTTCCCGATCATCATGGTCGTGATCTTCGGCTACATCTTCGGCAGCGCGATCTCCGTCCCCGGCGGCGGCGACTACCGCGACTTCCTGATGCCCGGCATGTTCGCGATGACCGCCACCTTCTCGGTCATCGTGACGATGAACAAGGTGGCGGCCGACAACGGCAAAGGCGTGATGGACCGCTTCCGCTCCATGCCGATGGCCCGCTCCGCGGTCCCCTTCGGCCAGACCGGCGCCGACCTGATCATGTCAATCCTCGGATTCGCCATCATGTCAATCGTCGGCCTGGTCGTGGGCTGGCGCATGCACGACGGGGCCGGCCCGGCGCTGGCCGCCTTCGGGCTCATCCTGCTGTTCGCGTACGCGCTGCACTGGGTCGGCGTCCTGCTCGGGCTGATGTTCAAGAACGAGTCGACCGCGGACCGGATGACGCCCCTGGTCTTCCCGGTGACCATGCTCTCGAACTCCTTCGTCCCGACCACCGGCATGCCGGCCTGGCTCCGCGTCATCGCGGACTGGAACCCGGTCTCCTCCCTGACCCAGGCGGCCCGCCACCTGTTCGGCAGCCCGGGCGCCGTCACCAGCCACGCCTGGCCGATGCGGCACCCGGTCCCGGCGGCGCTGCTGTGGGCCGTGGTGATCCTCGGGGTGTGCGTTCCGCTCGCGGTGCGGCGGTACCAGCGCGCCGGAAGGTGAGGCGCTGGGCACGGTGTGGGTCCTGGTTCCTACGATGGCGACTTCGGAGATTGCGTGTGATCTGAAAGAGGCGGCCCGGGGCGATGACGTACACCACGATCGGAAAGCTGCACCGGGACTGCGAGGACGACTTCACGCCGCCGCCGGTCTACGACGGCGGCGCGGTCGTCGACCGCTACCGGTTCGCCATCGGCAAGCGGCCCGAGATCGATCGCAGCGGGGCCGAGCGGGTGCTGGCCCGGCGCCGGGAACGGGATCCCGGTCTCCAGCGCCTGATCGACCGGGCGCGGACTTCGCCGCACAGCGATCCGGAGTTGGTCGCGGAGCTCGCCGACGTCGACGTCTTCGACCTCGCGGCGCAGACCCCGTGGCAGGCGGCGTTGGTGGCGGCGGTGATCCGCGCGGGCGGGTACTCGGATGCAGCGGACGCTCCGGATGAGGCTCAGGCGGCTCAGGCAGTTCAGGTGGCTCAGGCAGCTCAGGTGGCTCAGGCAGCTCAGGAGGTCCAGGCGGCCCGTGCGGCGGACGCTCCGGTTTCGGAGGACGCGGGCGCCGTCGCGGAGGTCGAGATCTGGGAGTGTGCAAGGGATCTGGCCTTCGCGCTGGAGGCGTTCGCGCACTTCTGCCACCTGGCCTGCGCGCCCGGCGCGGTCCGGTTGCGGCGGGCCGAGCAGGCGCCGATGCTGCTCGACGTCTGGCCGCACCTGAGGCGCTTGCTGGAGCTCCGGCGCCGGGTTCCGGGCCCGGACCACGTCGACGCCAAATCCGCTGCGGCCCGGTTGCGGGAAGACGATCCCACCGGTTTTCATCGAACCCTGACAGGTTTCCTGTTCCCCGAACAGGGTGACTGGGGTCGCGACGACCGGGAAGCCGCGATACAGGGGCTTATTCCGGCGATCGCGTTGCTTCCCGGGATCCGCAGCGCGGAGCACGCTTCGGCGCTCGGCCCGGCCTTTCGCGAGCAGTCCTGGGAGTGGTACGGCGACCTCGACATCGAGCTCACGCTCCTGACCTACGTCGGTTCCGGCGCCCTGCCGTTCCTGCTCGCCTGGCTCGACGGCGGCCATCGCTGTGAGCCCGGCGGGCCCTGCGCGGTCCACGATCGCGTGTTGGAGCTGGTCGCGCGGATTCCGAATGCCGAGGCGATATCGGCATTGCTGGAGCGGTCCGGGGACGCCAGAGTGCTGCCGCGGTTGCGCGAGGCCGTGGCGCGATTCCCGAGGCGGGCCTTGCGGGTTCTGGCCGAAGTCGATCCGGCCGGGGCCGAAACGGGGGAGATCGCCACCACGGTCCTGACCGAGGTCGTCCACGCCGACCCGGAGTTTGCGCGCGCGGAGCAGGCCTACTTGAGTCCGGGCGGGGAGAAGCGGGTCAGTGCACTGCTTCCGGATGATCCCGACAACGCCGCGCTTCTGTCTCAACTCCCTGTGATCCTTGCCGCCCCGCCGTGGCGAGACCGGAAACGTAAGCCCGCCAGGCTGATCACGGTCGACGGTCTGGTGCCGCCGTCCGACGCCGAAGCCGTCTGGGAGCCCGGCGAGCGCGAGCGCTGGCTGTGCCCGCAGGACGCCGGTTGGGCGCCGCAGGAGGGCTGGTCGGGTCTGCTGCGACAGATCGCCGAGGGCACCGCCGATGAGCCGACCGCGCTCTACTTCGCCGCGCACGGACCGGACGAGCTGGTCCGTCCGCTGCTGACCCAGGGCTGGCGGCCGGTGATCAAGTCGGACGAGGACCGGGTCCTGGCGTTCGTCGCGCGGTACGAAACCCTTGCGCTGCCGGCGATTCTCGGCATCGAACGGCGGCCCGCGCTGCGAGCGCGGCTGCTGCTGCCGTTCGCGAACCGGGAGATCGCCGCGTTGATGGTGGACGGCGTGGGTCGGCTGCGCAGCGTGCACGGCGCGGCGACGACCTGGCTGCGTCGGCATCCCGAGGCGGCGGCGCGGTGCGTGCTGCCGACGGCGTTGGGCAAGCGGGGCAAGGCCCGCCGTGGCGCCGAGGCCATGCTGCGGAGCGTCGAGGCGGCCGGTGTCGACGTGCCGGCGATCGCGACCCGCACGTATGGCACCGAGGTCGGCCAGGCGGTCAAGGAACTGCTGGCCGACGACGGTCTGGGCGCCGTCCCGCGCACCATGCCCCAGCCGCCGCCGGCCGCCCGGGCCGCGCTGTTGGCCCCGATCCGGCTGCGGGACGGTCGGACCGCGGTGCCGCAGAGCGCCGCGCAGGCCGTCGTCGACATGCTGACGATCTCGACGCCGGACGAACCGTACGCCGGGCTGGAGATCGTCAAAGCGGCCTGCGACGCCGGCTCGCTGGCCGAGTTCGCGTGGTCGCTGTACACGGCCGCGCGCGAGACCGGCCTGCCCGCGCTGCGCGCGTTCGGGGACGAGAGCATCGTGGAGCGGCTCCTTCCGGTGCTGCGGGAGCGGAACGAGATCGGCGAGAGCACCGTCGGGGACGAGTTCCAGGTACTGGCCGCGATCGGCGGTGACCGGGCCCTGACGACGCTGCACACGTACAGCGTGAAGGGCCGGCACGCGCTGACCAGGAAGACCGCGCAGGAGCAGTTCGACGCCGCCGCCGAGGCGATGGACCTGTCGGCGCTCGCGCTGGCCGACCGCGTGGTTCCGGACCTCGGCCTGGGACCGGACGGCACGCTGGGGCTGGACTACGGGCCGCGCCGGTTCGTCGTCGGGTTCGACGAGCTGTTGCGCCCGGTGGTCTGCGACGAGGCCGGCGATCCGCTGAAGGCGCTGCCGAAGCCCGGGAAGAACGACGACTCGGAGCTGGCGGACGCGGCGTACAAGAAGTTCACGGAGCTGAAGAAGACCGCTCGAACCGTTGCCCTGGACCAGATCAAACGGCTGGGGTCGGCGATGCGCGGTCGGCGGCGATGGGATCCGGAGGACTTCGCCACGTACTTGGTGGCGCATCCGGTCATGCGCCATCTGGTGCGGCGACTGGTCTGGGGCGTTTATGACGAGCAGCAGAACGTGCTCGGCTCGTTCCGCGTGGCCGAGGATTTGAGCTACGCGGATGTGCATGACGCCGGCTACGTGATCCCGTCCGACGCCAAGGTCCGCATCGGCGTCGCGCATCCCGCAGATCTGGGCACGACGCTGGGGGACTGGTCCGAACTCTTCGCCGACTACGAGATCCTGCAACCGTTCGAGCAACTGGGATGGCCGATCCCGGCGCTGACCGACCGGGATCGCACCTCCAAACTGCTCGATCGGCCGTACGTCACACCGGATCCGACGCACATCAGCTCCCTGAGTCCGCAGAGCGCGATCTCCGCCTGGGCGATCGTCTGGCTTCAGTCCCGGGGCTGGCAGCGCGGTCCTCTCCAGGCCGGCTCGCTCGCTGACGGCCCACGCTGGCGCCGTACGCTACGGCCGGTGGGCGGCGATCGGCACGTGGTGCTGGAGCTGGAGCCGGGGATCCTGGCCGGGGCGCCGGGCCAGTCCGAGCATCAGTACGTCACCGCGGTCTGGCTGAGCGGGACCGGCGCGAACCCCGAGTTCGATCGGGACGCGTTGCCCTGGTCGGAGCTCGATGAGGCGACGGCGGCGCAGGTGTTGCGGGAGCTGGAGGAGATGGTCTGACGGCCGGTGCCGCCGGTGCCGCCGGTGTGCCGGTGTGCCGCTATGGCTGAGCCGCCGAGCTGCACCTGCGGCGCACGCGTGTCGTCTTCTAGCGATCGCCCGCTGCCCGCCGGCGCCGGTATTCCGCCGCCCTGGCCCGGTAGTTGTCGTGCTCCTGTTGGTGATCCGGCGGAAGATGCGGCGCGTCCGCGGATGTCGTGGCGAAGAACCGCGCGAGTGCGGTGTTCGAGCCCGCGGCGAGTTCCCCGGAGCGCGGGAACATCTCCGCCTCGTAGCGCGCGACCGCGTCTTCGAGGCTGCTCTCCTTCTTGACGGCGTGCTTGATGGCATGCGCTAGTTCCGCACCGTCGAGCAACGCGAGGTTCGTGCCGTGGCCGCCGAAGGGCGCCATCAGGTGGGCCGCGTCGCCGAGCAGCGTCACGCCGGGGACCCGGTCCCAGGTCAGCGGAGCCGGCAGCGCCCAGAAGCTGCGTGCCACGTAGTCGCCGTCGTTGTCGGTGATCAGCGGGCGCATGACCTCGGCCCATCCGCTGAACTCCCGCACCAGGTGGGCGCGGACGGCCTCGTGGTCGGCGACGTCGACGCCCGCCGTGACGGCCCAGTCGAGAGCGGCGCGGAAGGCCACGTAGCCGCGGACCACGCCGTTGCTGTTGCGCTGGACGATCACCGCGCGGCCGGCGCCGTCGGTGGAGAACATGTGACCGTCGCCGACGATCGCGGCGACCTCGGGGTGCCTGGTGTCGACGGCGTCGAAGCGGGCGTCGAGGAACTGGACGCCGAGGTACCGCGGCGCCGCGTCGGTGAGCAGTGGGCGGATCCGCGACCAGGCGCCGTCGGCACCGATGACGAGGTCTGCTTCCCTCTGATGGCCGTCGGCGAACTCCAGCCGGTGCGCGCCGCCCCCGAGCGGGGCCACGTGGACGAGTTTGTGCCCCCAGCGAACGGTGCCGGGCTCCAGGTGCTCGTAGAGCATGGTCCGCAGTTGGCCCCGGTCGATCTCGGGAGCCGCCTGGTCGTCCCCGGCCGGGGTGAACGCGGCCAGCACGGTGCCGTGCTGGTCCCGGCGGGTCTTGGCCTGCCCTTCGAGCCGGGCCAGCGCCAGGAAGGCGTCCATCAGGCCGGCGTCCTCCAGCGCGATCTGGCCGCTGTCGGCGTGCAGGTCCAGGGTCCCGCCCGGGTCGCGGGAGTCCACGGCGGTGTCCGCGTCGTAGACCGCCGCTTCGATGCCGTGTCGTTGCAGAACGCGGGCACACATCAGGCCGGCGGGGCCGCCGCCGACGATGGCTATGCGAGGTGTGGTCGTCATGCCTCCCACGATAAGTGAATCGGATCTAAAAGTCGAACGGTTCTAAGTTTTGATCCGATCGACTGATGCCCTAGGCTGAGCCCGTGACCGAGCCCGGACGCCGCGAACGCAAGAAGGCCGCCATCCGCCAATCCCTGGCGGACACGGCCCGTGACCTGTTCCTCGAACGCGGCTACGACGCGGTCGGCGTGAGGGAGATCGCCGAAGCCGCCGACGTCTCGGTGGCCACCCTCTTCAACCACTTCCCCGACGGCAAAGAGGCACTGGTCTTCGACCAGGACGCCGACCGCGAGGCAGCCCTCGTAGCCGCCGTCCACAACCGCCCCGCCGGCCGGACCATCCCCCAGGCCCTCCGCCAGTCGCTCCGCGACGAGCACTCCCTCCAGATCCGCACCGACCCCCGCTTCGCCGCCTTCCTCCACCTGATCGACACCACCCCACCCCTGCGCGAATACGCCCGCCGCATGTGGCTCCGCCACGAGGACGCCCTGGCCGCGGCGATCGCCACCGACACCGGCCTGCCCACCGACGACCCCGCCTGCCAGGCCCTGGCCCACTTCGCCCTCGAAGCCGTGGCGCTGGTCCGCGGCCGCGACGACGCCGAGGCCGCGCTGGACCGCGTCTTCGCTCTCCTCGACACGGGATGGACGAGCCTGACGCAGGGCTACTAGGTCGCACCCCCACACTGCGGCGAAGGCGAGTTCCTTGAGACCATTCACGGGACACGAGGAGTGAGTCGGCCATGAACGACCAGGAAAACGACCAGGAAAACGACCAGGAACCCGTCACCCCCCGGATCGCTGACCCGGCCCGCCTCCCGTTCGCGTACGCGGACGCGCTCAACGCCGGGGACGCCGAAGCCGTCCTCGCGCTGTTCCATCAGGACGCGACGATGCGCACCTTCAGCGGCGAAGTCCTCACCGACCGGGAGTCACTGCGCACTGAGACCGTCCACTCGATCGCGGCCCGGGCACATCTGACCAACAAGCCCAGGTCCACCCTGATCGGGGGCGACACGGCCCTGAGCATCGTCGACTGGGACCTCGAAGCGACCCTGCCGGACGGCACCCGGATCTCGCCGACCGGAACGACGACGGCCGTCGCCCGCCGGTCCGCCGACGGGTCGTGGCGGTTTGCCGTCCTCCGCTGCCACCCGAACGAGCTACCGGGTTGACCTGTGGTTCTGTGAATCATGCCCCCTGGGACAGCCAAGGGCCCGACCAGGGACCATCAGGTCAGCTCTGCGCCATATCCACGAACCGCGAGTAGTGGCCCTGGAAAGCCACCGTGATGTTCGCGGTCGGACCGTTACGGTGCTTGGCCACGATCAGGTCCGCCTCGCCCGCGCGCGGCGACTCCCGTTCGTAGGCGTCCTCGCGGTGCAGCAGGATGATGACGTCCGCGTCCTGCTCCAGCGACCCGGATTCGCGCAGGTCGCTCATCATCGGGCGCTTGTCGGTGCGCTGCTCGGGGCCGCGGTTCAGCTGGCTGATGGCGATGACCGGGACCTCGAGTTCCTTGGCCAGCAGCTTCAGCGACCGCGAGATCTCCGAGACCTCCTGCTGCCGGCTGTCGGGGCGCTTGGAGTTGGTGCTGCTGTGCTGCATCAGCTGCATGTAGTCGATGATCACCAGCTGCAGGTTGTGCCGTTGCTTCAGCCGCCGGGCCTTGGCCCGGATCTCCATCATCGACATGTTCGGCGAGTCGTCGATGAACAGCGGCGCCTCCGACACCGGCCCCATCCGGCGCGCCAGGCGGGCCCAGTCCTCGTCGGTCATCGTGCCGCTGCGCATGTGGTGCAGCGCCACCCGGGCCTCGGCCGAGAGCAGGCGCATGATGATCTCGTTGCGGCCCATCTCCAGGGAGAAGATGACGCTGGTCAGGCCGTTCTTGATGGAGCAGCTGCGAGCGAGGTCCAGGCCCAGGGTGCTCTTGCCGATGGCGGGGCGGGCCGCGATGATCACCATCTGCCCCGGGTGCAGCCCGTTGGTCAGCGCGTCCAGGTCGTGGAACCCGGTCGGGACGCCGGTCATCTGGCCCGAGCGGTTGGAGATCGACTCGATCTCGTCGAGCGCGCCCTCCATGGCGTCGGCCAGCGGGATGAAGTCCTCGCTGGTGCGGGCCTCGGTGACGTTGTACATCTCCTGCTGCGCCGCGTCGACGATCTGCTCGACGTCGCTGCCGTCGGTGCTGTACCCCATCTGGACGATGCGGGTGCCGGCCTCGACCAGGCGGCGCAGGACCGCGCGCTCCTTGACGATCTCGGCGTAGTAGCCGGCGTTGGCCGCGGTGGGGACCGAGTTGATCAGGGTGTGCAGATAGGGCGCCCCGCCGACGCGGTTGATGTCACCCTTTTTGGTGAGCAGGGCCGCGACGGTCACCGGGTCGGCCGGCTCGCCGCGGCCGTAGAGCTCCAGGATCGAGGCGAAGACCAGCTCGTGGGCCGGCTTGTAGAAGTCGATGGCCTTGATGACCTCGATGACCTCGGCGATCGCGTCCTTGGACAGCAGCATGCCGCCCAGCACTGACTGCTCCGCCGGGATGTCCTGCGGCGGGGTCCGCTCGAAGCCGCCCTGGTAGGCCTCGTCCGCGGTGTACGGCAGGTCGTCGATGCTCATGTCCCGCCTCCCTTGCCCGCATCACCACACCCGCGAAACCATCGTCTTCCTTTGTACGCGACGGGTCCGACAGGGCCGAAGCCTCCACGGTACGGAACCGCGCCCCGCGGGTCGAGGCGGTCGTCCACACCCCCTGTGGATAACCTGTGGAAAACCAGGGGATCGCTGTGGAAACACGCCGGTGAGCCTGGGGACAGAGTGTGGAAGCCCGCTGTGAATAATCTGACCATCGACCGATCGTGAAGCCCTGACGTGCACGGGAGCGTCGCCGGTTCGTCCACCGGCTGTGGACGAAAATTTTCCCGGAAGAATCTTGCTGAGATGCCAGGCCTTTGCTAGACAGCGGGCCGTTATGCCGTGGTCTTCCCCGTCATCCGGTCCAGCAGGTTCCGGGTCGCGGTCTGGATCCGCTTGTCCACGAACCCCGGTGTGGACAGCCCGTGGTTCCAGTGGAACGTCCCGGCGTCGAAGATCCACGCCCCCGACGGGTACTGACACAGCACCGTCTGCTGGGTGTCGGTGATCGGCTTGTCCTTCGGCCCCTCGGCGGTGAACGGCGAGGCGGCCAGGATCGTAGCCTGGGGCCCGCCCTTCACCCGCGGGAACACCTTGTCGGCCTCGCCGGCCACCAGGTGCGGGATCTGCTCCCCGTCCTTGAGCCCGGTCCCGCGCCAGAACCAGTGCGAGGTCGTGGACACCACCAGCGGCAGCGGCTTGGGGTCGGTGATGATCGCCGTGTACATCGACCCGAGGATCTGCTGCTCGGGCTGGTTCAGGTCGCGCCACAGCACGGTGGGCGGCACGCCGCCGGTCGCCGCCGGGTCCGGGTGCCGCTTGTAGCAGGTCACCTGCCGGTGCTCGGTCCCGGTCGCGGAGGGGTCCACGCGGATGTTCCAGTAGATGTTGTTCGCGGCCATGAACGCAGCACTGACACCCCTAGTAAGCGCACCCTGAAGAACGGAGCGCATCTGCGGCGACCAGTACTCGTCGTGGCCGGAGAACACCATCGCCTTGTACAGCGTCGGGTCGATCCGGCCGGCGTGCAGGTCGATCCCGGAGGCGTAGGAGATCGTGTACGGCTGCGCCTCGACCCACTGCGCGAAGGCCTGGTCGAGCTCGAACAGCCGGGGCAGCCCGTCCTGGTGGTAGGGCCGGTCGAAGGAGACCCGGGTCGAGCAGATGTCGGCGCCGCCCTCCTTCCCGCTGGGCAGGTAGGCGTTGTACAGGCTGGCACCGATCGACTTGTCCACCGGGTACATGTTGTACGCCTGGTAGGTGGTGAACGGCAGCACCACCAGCAGGTCCGCGGCCTTGCCGTCCTCGCGCACCACGAACGGCACGCAGCTGCGGTACTTCTCCGCGGTCTCGAAGGTGGCCACATACAGCCCGCCGCGCCAGGTGGCCGGCACTTTCAGCGTGTACGAGGACTGCCACGGCGCCAGCACGGTCCGGGTCGGCTCGGTGACCTTCAGGCCGGCCTGGGTCCGGCCGCTGATCTTCGGGCTGGTGAAGACCAGCTCGGAACCCTTGCCGGCGGCGCTGCGGCCCAGCCGGTAGAACTTGACCGTGAAGCTCTGCGAAGGGCGCACGCTGACGTGGAAGTCGATCGACTCCCCGAGGTTGATGCTGGTCGCCGAGGCGTAGCCCTTGATCTGCTGGCCCTCGTCGTCGACGGCCTGGTAGCCCTCGGCGTCCGGACGCCAGGCGCCGTCGTCGGACAGGGCCACCGACAGGGCCGGGACGGTCTCGCCGGTGTTGGTGTCCGGGACGCCTTCGGCGCCCTCGGACTCGCCGTCTCCGTGGGCGTGGGGGTCGCCGTGGCCATGTCCGCGACCGTAGAGCGGCTTGGCGGCGTCCTCGGCGGCCCCGCCGTGGTTCTCCAGCATGTAGGCGCCGCCGGCCACGGCGGCTAGGCCCAGACTGCCGAGTATCAGCAGCGATTGGCGGCGGGAAGGGGCGTGCATGAACGAAGTCAACCAGCTGCGCGCCAACGGCGGCAAACAGAACCGGAACAGAACCGCTCCACCGCGTTTGAGCTGCGATGGAGCGGTTCTGTTAACAACCTGTTTTGAGCCTTCCGCCAGACCTGCGGAAATGAATTCCGCAAGGTCGGCGAAACGCCTTCAAAAGGCCTGTGTCAGGCGGAGACGACGGTGATCTCCACCTTCGCCTGCACCTCCGGGTGCAGCCGCACGGACACGGTGTGCGCGCCGACGGTCTTGATCGGGTTGCCGATCTCGATCCGGCGCTTGTCCACGTCCGGGCCGCCGGCCTTCTTGACCGCGTCGGCCACGTCGGCGACGGTCACGCCGCCGAACAGCCGGCCGGACTCCCCGGCCCGGGTCGCCAGGCGGACCCGCAGGCCCTCCAGCTCGCCCTTGAGCTCGGTGGCGTGCGCCAGGTCGCGGACCGTGCGGACCTTGCGGGCCTTGCGGATCAGGTCGATCTGCTTCTCGCCGCCGCGGGTCCACGCGATCGCGTAGCCGCGCGGGATGAGGTAGTTGCGGGCGTAGCCGCCCTTGACCTCGACGACGTCGCCGGGCTCGCCGAGCCCGCCGACCTCGTGGGTGAGGATGAGCTTGGTGTTCATGTTCTCTCCTCCCCCTTCCTAGCGGGTGGTGCTGGTGTAGGGCAGCAGCGCCATCTCACGGCTGTTCTTGACCGCCACGGCGACGTCACGCTGGTGCTGGGTGCAGTTGCCGGTCACGCGACGAGCACGGATCTTCCCGCGGTCCGAGATGAACTTCCGGAGCAGCGTGGTGTCCTTGTAGTCGACGTACGCGACCTTGTCCTTGCAGAAACCGCAAACCTTCTTCTTCGGCTTGCGGAGAGGGGCCTTGGCCATTGGATCTCTCCTGGTTACTTCTTCACTACGAGTTCAAGGGTCCGTTTGAGGGACCGGGCCGGTAGGCCCTTGGCGGGTGAGTGCCTTTAGAACGGGGGCTCGTCGTTGCCCCAGCCGCCGTCGCCGCCGGATGCCCAGGGGTCGTTGCCGCCACCCTGGTTCCCGCCGCCACCGCCGCCGGAGTTACTGCCACCGCCGCCGCCGGAGTTGCCACCCCAGCCGCCGCCGCCTCCGCCACCGGAGTTGCCGCCGCCGGAGTTCCCACC
>NZ_JAAFYZ010000489.1 GCF_018274385.1 Catenulispora pinistramenti | reverse complement strand
GCTGTGGGCGGCCTGGGCGGGGTGGTGTGGGTTCTGGTTTCCTCGCGGTCTGGCTGCTCTGGCTGCTCTGGCTGCTCTGGCTGTTCGGGGTGTTCTGGGCGGCCGTAATGCTCGGGTTCTTCTGTCCAGCCGCCGGGGGCGATTCGGATGTGCGCTCGACCGACACCGGCCTGCGGCAAGATCCTCTCCAACGCGGCCCGAGCCGTCAGCGCCGGACTCGCAGCGGCCTGAACCGCACAGAGCCAGACATCGTCGCGGTCAGGCCATGCGATGCGGAGCGGTCCCGTCGGCCCCGCCACCGTCGTCGCGGCGATGAGCGTGGTCGAGCGACCGTCCTTCGCGATGGTCACTGTTCCGGACGATATCAGTGCTCTAACTTCCTCCACCTCGTCCACCGCCGCCGCGACCACCGGATCGACTTCCCCGATCTCCTCACCCCGCCCGAGCGCGATGAGCATCGTCGTCGGCGCCAGCCTGAACACCACCGTCAGCCCGCTGATGACCGACGCGAATCCCCGCAGCGTCGCCCGCAACTCGCCGCCGAGCTCCGCGGCTTCCGGCGACTCGGATTCCAGGTGTGCGGCAAGGGTTTCCGCGTCGATCGGTGGCCCCGGCCGCACCTGATCGGCAAGTCTGGCGAGGGTCGTGCGCAACGTCGCGAGCCAGGTCGTGGCGATGGGGGAGGGGGCCGGATACAAGGCGCTCATTCAGCGTCCTTCAGTGCCCTGATGAGATCGACGTCCGGTTCCCGGTAAGCCGACGGATCCGTCCGCCCCGCGACCTCACCACACACCGGGCAATCGTCGCGGCTCGTGACCGACAACCACAATGACTGGTACGCGTACTGGGCCGGCGTCGAGCGCATCAGGTCGGCGAAGATCCAGTAGTCGGGCTCGTGCCCGAAGACCGCATACGTGGTGCCGGCCTTGAGGATGCCGTACGCGAACCGGGCGGCAGCGGCATCATCGTCGGGCGCGTGCAACAACCCGAGCGCGGCCTTCGCCGCCACCGCCGCCACCTGGTGCACATCCGCGAGCAGCCCCGGCTCCGCCACCAGCCGCCCGGTCCCGTAGTCGGTCCGCGCGGCGACGTCCCCACTCCCGGTCTCCCGCAGATCGGCCCGCACACCCCCGGTCGCGCACGCAAAGCACGCACTCCCGGCCGCGGCGACGATGACCTCCCCACCCC
>NZ_JAAFYZ010000488.1 GCF_018274385.1 Catenulispora pinistramenti | reverse complement strand
GTGTGGGCCGGGGTGTGCTCGCAGGCGTGCCCGGACGTGTGCCCGGTGTGCTCGTCGGCCAGCTCAGCGGCATCCGAGCCCGCCGGGGCCTGAGTTATCACGTCCGCGTGTATCGGGTCACCATGCGCATTGTCCACCCGCACCAGCCTACCGGCCCGGCGACCGCACTCCCCCGCGCGCGGCCGCCGGCGGCGCTCAGCGCGGCGTGAGGACGAACAGCGGGATGACGCGGTCGGTCTTGGTCTGGTAGTCGGCGTATTCCGGGTAGGCCTGCACGGCCCGGGCCCACCAGGTCTCGCGCTCCTCACCGCTGGTCTCGTGCGCGACGTAGGTCTTCTTGGTGGCGCCGTCCTGCAACTCCACCTCCGGGCTCGCCACGATGTTGTAGTACCAGACCGGATGCTTCGGGGCGCCGCCCATCGAGGCGACGACGGCATAGGAGCCATCGTGCTCGACCCGCATCAGCGGGATCTTGCGAACCTTGCCGCTCTTGTTGCCGACCGTGGTCAAGATGATGACCGGCAACCCCTTCATCAGGTTGCCCTCGCGCCCGTCGGTGGCTTCGTAGAGCTCGACAGCCTCCCGGACATGGTCGCGGGGGCTGGGAGCGTATTCGGAGTCTGTCGCCATGATCCCCAGTCAACTCCAAACCCGCTGCCTTGTCGCGGCGGCATACGAGAAGATCAAGCCATGGCGACAAAGTATCTGTTCTTCTGGGGCCACACCCCGAAGAAGCCGGGGGCGGTGGGCGCAGAGTGCCTGAGCCAGTGGTACCCGGCATCCTTCGAGGTGGGCGGCGTACGGTTCGCGACGGCCGAGCACTACATGATGTGGGCCAAGGCCCGACTGTTCGGGGACGAGGAGACCGCAGCAAAGGTGGTGGGCCTCGGGCATCCGCAGGAGGCGAAGGCACTGGGCCGGACGATCGCCGGGTTCGACGAGGACACGTGGGTGGCCAACCGGCTGGCGATCGTGACGGCGGGCAACGTGGCGAAGTTCCGCCAGAACCCGCAATTGCTGGCCTTCCTGCTGGGGACCCGCACGCGGGTGCTGGTGGAGGCCAGCCCGGTGGACCGGATCTGGGGGATCGGGCTGGCCGCGACGGATGCGCGGGTGCACGATCCGGCGCGCTGGCGGGGGCTGAACCTGCTCGGGGAGGCTTTGATGGCGGCTCGGGTGGTGCTGGCGGCGGAGGCGGTGGGGGCGGAAGCGGTG
>NZ_JAAFYZ010000487.1 GCF_018274385.1 Catenulispora pinistramenti | reverse complement strand
GCCGCGGAGGGTTGATTCGTGGCCGGGGGTGGTGTGGCAGGGGTCGCGGCAGGTGCGCAGGATGAGGCCGATCGGGGCGCGGGTGAGGGTGCCCAGGACCAGGAGGGCGCCGAAGGTGGTGCCGGCGCCTTCGCGGTCGGTGAGGCAGCGGCGGGTGCGGCGGGACAGGGCCAGGTCGGCTGCCAGGCCCGGTTCGCCGGGGCGGCCGTGGGCCAGGCAGGTGGCCAGGTGTTCGCCTTGGGGTGCGGTGCGGGCCAGGCGGTCGACGAGGTCGGCGGCCAGGTGGCGGGCGGTGGAGATGGCCTCCAGCGGGTTCGGTTCGGCCTCGGCCGCGTCCCAGATCGCCCGCCCGGCTCGGCGGCGGACGTGGTCGGTACGCCGGGTCCAGTGGTCCCCGGTGTCGGCGCGCGGGGCGGCGGCTTCGGCGGTCATAGGTCAACCTCCTGACGATGCGGGCGAAGGTGAGGGCGGCGATACCGGGGCCTCATCTTCGATCACTGTTTCGACCACCGTATCGGAGGGTTCCGACAAGTCCTCATCTTCCATGTCAAGATGCCTCACAGTGGGCAAAGCGAGCATCAGTGCCACCGTCGCGAACTGGAACACCGCCCCGAACGCCAGAAAGGCCCCGATCCCGAACGCCGACCCCAGCGGTCCGGCGATGACCAGCCCGAGCGGCCCCAGCGCGAAGGCGCCGAGCGTCTGGTAAGCCGTGATCCGCCCCAGCACCTCGACCGGCACCCGCTTCTGCGTCACGGTGTTGTCCAGTGCCTGCCCGACCGCCCCGCCGAACCCGGTGACCGCCGCGGCCGCGCAGACGAACGGCAGCGCCAGGTTGCTGGCCAGCAGCGCGGGCGTGAACACGTACCCGAACGTCGCGACCACCGACAGCAGGAACGGCCGCCGCGGCTTGCGACCCAGCAGCACCAGCCCGCCGACGATCGACCCCGCGCTGTTGGCGGCGAGCACCAGCCCCCACGCCCCGGCCCCGCCGAGCCGGTGCTCGGCCACCACCGGCCCCAGCACCAGATAAGGTGCCCACACCAGGGCGTTGAAGAGCGCGAACTGCACCGTCGTCAGCCACAGCCAGGTCCGCGACCGGAACTCCTCCCACCCGTCCCGCAGATCCCTGATGATCGTCGGCCGGCTGCCCGGCTCCGGCTGCGGGACATGCGCCAGCCGCAGCAGCACCACGACGCTGACCCCGTAGCTCGCGGCGTCGATGAACAACACCGACGCCGGCCCTCCGGCCCCGCCCCACACCGCGG
>NZ_JAAFYZ010000486.1 GCF_018274385.1 Catenulispora pinistramenti | reverse complement strand
TGGTTTTTGATCCGACGCCGGGTGATCTTGATGGGGTGCGGCGGGCGGCGTCGTTTTTGACGTCGGTGGCGTCGGCGACGTCGGTGATCGAGCAGGCGTTGACGGAGATTTTGGGTACGGCGGCGGCGGGGAATTTCGCGGGGGCGACGGCGCAGGCGTTGCAGGGGAAGATCAGTGGGGATTTCGCCAGGTTCATGAACGCGGCGAACAACGCGTTCACGACGGCGAATCAGGCTGCCACCGCCTATGCCGGGGTGATGGAGACGCAGCAGGGGATCGCGGATACGGCGTTGAACAAGGCGATCGCGTCGGGGTTGCCGAAGACTGATCCGCAGGTTCAGGCGTGGGCGCGGGAGGCGACGCAGGCCGGTTGGGCGTTGGCGGCGGCTGGGAACACTGCGACGGCGGCGATTCAGGGGGTTTCCAGCGGGGTGGAGCCGATCTCGGCGATGGATCAGTTTTGGCAGTGGCTGGGGTGGATCGCGCTGTTCCTGATGTTGCCGGCGATCGCGTTCGGTGGGGTGTTCGCTCTGATCGCGTTCGCGGTGAACATGACGTTGTTCATCCATGCGGCGGTGCAGTATGCGAACGGGCAGATCCCGTTGACGCAGCTGCTGCTGGCGTTTCTGGGGATTTTGGCGCCGACCACGCGGGGTCTTGACCTGGCCGAGTTGATTCCGGCGTTGGGCCGGGGCATCGATGATGTGGCGCGTAGCGTGGTGGGTTTCGTGCGGGTGTCTTTCACCGATTTCATGGCTTTGGCCCGTGGTGTGCAGGTGTCGAGTCTGTTCAGTGTGTCGACGCTGTTGAGTTTGGGCCGGTTCGTCTTCAACGGTGTGTTGTGGGTGTTCGACGGTGTCAGGGCCATGCCGGCGTTGATCCGCGATGGTGCTGTCACGTTGGGCCAGGGCTTCCGTGATCTTGCGGTCGGTACGGGTGCCGGTTTGCTGCAGGAGTTCCGGACGGGTTCGTTCGTGCGGTTGTTTGTGCCGTTGGCCGGTGATGAGATCCGTGGGGCCGGCCTGATCGGGGCGTTCCGGCTGGGGGTGCTGGAGCGGGGGTTGGGGATCGGGGTGTCGCCGGCGTTGCGTCTGCGGCTGTTCGCCGCCGACGGGCTGCGCGGGATGGCTGGCGGGTCCCGGATGTGGTCGCTGTCCTCGGACACGTTCTTCCGCGGCGACCCGGGGCGGCTGGGGTTGGCGATGCCGCGGCTGGAGGCCCCCGGCGGTGTGGATCCGCTGGGTGTGTTGCGGACCGGGGTGTTGGGG
>NZ_JAAFYZ010000485.1 GCF_018274385.1 Catenulispora pinistramenti | reverse complement strand
GGGCGAGGGCCTGGATCGTCGGACGGTCGAACAGATCCCGGATCGCCACCTCCACCCCGAAAACCCCACGCACCCGATTCACCAAACGCATCGCCGACAACGAATGCCCACCAAGCCCGAAGAAATCCTCATCCACCCCCGGCACCACCGACGACCCCAACACCTGCGCGAACAAACCACCCAACAACTCCTCCACCACCGAACCCGCACCCGCACTGGAACCGGAACCCACCACCGGAGCCGGCAACGCCCGCCGATCCACCTTCCGATGCGCCGTCAACGGCAACTCCGCCAACTCCACAAACGCCGACGGCACCATGAACCCCGGCAAACGACCCGACAAAAACCCCCGCAACGCCACCCAATCAAAACCCCCCACCACACCACCAGAGGGCACCACATAACCCACCAACCGCTTATCCCCCGGAGAATCCTCACGCACCACCACCACCGCACGCGCCACCCCCGGAAACGCCACCAAATGCGCCTCCACCTCACCCAACTCCACCCGAAAACCCCGAACCTTCACCTGACCATCAACCCGCCCCACAAACTCCAACACCCCCGAAGCACCCCACCGCACCAAATCACCCGTCCGATACATCCGCTCACCCACACCACCAAACGGATCCGGCACAAACCGCGACGCCGTCACCCCCGACCGCCGGTGATAACCCCGCGCCAACCGATCACCACCCACATACAACTCCCCCACCACACCAACCGGCACCAACCCCAAACCCCCATCCAACACATAAACCCGCGTCCCATCCATCGGCACCCCCACCGGCACCGAATCCACAAACGGCACACCCCCACCCGTCACCTGAAAAGTCGCAAACACCGTCGTCTCCGTCGGCCCCCACACATTCACCACCGACAACCCCGGACACACCACCGCCGCCCGATTCACCGACCCAACCGACGCCTCCTCACCACCCGTCCACACCTCCGACACACACCCCAACGCCCCCGGAATCTCCGCCACCGCCACATCAAACAAAGCCTTCGTCAAATACAACCCCGTCACCCCACGCCCCACCAACACACGCTCCAAACCCGCCAAATCCAACAACCCATCCTCAAACAAAACCACCGTCCCACCCGCCAACAACGGCACCCACATCTCATACGTCACCGCATCAAACGAATGCGGAGAATGCATCAACACCCGAGAATGCCGACCACCCCGCCAACAACCATCATCCACCAACGCCAAAACATTCCGCTGACTAATCGACACACCCTTCGGCACACCCGTCGAACCAGACGTGAACATCACATAAGCAACCTGATCAAGACCCGCGAAACCA
>NZ_JAAFYZ010000484.1 GCF_018274385.1 Catenulispora pinistramenti | reverse complement strand
GACCCAAGCCCGAACCCCCGGCCCCCGACCCGGCCTCCCTGGTAGCCGGCCGCTACCGCCTGGTCTCCCTGATCGGCGGCGGCGCCATGGGCGTGGTCTGGCGGGCCCGCGACGAGGTCCTGGGCCGCGACGTCGCCGTCAAAGAGCTGCGTCCCGACCACGGCATGAGCGGCGCGCAGGTCCGCACCTCGCACCAGCGCGCCCGGCGTGAGGGGCGCATCGCCGCGCGGCTTCAGCACCCGAACGCGGTCGTCATCTATGACGTGGCCGAGCACGACGGCCGTCCCTACCTGATCATGGAGTACGTCCCCTCGCAGAGCCTGGGCGACATCCTGGCCACCGGTGCGGTGCTCACGCCGACCGAGGTGACCAGCATCGGGGCCCAGCTGGCCTCGGCGCTCACCGCGGCCCACGAGCGCGGCATCGTGCACCGGGACATCAAGCCCGGCAACGTGTTGATGACCTCCGACGGCACCGTGAAGCTCACCGACTTCGGCATCTCCCGGGCCACCGGCGACGCGACCGTCACCGCGACCGGCGAGATCCTGGGCACCCCCGCGTACACCGCGCCGGAGGTGGCGCAGGGGCATCCGGTCGCGTTCCCGGCCGACGTGTTCTCGCTCGGCGCCACCCTCTACGCCGCGGTCGAGGGCATCCCGCCGTTCGGCGAGGACGCCAACGCCATGGCCACGCTGCTGCGCGTGGTCCGCAACGAGATGCGCCGGCCCAAGCGCTCCGGCCCGCTGACCGACACCATCCTGCGGATGCTGAGCCCGGAGCCCATCGACCGCCCCACCATGAAGGATGTCTGGCAGGGGCTCGACGCGCTGGGGACGAAGCCGCTGCCGCCGGTCGCGCGCAAGCCGCAGCGCGGCGCGACCCGGGCGTTCGACGCGCCGTCCCCGACTGTGGCGATGGAAGCGGGCTCGGCGATGGGCTCGATCGGTGCGGCCGGTGCGGCCGGTGCTGTCGGCGCTGCCGGTGCGATGGGCGCGGCGGGTGCGATCGGTTCGGCGGGCGCGATGGGTTCGGTGGGCCCGCTCGGCCCGGTCAACGCGCTGGGCCAGAGCCAGAGCCCGCTGGGTCCGATCGCCACGCCCGGCACGACGGGCGCCAAGCCCGCCCCCGGCCCGGCCACCGTCACGCCCGCCTCGACCGTGAACCAGCAGGCCTCGTCCGCCACGCTGCCGAAGTCGACGACCGCGATGCCGTCCGACCCGGTCCCGACCACCGCGATGGCACAGCAGCCGAAGGCCGTGACGCCACTGGTCCCGAGGCAGAGCGCGGCGGCGGCCTCCGCCCCGCCGCCCCCGACCTCCAACCGCTCGGACC
>NZ_JAAFYZ010000483.1 GCF_018274385.1 Catenulispora pinistramenti | reverse complement strand
GGCGCTTCTGACCTATGTGTGGGTCACGGAGTGTGGCGGGAGTGGGGCACGCCGTCTCTGGCCTAGGGTTTTGGACTGTCTAGGTTCAAAACAGCAGGTTCGGAGAACGGCGTGCGAAACAAGAGCATATGGGGTGCCCTGCTCGGGCTGGAAGACGCGGTGGTCGAGGACGTCGCGCTTGATGAGGTATCCGGGCAGGTCGTGGTGCATGTTCGGGCGGGGTGGCAGGCCCGGCGGCGCTGCGGCCGGTGCCTGCGGCGCTGTCCGGTCTACGACCGCGGCTCGGGGCGGCGACGCTGGCGGCACCTGGACGCCGGTCGGCTGATGGTGTGGATCGAGGCCGCCTCACCCCGGGTGTCCTGCCGCCACTGCGGGGTGGTGACCTGCCACATCCCCTGGGCGCGGGCCGGTGCCGGGCACACCCTGGACTTCGACCACCAGGTGGCCTGGCTGGCCACGCACACCTCCAAGACCGCCACCGCGGCCCTGATGCGGATCGCCTGGCGCACCGTGGGGGCGATCGTGACCCGGGTCTGGGCCGACATCGACGCCTGCACCGACCGGTTCGCGAACGTGCGCCGGATCGGCATCGACGAGATCTCCTACAAGAAGGGCCACCGCTACCTCACCATCGTCGTCGACCACGATTCGGGCCGGCTGCTGTGGGCCGCCGTCGGCCAGGACGCCGAGACAGTCGATGAGTTCTTCGACACCCTCGGGCCTGAGCGCTGCGCCCAGATCACGCACGTGTCCGCCGACGCCGCCCGCTTCATCGCCAAATCGGTGCGCGCACACTGCCCGAGGGCGATCCGCTGCGCCGACGCCTTCCATGTCGTGGCCTGGGCCACCAAAGCCCTGGACACCGTACGCCGAGACGCCTGGAACAGCGCCGCCGGACGCGCCCGCGACACCGCCCGCACCGGCCGCAACGCCACCGGGCAGGCCAAAGCCCTGAAAACCGCCCGCTGGGCCCTGTGGAAGAACCCCGAAGACCTCACCATCGGCCAGCGCCACAAACTCACCTGGATCGCCAAGACCGATCCGCGACTGTGGCGGGCCTACCTGCTCAAAGAAGGCCTACGCCACGTCTTCAAGATCAAAGGCGCCGCAGGAAAGACCGCGCTGGACCGGTGGTACTCCTGGGCCACACGCTGCCGCATCCCAGCCTTCGTCGAACTAGCCCGCAAGATCAAGAAGAACCGTGAACCGATCGACAACGCCCTCGACCACAACCTGTCCAACGCCCTGATCGAATCCATGAACACCAAAATCCGCCAGATCACCCGCACCGCCTACGGCTTCACCAACCCCGAAGCCCTCATCGCCCTCGCACTC
>NZ_JAAFYZ010000482.1 GCF_018274385.1 Catenulispora pinistramenti | reverse complement strand
CCCTCGACCGGCTCAGCGAGGCGGACGTGCTGACCGGCCGCGCCGTCCTGGAGAAGGCCGGGCTGCTGCGCGACAGCACCAGATTCGCCTACGTGGGCCTCGAAGAGCCCGACAAGCAGGACGTGCTCGAACACGTCCCCGGCGCACCCTTCGAGCGACGCATCAGGGTCCTGCTCCTCGACCTCGCCGACGGCCGCTCCCGCGACGTGATCATCTCCATCACCGCCGGAACAGTGGAATCCGTACGCGAACCCGATCCAGAACGCGACGGCCGCCTGCCGATCCTCGACGCGGAGTTCGAACTCGTCGAACAGATCGTCGACGCCGCCCCGGACTGGCGAACCGCTCTGGCCGCACGAGGACTCACGCCGGACCGGGTACGAGTCGCACCCCTGTCCGCCGGAGCCTACGACCACCCCGCCGAAGCCGGCCGCCGCATCATCCGCTCCCTGGGATTCCGCCAAGACCACCCGCGCGACAACCCGTGGGCGCATCCCGTCGACGGCCTGGTCGCCTACGTGGACCCGATCGCCCGCGAGGTGGTCAGCGTCATCGACACCGGTCCGCAGCCGATCCCCGCCGAATGCGCCGACTTCGACGATCCGGCCTACGTCGGCCCCGCCCGCCAGGGTCTGCGGCCGATCGAGATCACCCAGCCCGAGGGGCCGAGCTTCCACCTGGCCGGGGACGTGCTGCACTGGCAGAACTGGAGCGTGCGCCTCGGTTTCGACGCCCGGGAGGGTCTGGTGCTGCACCAGCTTTCCTACCGCGACACCATCACCGGGACCGCCCAAGACCGGCCGATCCTCTACCGCGCGTCGATCGCCGAAATGGTGGTCCCCTACGCCGACCCCTCACCGGTCCGCTTCTGGCAGAACTACTTCGACGCCGGCGAGTACCTGTTCGGCCGCTACACCAACTCCCTCGCGCTGGGCTGCGACTGCCTGGGCGACATCACCTACCTCGACGCCGTCCTCGCCGACGAGCAGGGCGAACCACGCCGCATCAGCAACGCGGTCTGCCTGCACGAGGAGGACTACGGCGTCCTGTGGAAGCACACCGACAGCTGGACCGGCGCCTCCGAAACCCGGCGCCAACGCCGGATGGTCATCTCGTTCTTCACGACGGTCGGCAACTACGACTACGGCTTCTACTGGTACCTCTACCTCGACGGAACCATCCAGCTGGAGGCCAAGGCCACCGGCATCCCCTTCACCTCGGCCATGCCGCCGGACGGGAATCAGGCCTTTGCCTCCGAACTCGCCCCGGGCCTGGGCGCCCCCTTCCACCAACACCTGTTCTGCGCCCGCCTCGACATGACCGTCGACGGCTCCCGCAACGCCGTCGACGAAGTCCAAGCCCGCGC
>NZ_JAAFYZ010000480.1 GCF_018274385.1 Catenulispora pinistramenti | reverse complement strand
CACATGCAACCCGCCGCCACCGCGGCCCCGGCGCACCCGGCCACCCGCAGCTGCCCAGGCGCCCGCGCCCCGCCAGCTCGCGCCCCACGCTCCCAGTCCCGGATGCCGACTACTCGCAAGCCGCGCGCCCGCGATCCGCAGGCCGACCACTCGCGGCCCGCAGTTCCTCGACCCGCATGTCGCCGAAACTCCGCGCCGCTCACACTCCCGACACCGCAGCCACCCAGCACCACGCCCGACCGCCTCACCGTGACCGGGACGCCGACCGCGGACAGCCCACGAGGCGCCACGCTTCACCATCGCCGCGCACGCCTCTGACAAGACAGCGCTCCCGTGCCATCACCACTCGCGCTGACCGCGCAGCCCTCGCTCGACGCCCCATCCAGCAGCGACCAGCACGCCGGCGCCGCCCAGCGCACACCGCTCGACCTCCGGCCGACGAATCCACCGCGACCATCGATGGACGCTATGCGCGCGCTCCACACCGCCGATCGGCGAGCCGCGCTGCAAAGCACGTGCCTGCGAGCTTGCCGCGACGGGTAGCACTGATATGCGACAGCACGGCCAGGCCCCATCAGCCATAAGGGTCAGTGCGCTGGCACGGTCCGCCGGTCCGTCCGACCGTTGATGCATGACGACGACGCCCGAGCAGCCCCCGTCCCGTGATGACGAGTCCGGGGCGGCTGATGATCGTTTTGATCGGCGCATCGCGTTCGGGGTGGTGGCTGCCTTGGCGGTGGTGGGGTCGGTTGGGCCGTTCGGGTGGCATCTGCTGTCGAACGGGTCGGGGAGTTCGAAGGCCGCGAGTGGTGCGGTGGCCGCCGGTGGTGGCGCCGGGGCGAATGGGAACGCCGCTGTGGCCAATCCGGCGGCCGTGACCAACAGCCCGAGTCCCAGTCCCAGTCCCAGTCCCAGTCCCAGTACGCCGCCGACTGCGGCTGGTCCGGCTGCGGGGGCCAGTGCCTCGTGTGCCGCCGCGTTGGGCAATGCCAACTCGGTGAGCAATGGCAGCGGCACGATGGCGTCCATCGGCGCCTGGGCGATCATGGCCACGCCGAGTGTCAATGCTCTGCGCTCGGACGCGGCCACGCTGCACGGCATCATCCTGCGCCAGGACGCCGCGGCGGTCCCCGCGGCTGCCAAGGCGCTGTGCGACCAGGTGGCCGGCGAGGGGCAGCTGGCTGCGATGCCCGACACCGTGGGGGCCACCGCGTGGCAGGCTGCGCTGAGCGCGTACGTCGCCGGCGCGACCGACGCCCTGGCCGCCGCGACGAACCACCCCGCGTACTACCAGGCGGCTGAGGCCCAGCTCGCGCAGGGCGGCCAGGAGCTCGACGCGCTCTCGGCCCGCATCATCGCCACGACCCAGCGCTAAAGGCGGGGCCGCGCCGACCCCCGCGTCGGCGCCAGCGACGACCCCCGCTCCGACC
>NZ_JAAFYZ010000048.1 GCF_018274385.1 Catenulispora pinistramenti | reverse complement strand
CGGGCCTGCTCATCGGCGGTGACCAGTGCGAGCATCGGACTCGCGTCGTTGCCGAGCCGCACGGAGGTGACAGCCACCCCGTCCAACCCGAATAGCCGCGTCGTATCGTTGACCAAGCCCGTGGCCTCCCGTTGATCCTTCAAGTCTCAGCAACTCGAATGATCACAGAACGTCACGGGCGCTTCGCTGCCATCAAGACCCTGATCCAGCGGGACGGTCGAACATCACGGCCAACTTAGATGAGCCGCCATGGGCAGACGGGATCCGGTGACGATGATCTCGGCGATTGAACAGCGCGGACGCATCCATTTCAACTGCTTCACCGGCACCTTCGACAAGACGACGTTCATCGAATTCTGCGAGCAACTGCTGGCCGATGACGGCGGCACCGTGTTCCTGATCGTGGACGGCGCCCCATCTCACCGGGCGAAAGACGTCAAGACCTTCGTGGAAAACGCCCACGGGCGTCTGCGGCTGTTCTTCCTGCCCGGCTATTCCCCGACGCTCAACCCTGACGAGTGGGTGTGGAACAGCGTCAAAGCCGCCCGCGCCGGCCGACGCGCGGTCCAAGCCCCCGGCCAGCTTTACGCCATCGCGGTCGAGGCCCTCCAACGCCTCGCCGCCACCCCCGAAATCGTCCGCGGCTTCTTCCGCGACCCCGACCTCGCCTACCTCAACTGACGAAACCTACTTCGAGTTCCATTAGTAAGCTGACGGCACAAACTTTACGGGCTTATCTCTACCCCAAAGGTGAGTTCCGCTAAAAGGATTACCTCCCGGAAGTTGAGCATCGAGCGTGAGGACGAGGAATTCGAGTAATCCGCAATCGAACTTCTTCCACATCTCCTCGGCGCCATAAAAATGACGCCTCTTGACAACAACACACCCCTCCCCATCATGAAGATTCAGAAGATAAAAAACATCGTCGGCGTCAGCAGTTGTCGCGAAGTAGATGACACCTCCACAATTCCCCGAGTAGGCCCGATAGGGAGATTCGTACTCTTCGAGGTACTCCGCAGGGGGCAGGGCTGGGCGATCCACAATTAGATAATCGCCCACCGCACCAAACCCATACGCTTCCACGAAGCGCACATAATCGGATGGCATATGGAGTTCATCCGCAGAAGCTAGCTCGCCGAGTCGCCTTTCAGGGGAGCCTCCATCCGCACGCCGCGGCGGCATCTGACTAGTCAATCTCTCCAGCCAATCACCGGGCATCTACAACCTCCATCAATTCATCCCCAAGTTGTACCACTGCCCGTTACCACCGGCGATGATATTTGGAACACTAACAGAGAAATCGGCCGCTCCGGCGCCACAGTTCGCCGCGCATGTCGCCGAAAGATCAAATGCATATGGAATGGTCGACCGATCAGTCCAATACCTTGGCACGTCTGAATAGATAACCGTTTGCCCTGCATTGATGGCGGACCGAGCCTTACCTTCGAATGTGTCCATGCGATTACTGAAGCCCTGAACACCAATAGGCCAGGCATTCGCGGCCCGTGAACATGTCGCCAGGTTCCGCGCGTCAGTACCACTTCCTCCGAGCTGGGCTCCGATTAGATGGCAAGCATTAATTGCCTGCCCTGGATTGTTTGACGCACCTATTGCCAGCGAAAAGGCTCTCGCCGCCCCATATCCAGGAGTGCCGTACGCGGACGCTTCCGTCGTAGGGCTTCCAGGGGCAGCAGCAATATACCGGCTAGTGAGGCACGCAACACCACCCTGAGCTCGTCCACCGAACCCTGTTGGGGCATAAGTAACCCACCCTCCGGCAGCGTTACCGCATTGGTCGTCGCTTTCTTCATCACCCGTGCCGCCGGTGGCCAAATCGCTGGCCGGGTTCGAGGTGGCGGCGGCGTCTTGGGGACTATAGGCGTCGGCCTCCGGGGTCACCTGGACCACCAGCGCCGTGAGGACCTGCGCAATGATTGTTGGTGAGTAGTCGATGCCGGAGCCTTGACCTAGCTTGGGCGCCTTCGGGTGCGCCGCAGGCTTGTCGGCATACTGCGTGGGCGTGGGCGGGGGTGGGGGTTGCGCTGGGGTAAAGGTAAAGACTGCGCCGAACGCACCGCCGCCGCCACAACTCGTGTTGCACGACGTATTTCTGGTCGAATCGGACGCTGGCTTGCCGCATGCGGTGCCATGGCATGCAGGAACGTCGGAGTACTCGGCACCGCCATCAGGGAACGCCGGCAAGCCCATAGCCACCCTGATTTGGGCAAGCAGCTGTACTGGGTCGTTGTCTATAGCCTCTCCGCTCTCAACGAGAGAGTAGAAGTCCTGTTCGAATTCACCCCGCGCTACCCCTTGAAATTCCGCCTTGCCTTCGGAGTAGACTTGCTCTTCATTTTGGTTAAGGGCCTTACCGTCTTCGACGATGCCCTTCTCGATGGCGTCGAGTTGTGCCCATTCCTCTTGCGAGAGAGGTTCGGCACCGGCCTGGTCCGCAGGCATGTCCGATGTCGAAGTGTCGATCGTTGCGACGCCTCCACCGCCTCCGCCTGCTCCGCCGCCTACGCCTGCTCCGCCCCCTCCAACAGTTTCATCACCGCCTGCGTCTCCGCCGGTCAAGCTCGCGGTGTGGCCGCTGGGGTCGAAGTGGTCGAGTGGGTCGCCATTCCCGTAGCCGTAGGTGTTGGCGTTCGCCGACATGGGGTTCGGGCTGGTCGTGATGGTGTCCTGGCTTGCGAATTGGCCGGTGGCAGGGTCGTACCATCGCGAGGCCATGTTGACCTTGCCGGTCGTTTTGTCAGTCCATCCGCTCTGGAATCCCAGGCTTGGCTGGCTATTGCTGGCGGTGACTGCGCCCAGCGGGTCGTAGGCAGTGGAAGCCGTCAGGGCGGTGCCGGAGCCCTGGAACAAACCCACCAGATCGCCGTGGCGGTCGTTATAGGCCAGGGTCTTAACACCGGACTGGCTGACTCCGATCAGATTTCCGGACGGATCACGGCTGTAGGTAGCCGCAGAGTCCGCGGCGAGATCGTTGGACGTCCCACTGTAGGCGAAGCCGGTTGCGGTCCCCGCACTCATCAGGCGGTCCAAGCCATCGTACGTGTACGTCTGGCCGCCGTCGGTGGCCATCCGGTCGAAGGCGTCAAAAGTGTAGGCCTCTGCTGTGCCGGTTGTCGGGGTCTTGGCTGCCAGCGTTCCCCGGGCCGTGTAGCTGTAGGTGTTGGTGCCGTCCGATGTGAGTTGGTTACGGGCGTCATATGTCAGGGTCGTGGCGCCCACGGCAGTACGGTTGGAGTTGTCGTCGTAACCGTAGGCGACAGTGGCGGCGCCATTGTTCCACGAGGTCAGCCGCTGGGCGTAGTCGTAGGTGTAGGTGTTCGTCGCGGCGCCGGCGAAGCCGGTGGAGTTTTTGGTCGTGAGGTCGCCGTCGAGGTTGTAGCCGTAGCCGATCGAAGCAACAGTGGCGCCTGCCGAGGTCTTGAGCGTGTCACTGGTCAGCTCTTGCAGGCTGTCATAGCCGAAGGTGCGGACGTCGCCACCGGTTCCATAGCCGATCGACGAAACCTGGCTCATGGCGTTGTAGCCGTATGTCAGGGTACTGCCGGTCAACGGGTCGACGACGGAGGCCAGGCGTCCTGCGGTGTCGTAGCCGTAGGTCGCTGCACCAGCGGCGTCCGTGCGGCTGGTCATGGCGCCGTCTGCGTTGTAGGCAAAGCTCGATGATCCGGATGGCCCGGAAGCGCTCATCAGATTGCCGCGGTCGTCGAATGTAAAGGCATCAGTGCCGCCGGGCGCTGCCACGGAGGTCATTCGACCTGCCGTGTCGTAGCCGTAGGTGTGATCGGCGGTGGCCGCCTGAGCCCCCGTCCCGGTCTCCTTTGTGACGTCACCTAGGGCATCGAAGGATCGGCCGATGACCACTCCACCGGGTTCGGTGATGGTCGCCGGACGGCCAGACTTGTCGTATGTCCGGGTGGTGGTCCGGTCGACGAGGTTCGGGAAAGCCGGTGTGGACGGCTCGATCGTGGACTCCGGTGTATTCCAAGTGTTGTATGTCGTGGTCCATGGTTGGCCGTTGCCGTCGGTGTAGCGTGTGCTGTTCCCGGCCGCGTCATAGCCGTAGGTAGTGGTAATGGAGTGATTCGCGGTGACCGGCTCGGTCTGAGAGATGAGTCTGTCGGCGGCGTCGTAGGCGAAGGTCGTCTGGTTGTTCAGCGCGTCCTTCGTCCAGATCTTGTTGCCTGCCAAGTCATAGCCGATACTGGTGGATCGGATCTTTGCGTTGTTGGCGTCATAGTCGGTCTCGGTCACGGGACGGCTGGCGAGGTCATAGTCGACTTCCTGCCAGGTACCGTCGGGGAACTCCATCTGGTTCAGGAGACCCGTCTCGTTGTAGTTGTAGTAGGTGGTGTTGCCCGCACCGTCTACCGATGTCAGCCGCTCTCCAATGGCGTCGTACGTGGCACCGGTGGTGACCCCTGACGGTGATTTGACGCTGGTGACGTCGCCCAGACTGTCGTAGCCGTAGGTCGTGGTGTCGGCCTGTGCGGTCGGCTGGCGCACGATCTGGGTACTGGTCGCCACTCGGCCCATGTAGTCGTACGTGGCCTGGCTCTGGGCCTCGGTCGGATCGGTACTGCTTTGCACCTGGCCGTCGGGGTAGTACACGTTGTGCGAGACGCCGCCGGTGGTGTTCCCATCGATCGGCGGGTCGGTCCGGGTTGCGGCGTCGCCGAGCTGGTCGTACGTGAAGCTGGTGATGTTGCCCAGAGGGTCCTTCACGTCCTTGACCTGACCGATGCTGGTGTAATCGGTCGTGGTTGTGCTCGTTACCGCAGTGGTGGTCCCGGGTGCGGTGTAGGGCGGTGAGGTTGTTCCAGTGGTCCTGCCGTCGCCGTCGAAGGCGGTGGCGGTGATGTTGCCGTTCGGGTCCTGGGCCTCCACGGCGTCGCCAAAGCTGTCATAGCCGGTTTGGGACATGGGGTGAGTGGCTACCGGTGCGCCGCCAGCGGTCTCGACGTTCACCGTCGGAAGCGTGGTGGTGACCCGGCGCCCGGCCTCGTCGTTGGTGTAGGTGGTGGTGTAGCCGGCCTTCGTGGCCTCCGGCGCGTTACCGCGGGGGTCGGTAGTGGCGACCACGAGGCCACGCTGATCCAACGTCCAGGTGGTGGTCAGTACGTTCGTCGGCTTCAGGAGAGAACCACCCGAGTAGATGGTCCCGATCTCGGTGGCCGAAAGTGCGCGGTAGTACGCCTGGACGCCGGATATCTTTCCGGCGAACCAATAGGCCGGTGCTGCGTTGTTCTGTCCACGTCCGATCACGAGGCTTCCGGTGGACGCAATCGGCGTGGTGTCGGTCGCCGTCCCGGCGAGACTGCCGTTCACATAGAGGGTCAGTGTGTTTGTCGTCGCGTCATAGACACCGGCCAAGTGTGTCCATACGCCCAGCGCAGGAGGCGAGCTCGCATGAGCACGGACGACCGTAGGATTCGCGACGTCTTGAGTGGCGCGGGAGAAGGACCAGGCCTTGTCAGTGCTGTCGTACTGGAGGTCAAATCCCGAGGTCTGCGTGCCGCTCTGGGAAACAATGTCCGCAGTGCCTGCGGTGGATGTGAGTTTGGCCCAGGCGGTGACGGTGAAGCTCTGTCCGGATCCGGTATTCAGGGTGTTGTTAGCCTCGAGCGCCATGTTGGCGCCATCGAACACTGCGGAACCCCCGTGCTCGGGCGACCAGAGGATGTCTTCGAAATACCCGGGGCTCGCGTCGTAGCCGTGCTGGTCGCCGGATGCTGAGGTGTCCTTAGCCGTATAGGTGTACTCGGAAGTCAGCGGCCAACTGCCAGCCAGTCCGTTGAGCCCCGGACCAGCCGAGACAGCGCCGTCATAGAGCGCGACAATCTCATTCCAGGACAGCGAGCGGTTGTAAATACTGACCTTCTCAATGTTGCCGCTGAAGGACTGACCATTCGGGGCTCCGCCGATCTGGACAGGACCGGTGGTGTCGAAGCCGGTAGGCCAATTATCCGCGCGGGACTGCCAATTGCCGTCGACGTAGAGATTCACGCGGGTACCGTCGTACGCTGCCACAAGGTGCGTCCACACGCCTGTCTGGACCGAGCCGGCTGGCGAGGATGCGGAGGACGAACTTAACGGGATAGCGGTGTCGCCATTGTCCGTGGTGAAGCACCAAGCATTCAAGACGTGGTCATAGCCAAGCCAGAAGCCAACTCCGCCGTTCGTACCGTCCTGGGTCAGGGCAGGGTGGTCGCTGGCAGTGTCATTCAGATAGACCCAGGCGGAAACGGTGAACGGTTTGCTGGTGTCGACCGCCGGTCCGTTGGTGGTGATGGACTCGCCGGGCGTGCCGTCAAATTGCGCGGAGCTAGTGCTGTTGCCGGTCATGCCGGACGACCACACCACGTTGCCGGTAAGCGTGCCCGGGTGATTCTCGACAGACCCGTCCGGAACAGTCGCGGTGGAATTGTCGTCGAGGTTCCACTTGCCGCCCAGCGATGCGCTCCATGACTGGGCGTTGTTGGAGTCCTGGACAGTCTTACTCGTGACACGTCCAAGCGGGTCATAGGTGTAGTCGGTGGTGTCGACCGTCGCGTTGTCGGTGCTGGAGGTGGTCACTGCGGTCTGGTGGTCGTCCGGGTCGTAGGAGTAGGAGGCATCGCGCAGGATGTCGTAGCCGTCACTGTCTATTCCGGACTTAGTTGCCGAACTAGTGAGCAGGTTGGATGCGTCGTAGACGTTCTGGGTGTAGCTGTTGCCGGAATAAAAATTCCCAGAGGCCGGAGTCTGACAGTCGAAGTTGCAGTCCGCAGTTGTGTTTCCTACGTTGTCGTAGATTCGCTCTTCGGCAACCGTCCCGCCCCCGGTGGTCGAAGCCGGGTCCGGGTGAAATGTCTTCTGCAACAGACCGTTGTCGAAATACGTGTACTGGGTAGTCCGGCCCATGGCGTCGGTGACGGACGCCAACCGCCCAGCAGGGTCGTACGCCCGCGACTCACGTACGAGATTCGTTGCCGCGCTGGGGTGGACTGGATCGCCCGTGTAGTTGTGCAACGTGGTGGCAAGCAGGCGGTCATCCGGGTCGAATAACTGATCAGTCTCGTTGCCGGCGGCGTCGATAACCTGGCTCCGGTTGCCATAAGCATCGTATCCATAGGTGCTGACTGCACCGGTGGGGTCCGTTGTTGTGTGGAGCCGATCTGAGCTGTCGTAGACGTTAATCGTCTGCCGGGATTTGTCCCCACCGGTAGCGTCGCTGACAGTCACCGATGTCGCCTGGCCGTCCGGCCCATAGACGGTTGTGGTAAGCGCGGTATGGGTCACCCCGCTGACCCTGTCGCCCGTAGCGGGATCGGTCTCGGTCAGGACGCGACTGGCAGCGTCGTAGGTGTAACTGGTGACCAAACCTGCCGGGTAGGTGTCACTGATCTGCGTCTTAGCGAGGACCCTTCCAATAGCATCATACGCATACTTGGTAACCAAACCCGCCGCATCAGTCACGGAGGCCACGTCACCGTTATGGAAGTACCGGTATTTGGTCACAGCCCCGTTCGGGGTAGCTGTATGATCAATCAGCCCAGCCGGCTCATTACCCGAGTCCGCTGCCGGGAAAGCCGCCGAACCGTCGGTAAAAACGGTGGTCTGAGTCTTGCCTAGTGGGAACCCAGAGACCGCCGGTGTGGTCGTAGAGGTCAGGTCCCCAGCGGCGTCGTAGGTGTAACGGGTCAGGTACGTGGGATCCGATGGGTCGCTAGAGTTGGCGTCCCGGAATGTTGTCATCTGGTCGTTACGCGGATCGGGCGTCAGCGAGGTAGACGTGTCGTCCGGGTAGTACGTGTAGTAGGCCGTGCCACAATTTCCATGTGCCAGGCTTTGGCAGGTAGTCTTCGACACAGTGTTGCCACGGATATCGTGACCGGTAGTGACGATATCGCCGTTAGGGTCGGTCACGGTGTTCAGAAAACCAGCTGCGTCATACCCGTAAGTAGTAGTCGCGCCGAGTGCATCAGACGCAGTCAGCAAACGACCCCCGCTGAATGGATCGTATGTGTATGTGAGTGGCTTGCCCGTCGGGTCTGTGATCTCCACGCGCATAGTCGGCGCTGTGTGCGACACGGAGCTACCAAACGCTTTGAAATGCGCTGTGACGTCGGCGGGCGTGAGCTGGTGCTCATAGTAGGCGACCTCTGCGACCGAGCCGCTGAAGAAACTCGGGTAGCCAGTGGCGTCGGTCGTGCTCTGGTGTGCCTGGGCAGGCCACTTCCCGCCAATGAAACCCGCACCGACATACATGTACCTGGTGCCGGCATCACCGATCCAGCCCGAGCCAGTCATCGTCCCGACCTGCGCACCGTCCAGGTAGAGCTCCTGCATGAGCCCATCTGTGGAAATCACGACGTGGTGCCACTTGCCGTCGGTGACCGGGGACGAAGTAACTATGGGCGCGCTGGAGTTATCGGACTCGTGGAACTGGCCGTACAGCTTCCCGTCGGTGCCCACGTACAGAGTCGGGGTGTATGAGTTAGTCGTGGTGGTGGCGGTGATCGCGTCAGCAGACGCTGACAGCAGTACGCCGGGTTTGGTCGTCGAGAACCACATCTCGACGGCGGCGGGCGTCCTCGGGGCGGCGACGGGCGTTTGCAGCAGCAGGTTCGAGTTCGTACCGTTGAACTGTGCCGCAGTGTTGTCGTTTGGCCCAAACGGTCCCTGCACACCCAAAGTCACGTTGCTGTAGGCAGAAGGCTGGCCAACACTGCCGGAGGTCTGGTCGGCCGCGGTCGTACCGCCAGCGTCGCCCAGCCGCCAGTAGCCATAAGGGCTCGAACCCATGACTGCTGATCGGTACACGCTGGACGTCCCACTCACCGTCGCCCGGCCGACGCCCCACACCGAGCCGTTGGCGTCGGTAACCTGAGTCAGCCGGTCAATCTCGGTGTCGTACGCGGGAGCCGCCTCGATGTTTCCGGACGGGAGCTTGACCTGGGTCAGCAACGAGGACGGCACCTTCACCGCAGAATACAGCTGCGCGACCTGCGTCCCCGACAGCGCACGTTGGTAGAACGCGACATCACTGATCTGCCCGTTGAAGTGGGACCACACGTTGCCCCCGGGCGCCGCGGGCCAGCCATTGTTGTTGAACACACCTGCGCCGACTATGTCATAGGGATCGATGTTGGCCAACTGGCCGCTCTCAGTTCCGGCCAGGTCACCATCGACATATAGGGCCTGGCTAGTACCGGACGCGGTGAGCACCACCTGGTGCCAGGCCCCGTCCGTGACGGTCCCGTACGAGGTCATGCTGACAACCGTGTTGTTCCAGAAGTGTCCGTACAACTTACCGTTGGTCCCGACGTACAGCACTGGCATCGCGCCGCCGCCGGGATTGGGAGTGTTTGCTGGGTCGTGGCCGGTTGCGTAGAGCATTTGCGCCACGCCAGTCGTAGAGGTCTTGAACCACAGCTGCAATGTCAGATATGTCGTCCCCTCCACCTGGCCGTTGGGCAGCTGCACGAAGGATGTCGAGCCGTCGAACCCCGCCGCAGTAGCAGTCCCAGTGGGGCCGGCGGCCCCGAACGTCGCGCTCACCGAGGTCGCGTTGTCGGATCCTTCGTTGGCTATGACCTGACTGGAGGCCAGCGAGGACCCCACTGGATCGTCGAGCCTCCAGTAAGAGTCCGGGTCAGCGTCTAGCGTTACCGAACGGTCGTGGGACCCGCTCTCATAGGTGTAGCCAGTACACCCTGTCTGGAGCTTCGGCAAACAGAACGAGGTCAAATCGTCGCCGGTGTAGCCGTAGGTGGCGGTAATGGCGGTGGTCTGGTCCGTACCGCTCAACGGGTCCGTCGCCACAGAAGCTACATGCGGCGAACTGGCACCGGCGGGCGTGCCCCAGGTGAAGTGCAGCGCACGACCCGACACCAGGTTCGTCACCGTAGACACCTGACCGCCTGTGTAGGTGAACGACTCACCGTGGCCGGAATGGTCCGTGATCGACGAGACTGGGAAGACCGATGCGCCCGAGGCTCCGCTGAACACGTAGGTGGTGCCGTCTTTGTCGACCAGGGTGTAACCGGTCGAACCGTTGGCGGTGAGCGTCGCGAACCGGCCCGACGGCGCGGTGAAGCTACCATCCGGGTTGTACCCGAAGCGGACCGCCTGCCCAGTGGGATAGGTGACGACGACGTTGCCGGTACCGTCGCTGTCGACGGCCGCCTGCATGTCAAAGACTGAGGACCAGGATGCGCCGAACGCGCCAGAAGTCCGTGGATCCAGGCTGTTATAGGTGCGCTCGACCTGCAACGGCATCCCCGAACCGGGCACAGTCAGGTCCGTAGCGGCGGTCGTGTAGTTCCCGGACTCGGGGTCGTAACCGTGATTGTCGGTGTTCTGGGCCAGATGTGACGTCACCACCGGCTGGTCCACGGCCGTCGTAAACCATGCGGGCTGGCTCGGCCAGCTGGTTGCCGCGCCGTCGTAGTCTTGAGTGATCCAATAATACGGCTTGCCATAGGCCAAGCTTCCGGCCGGAAGCTTCCAACCATTCTGCCCGTCTGGCAGCCAACCCGACGAGATACAGCCCGTCGGCCAAGTCGCCGTAGATGGGCATACCCAGAACCCGAACTGAAGCGCAGATGGGTAGTTGTCCGGATCATGGCCGTACGCGATGAGGGTCGGCGTCGAGGTCAAGGTGACGTTCGACGCCGGCGCTTCCCCGTCGATCTGTGGAGCGATATCCGCCCCGGTATACGTGAAAGCCTCTGTGGGAACGAGGTAGCTCGAAAAGGCGACGCTTCCCGGCGCCCACATGTCGAGGGAAACACCCACGGTGATGCCGGCTGGTTGTGGCGGGAGCGTCAGTGTGACGCTCCCCGACTGTTGCGGTCCGATGTTGGATGACATGGCCGCATTGCCGGATGCCAGGACATCGCCGTTCGCGTTGTTCGTCTGCGTCCAGTGCAAGACGTAACCGTTGGACGGAGTCCAGGTGTCGTAGCCCCAGTTCTCCACGGGCACCTGGATAGCCCCGCCTTGCAAGGCGGTCGGCGTCGTAGTCCAAGCTGGCAGCGCCCCCCAGAGCACTGCGTAAGGACTGTAGTCAACGCTCAAGTACGGGACGTTGGCACTGTGGTTGGACGCAAACTCCTTCCACGACGTGGTACTACCTGTAGTGTCCGCCCAGACCGCCAGGCCATAGAAGCTGGACCCGTGCGCGTAATGGTCGAAGGTGGACGAGTCCAGTCCAATCTGCTCCCAGTTTGCGGTCCCGCTGGTTCCTAGGCATTTCGGGCTCTTATCAAAGGCCGCAACACCGAAGGCGTTCCCGATCGGCGCACCGGGATAGCCATTGGCTGCCTCGGAAATCGCTCCCGCCGACCACGGCCCAGTGACCGGCGAAACGTAGACATTCTCGGCTCGACAAGTCGTGTCAAACGCATCGTAGAGGTTCAGCCACGTTCCCCTGATCCAATCATTGCTGAACATCGACTGGAAGTAGGCGAACGAGAGGAAGGAGGCTGCCTTGTGGGACCCGCCATCGTAGGAGCCGACCTTCAAGATAGGCGAAGCCTCGTTGTTGCCTGTGTTATCGACAGTCTCGACGAAGGTGTCCGCGGTGTCGTTCATCGAGGTTGGATCCACGGTGACCGGAAAGACCCGCCGCGGGTCAGTGAGCCAAGCCTTGTCCAGGCTGACCTGCAGGGCTGGCGACCCCTGATAGGTAACGAGGCTGTAGGTGACGCCGCCCGACCACGCCGGATCGTTCGAGACCGGATCGATTTTCGAGTCCGTCATCGATCCATGTGGTACTCGTATGGCTGTCGCGCCGTTCGCGTCCACGAAGTCCACATCACCAGTACCTGTATCCAGCTTCGCGGACAGCCCCTTGGCCTGGAAGGGAAAGATCCACGTCGTCGGAGCTGACGAGTTCTGGAGGACCAGGCTCTCCTTCACTCCGGATACGTCAGTCTTCAACGTCAGGTCTGCCCCGGCCGCGACACCGTGGTAGGTCTCTGCGTCACCAGTCGTTTGACCGGCGACAGACTGCGCGCTCGCAAGTGAGAACGACACGCCATGTTTTGCATCGGTGTTGAGGGCCATCAGTTCGGGCCCGTCGGCAGTAGCCGCGAAGCTTGTATCCATGGAGTCAGCACGCCGGTGCAGACGCCCGTCCGCCCCGACGACGAGCGTCAGGTCGATCGGCGCCCACGATGCATCAGGCAGCTGATATTGGGTGCGTACGGGGTAAAGGCGAGCGGTGTACGTACCGTCGGGGTTCTTGAAGACGGCCGTCTGAGCATTACCCATGCGGTCCTGCCGCACACTCGCCGTCGCGTCAAAGCTGCTCTTCCCCGCCGCGGCCGATGTCACTGCCCGCGTCGCTACCGGCGTTGCAGCCTTCGGGGCGTCTGAGGTGCGGGGCTTCGAGGTCTTCGCATGCGGCTTGTCGGCCGGCAGCTCATATGGCGATTTACCAGCCGGATGGCCCTTCGCCCCGCTGGTAGCCCGAGTAGCGCTAGCCGGCACGTAGTGCGCCTTGCCGACGGCCGTCCCAGACGGCTGTTTTGGTGTGGCCGGCGAGCCGCCATGATCACTCTGCGAGAAGCCCCACACGTAGCCCGGCACCTGCGCCGCCTGCGTCAACGTCGGGGACAAGCCCACAGTCACCGTCAGCCCAACGACGCCGAAGCGAGCCACTGAACGCCGGACGATCGAACGCACGCCAAGTACACGCATCGGAGCCCTCGTTTTCCATGTGCCAAACAACACGTGCAACTTGTCGAGCGCCCCGTTCGCGGGCTGATCGTAATTGAGCGCTTCAGAGTCAGTCACGCCGCAGAATGTCAGAGATCGAACATCGTTACGATATCGTTACTATGTTCGAAGACGCTCGCCGCGTTCTAACACCTAGAGCGCCTGGTAGATCAGTTGCGAAGGCCATGCCGTTGCGGTAGGCATGGAACCCGTGACAATCGATCGAAGCATCGGTGAACCGTGCCACGCCTGAGCCGCCGAGGCGCCTTGGGGGGACTTTTGGCCATCGCTGTCGTCGGCGGCGCTGTCGCCGTGATGGCCGCACGTTCGGGATCGCGCCACGCCCCGGTGCCGCCCAAACCGGTGAGCACAGTCGCGGCGAACAAACGAGTCTGCCTGCTCACCGACGGATCCCCCGCCGCACAGACCGCGTGGGCGGGAATGCAGGATTTCGCCAAAGGTGGTGGCATCAACATCCAACGAACGACGATACCGCCGAAGGCGCCGGATGCCGACTCCTACCTGAGCGGCATCCTTCAGCAAAATTGTCTTGTAATCGTCGCAGTCGGAAATGGACCTGCGCAGGCAGCGGACGATGCAGCCGCCTACCATCCAGAGACCCGTTTCGTCGTCATCGGGTCTGCTCAGCGCAGGGCAAACACCGCTGTGCTGACCAACCAATCGGAGTTGTCCAGCCTTAATGTCAGTGCAGCAATTAGGAAGCTCGTCAACTAATTCCCCGGCCGCTCGTCACAATCAATCGAATAGCACGCCTTTGACAAGCGCGCAGTGAGCTATTCCCGGCGACCGGCGTTCGTTGTGAGCAGTGGCAAGGTGCTGATGTTGGCAACGGCAGCATTCGGTGGTCATGCCGGAGCCAGCCGGGCCGATGCCGGCCGCCCAAAGCCCAGTAGGGTCGGGGGCTGGCGCGGTGATGCGTTGATGCTGTAGGGGTGCAGATGATGCTCAGGGAGATCGAATCGAGGCCGGTTCGTAGTTGGGATGGCATCCCTTACCGAACGCCGTTCGAGGCCGCCCGGTTTGTAGTCGTATAAGCGTCCGCATAATCGTCCGTGTGCGGGACGACACCGAGCGGCCCGAGGCACGGTCCCGCGTCCCCACAGCCGCCGACCACGTGACGCACCCCCGTGTTCACGTGCAGGTCAACGGCTATTTAACGACCCGCATGTGATCCCGCGCCGGTAAGGAGTGCTGCCAGAGCACCTCAGAACGCGATCGCGAACCGGCCGTCGCCGAGTTTGCGCAGCCAGCCGCGGTCGGCGAGCTTGTTCATCTTCCCGCGCAGCGGCTCCAGCTTGCCGCGCTCCTCGACCGGCAGGCCCAGCACCGTTCCGACTTCCTTGACCTTGCAGTCCGGATCATGTGGTTGAGACAAGGTATCTCAACCACATGATCGAGCCCCGTGGGTAGAGTCTGACTTCTCCCGTGGACCAATCGTTACAAGGACCCTGAACCGAAACTCGGCCACCGTGTGGGGCTCGGAAACACGATTGTGCCTGCGACCTGGTCAGTTGCAACCCGTGGTCGTCGGGTCGAGATCCTGACGGGATGTTCCTGTCGATGGCCTACCGCCTGACGCGACGCGTTCTGAGTTCCGTAGCGGTTCTGCTCCGTCGTGACGTGTCCAAGCAGGTCAAGCCACCCGTACTCCGGTAGGAGAACGCGGTCTAGCAATCTGCTGGACGACTTGCGGAGCGATGAGAATCCCAGGGCCTCGGACCCCGGTTGCCAACAGCTGGAGATCACACGGTCCGACCGGCTCAACTGGGGGGTTACAGCCTCGCTGCCCACGCAGGGATGGTCGTCCCTCTCCGCGCCGTTGCCGACTTCTGAAGCTCCGCTCTTCGCAGCACTCATGTCGTCTACAGAACGCGGCACATACGCGGCAAAACTTGCCCACGAGCCGACTTCAATGGTCCGCTCGCCGCAGGTCAGGGTGCCTGTACAGGTGGAAAGGTATAGGGACTCATAATCCCTTGGTCGTGGGTTCGAGTCCCTCACGCCCCACTCATAACAGAATGAAAATTTGCGGCCTTGACCAGGAGATTACCAGGTCAAGGCCCTTTTTTCTTACCTCAATCTGTTGATTCCGAACGAGACCCCGCCATCACGAGCCACCCGGCTCTGCCCGACTGTCCACGATCGTTTACGGCTGTCCGCGGCACATACGCGCACACGATCTCGATCTTGAAGGACACCGCAGGTCAGCCGCATTCTGGATCTCCACTCGGGACTCCCACGCCACGCGTGCCGGACGGCGCGGGATGTACCGCGAGGTCAAGACAGGGCCAGCGCAGCCACGACGGCGTACGGAGTGGACCCGCTGGCGTTCACATCGAGGCCGGCGCCCTGGACATACCATTCGCTGGCACGACCGCCTGTCCTTCCCGGCACCCTGGCCACGTAGCGTCTCCGATCCGGACGAGTGGCCCACGGGCGCTCATCGGGCCTGTTCGGCCGCAAATCCACCGCCCAGCCGGCGACGCGCAGCGAAACGACCAGATCGGCCTCGGTGTCGCGCGTCTCAGCGCAGGCGACACGGGAAGCGGCCTGAAGTCCGCCGACTGTCGGGCCGATGATCATCACCGACCACGGGCCATCCACGTCGTCACATTCAAGATCGCAACGGGTCGGCCGCCCGGGTCCGTCGACGATATACAGACGCAAGCGCCGTTCGGGGTACTTGAAGGTAACCCCGTGCGAGCCCATGAGGAAGTCGTGGACCGGCTGCCCCCAGCCTTCGCCGACCAAAGCATCCTCAAGCCCGGCAGCCAGGACTCCGGCCGGAGCCGGGAGGTCATCGACGATGATGGCGGGATGATCATGCACAGCGCGTTCACCCATCTGTGTTCAGCACTTGTCAGGAGGTCGTCAATCAAGCCAACGAAGCAGGTCGACTTTCGTCCAGCCCTCGCAGTACCGCCTCGTTGTCGGATCGGACCGTGGGGTGGATGTTCCGCTCGGGGCTGGCCTGGAGTGCGGCGGTGGCGGGGCTCGATGTGCTGTCGGGTCGTCACCTGGTCTTGATCGGGCTGCTGATCGTCAGGCCGTGCTGTGTGCTGCTGACCGGCCGGGCGTGGCGTACCGCGGTGGCCGGGGCCGTCGCCATAGCGCCGGCTGTGGTCTGCGGCTGGCCTGACGGGATCTTCGGCTCCCCAGAGCATCTGGCATTCGTCGCGTCTGTCGTCGCGGTCACCGCGGTCGCCGTTGTCGCCGCGAGGATCATCACGGTGCGCCGGCCGATCTGAGAGCGGTGGCCCCGCAACCGCGGGTCGGCTACTCCCAGCCCAACGGGATCGGGTCATGCCCGGCCCCTGGTTCGCCACCGGCGGCACTGAACGCTTCCAGTGCCTCTACCAGGCGGTCTCGATGGGCCGTCGGCATACGCTCGACGATGGCGGCGATCTCTGTACGCCGCCTTCCAGTCACCTGTTCGACGACCCGGCGCCCGGTGTCGGTGAGGGCCAGGATGGACTCCCGCCGGTTCTCCGGATTGGGGGCGCGGTCGATCATCCCGGCCGCGACCAGGCGCTCGGCCATGCGCATCGCGGTAGAGGGGTTGACCGCCAGGTGCTCGGCCAGGTGGGTCAGGCGCAGCGGGCCACGGGAGGCCAGAACGACCAGAGCGCGGAACTGCGGCAGCGTGAGGCTTTCCTCGACCTCGTTCAGCGAGCGCGCCGAGACCGCGACCAGCAGACGGGAGGCGGTCAGCACCGCCTCGGTGACCCGGTCGACATCGCCGACAGCCTCGGTGCCGGTTCGGGTCGCCTGCGCCGAAGGCGTTGCGCTGTTCCTTGCGCCTGTAACTCGCGGACTCATGTCCACTGTTCTACCGCGCCCGCCCCCAGCGCGTCGGACATCCGATCGGCTTGACGCGCCCACACTACCTTTGCATAATGCAAACGAAGAGGTGGACTGGCAGGCGCCAACTGGCCCGGGCCGGCTGGGCAGCCATGGACACCGCCGGTCAGACCGGCAACGTCCGCGCAGCCGCCTCCGATCGCAGCTACCAGAGGTGGTCACATGACCGATTCGGACCTACTGACCGCAGGGCGCTACGGCTACACCCGACGCGGAATCCACCGCGACGATTTCGCGCAGGTTCTGGCCCGTTTCCTCCCCCCGGAAGGCGCGAATCGCTTCAGGCCCGTCATCGTCGTCCCGTCAGATGACCTCGCAACGGCAGCAAAGCTCTGTTCCCACCTCGCGGCGCGTTTCCCGGGTGAACGACTTGGTGCGATCGCCGAGGTAGCGGCCCGCCAACTACGCCATCCCGCGACTCCCGCCGGCCATGGGCAGCTCCTGCTGTACCCGGCGGCCCTGCTGTGCCGCGAGTTGCAAGCACTCTCGGCCATCGAGGCGGCCACGAGTATCGCGGCGGTCTTGGAGGAGCACACGGCTCGCCGTACCGCCGCCGCGCTGGAGACTTCCATATCCGCCGAGGTGCGCTACCCGGCCCAAGTCATGTTCGACGGCGACTTCGTGCGAACCGCCGCCCACGCAAGATCGGCGTAGGCGAGTGACACGTGACTCCGCTCACGTATCGCCCCAAGCACCGCCTGCGCCACTCGACTTCAGCGCACGTGTTGCCGGGCAAGACAGCCGGCTTGGCCCCGCCGCGCGATCCAGCGGGCATGAGACCGGCTTGACGCCGACGGCCACCTTGTTTGCATAATGCAAATTATGACCACCGCGAGTGATACGTCGCCCCGAGTACCCTCCCGCAACCTGCCGTTGCCTTCCCGGCGTGGGCTGAACCGCGCGATGAACGCTCTGGCTGTCGGCCGGAGCGCTCTGGTGGTGCTGGCGCTGCTCGTGGGTGCAGGGGCCGGACCCGGGGCGGTCGTGTTCCGCTGGCTGATCAAGACGTTCACACAGCTGTTCTCCGGGCACGCCGACTACTCGGCCGCAGGCCACACCGCCAACCCGCACGTGCCGGGGCTGGGCATGTGGTTCGTGCTGTTCACCCCGGTTCTCGCCGGACTGATATACGGGCCCCTGGTCTACAAGTTCGCCCCCGAGGCGCGCGGACACGGCGTGCCGGAGGTGATGTACGCCGTGGCCCGCAAGGGCGGCCGGATCGCCCCGCAGGTGGCAGTGGTCAAGTCACTGGCCTCGGCGTTGTGTATCGGCTCGGGCGGTTCGGTGGGCCGCGAGGGTCCGATCGTGCAGATCGGCTCCGCGCTGGGTTCCACCTTCGGCCGTGTCGTGGGCGCCGGGGAGGACCGGATGCGGCTGCTGGTCGCGTGCGGTGCGGCCGGCGGGATCGCCGCGACGTTCAACGCGCCTTTGGCCGGGGTGTTCTTCGCGATGGAGCTGATCCTCACCTCCTTCGCCGCCGAAGGCTTCGGCATGATCGTGCTGTCCTCGGTGGTGGCGTCCGTGATCGGCCGGGCGGCGTTCGGCAACGAGCCGTTCCTGGTGCTCCCCGCCTTCCACACCTCCAGCCCAGGACAACTGCCGCTGTTCGCCGTGCTGGGCGTGGTGGCCGGTGCGGCCGGCGTCGCCTTCTCCAAGATCCTCTATCTGATTGAAGACGCCTGCGACTGGGCCTGGCGCTGGCCGGAGTGGGCCCGCCCGGCCGTGGGCGGGCTGCTGCTGGGCGGCCTGTTGCTGTTGCTGCCGGAGATGTACGGGGTCGGATACCCGGTCCTGGGCGACGCGGTGGCCGGCAAATACGCGATCGGGTTCCTTTTGGTGCTGCTGGTCGGGAAGATCGCAGCCACCAGTTTGACCATCGGGATCGGCGGCTCCGGCGGGGTGTTCGCTCCGAGTCTGTTCATGGGCGCGATGCTCGGGTCGGCCTTCGGCCAGATCGCACACCACGTGTTCGGCGCCTCGGCCGGCGGGATCGGCTCCTACGCCCTGATCGGCATGGGCGCCGTGTTCGCCGGGGCCGCGCGCGCCCCCATCACCGCCGTGGTGATCATGTTCGAGCTCACCGGCGAATACTCCATCATCGTCTCCCTGATGGCGGCGATCGTCCTGGCCACACTCACCAGCAGACTGCTGACCGGCGACACCATCTACACCCTCAAACTGCGCCGCCGCGGCATCGACCTGTCCGCCCCGGCACCGGCCTCACCGTTCACCGGGATCACCGTCGGCGCCGTCATGGAACCGGTCCCCGCACCGCTGCCGGCGAACATCTCACTGTCACAGGCTGCTGACTCCCTCGCCGTGTCCCGGCACGGCGCCCTGCCGGTCACCGACACCGACGGGTCGTTCCTGGGGGTGGCCTCCGCCCGGGCGGTCGCCGAGGTTCTGGCCGAAGGAGGACGCGAGGGCGAACCGGTCCGCGAAGTCCTCACCGTCCCGAAACCGGTGCACGCCGACAGCGAACTGGCCACAGCGCTGGAAGCCCTGGTGACGGCAGATCCGTCAGGGCTGCCGGTGGTGGATGAGGCAGGCACCGGCCTGTCCGGATGGATCACCCACCAGGCGGTGCTGGCCGCGGCGCACAGCCGCCCTGTCCAAACCGTCTGACCCGCCTCGCCGGCCCCGACGAGGCGGCTGGCAGGGGGCCAGCCGCCCGGGGAAGCGTCATCAAGCGGCGGCCGGCCCCCGTCGGTCACCGCTCCCGGCGGTCCTCCCCTTCACCGTCAGGTGGCGCAGCCTGGTCGGGGCACATGCCGGCTTGCAGTGCCGCCGCAACCGTTCGACGGCACTGCGCATCTCAACCAGTGCCGATTACGGAGCGATCGGCTCGTCGTCATCAAACTCCTCCCGGTACACGCGCCCGGAATCATGCAGGCCGCCTGCCTCCATCCGCACACGGCGCCCCCAGACACCGTCCCCCAGACACGCGAGGCACGGATCGCCGCGCCCTGTGCACTTTCCGAATCATCTAGCCCATGGGAGTCGCCGCATTGGACACGGCAACAGGCCGCCACGCGATCCTGCTCGTTGTTGGGCTTCGGCCCCTGCCTACCGGACGCGCGGCAGATCGGTCGATGCCGCACACCGCGGCGCCGACTCGACCGGCGCCGACCGATGACCGACTCCACGACGACCAGCAGCATGACCGCCGTGCGGACCGCCCGTGACGACTCTCCACTGAGAGGTCTGGATCCGCCCGAGCCGGAGGGGTTTGTACGGGAACCGGAAACCGTAGTCCCCCCGCATGGCTGCCACTAACGTCTCGTCGCTGCAGGGCGTAGGGTTGGTATGTCGCCCGGGTCCCCGGTGGCTGTCCAGTTCGCCACCGACAAGCCCAGTATCAAGGCCTTTCGATCGGGCGAATTCATCCCATTGCGCGGGTCGCATCGCGATGGCATCCGTCGATGCTCCGTCCCAGCAAGCCAGCGTCAGGTTCGACCGCCACAGACCCCGGTTGCCATGTCCGCTCTGCCACCCGGGCCCGTCGTCATAGCGGTGAGCGCGGATGCCGACGACAACCTGCAACCCGTTTGCGCCGATTCGCCCCCTGCTCTCGAAGGGCATGGAGCCGGTTGGCACATCATGAGCGCCGACACCTCCAAATCCACGTCGTCCACTCCGACGAGCTCCCCGACGGCGAAGCCGGACCCGGAACACGATCTGAAGTCGCTGCCGATGGCCGAGGTCGAGAAACAACTCGACACCTCACCGGACGGGCTGAGCCGAGCCGAGGCCGCCACCCGCCTGAGAAAGTACGGCCCGAACGAGATCGTCGAGCACAAGACCAACGCGCTGCTGAAGTTCCTGTCCTACTTCTGGGGACCGATCCCATGGATGATCGAGGTCGCGGTCATCCTGTCCGGCGCGGTCGGACACTGGCCCGACTTCTTCATCATTCTGTTGCTGCTGCTGGCCAACGCCGTGGTCGGCTACACCGAGGAGCGCCAAGCCGGCCATGCCATCGACGCCCTGAAAGACAAGCTCGCCGTCAACGCCCGCGTCAAACGCGACGGCGAATGGAGCACGCCGGCCGCGCGGGAACTGGTCCCCGGCGACGTGATCCGGCTGCGGCTGGGCGACATCGTCCCGGCCGACGCCCGACTCCTGGACGGCGACGAGATCGAGGTCGACCAGTCCGCCCTCACCGGGGAGTCGCTGTCGGCCACCTGTCGGCCCGGCGCCGCGGTGTTCTCCGGGTCGATCATCCGCCGCGGCGAGATCGGCGCCCTGGTCTACGCCACCGGCACCGGCACCTACTTCGGCAAGACCGCCGAACTGGTCCAGGACGCCCACACCGTCAGCCATTTCCAAAAGGCCGTCCTGAAGATCGGCAACTACCTCATCGTCCTCGCGGCGGTGTTCGTCACGGTGATCGTGGCCGTCTCACTGCTGCGCGGCGACGCGGTCCTGACCACCCTGCAGTTCGCCCTCGTGCTGACCGTCGCGGCGATCCCGGTCGCGATGCCCACCGTGCTGTCGGTGACGATGGCGGTCGGAGCCCGGCTTCTGGCCAAACGCAAAGCCGTCGTCAGCAAACTGGTGGCCATCGAGGAACTCGCCGGAGTCGACGTGCTCTGCGCGGACAAGACCGGCACGCTGACCCAGAACTCCCTCACCCTGGGCGACCCGTTCAGCATCGGCGACACCCCCGCCGACGTGATCCTCGCCGGCGCCCTGGCCTCCCGCGACGACAACGACGACCCCATCGACCTCGCCGTCCTGGGCGCTCTCCCCGACAAGAACGCGTTGCAGCCCTACACGATCACCCACTTCGAACCGTTCAACCCGGTCGACAAGCGCACCGAAGCCACCGTCACCGACGCCCACGGCACGACGTTCAAGGTCAGCAAGGGCGTGGCCCGCACCGACGGCGACGGCCCATGGCGATTCCTGGGCGTGCTCCCGCTGTTCGACCCGCCCCGCGAAGACGCCCGCTCCACCATCGCCACCGCGAAGGCCATGGGCGTGAGCGTGAAGATAGTCACCGGCGACGCGATCGCCATCGCCAAGGAAACCGCCGCCAAAGTCGGCCTCGGCACCGACATCCTCGACGCGGCCGGCCTGGGCGACGTGAAGAAGAAAGAGACCGCCGCCGTCGCCCAGTCCATCGAAACCGCCGACGGATTCGCCCAAGTGTTCCCCGAGCACAAGTACCACATCATCGACGTCCTGCAGCAGCGCGGCCACATCGTCGGCATGACCGGCGACGGCGTCAACGACGCCCCCGCCCTGAAGAAGGCCGACTGCGGCATAGCCGTCTCCGGCGCCACCGACGCCGCCCGCGCCGCCGCCGCGATCGTCCTGCTCACCCCCGGCCTGTCAGTGATCATCGACGCGGTCAAGGAAAGCCGCAAGATCTTCCAGCGCATGAACTCCTACGCCATGTACCGCATCGCCGAGACACTGCGCGTGCTGCTGTTCGTGACCGGGGCGATCCTCGTCTTCAACTTCTTCCCCGTCACCGCGATCATGATCGTGATGCTGGCCCTGCTCAACGACGGCGCGATCCTGTCCATCGCCTACGACAACGTCCGCTACAAGATGAAACCCGAAGCCTGGAACATGCGCCTGGTTCTCGGCATCGCCACGGTTCTGGGCGTCGTGGGCCCCATCGCCGCGTTCGGGCTGCTCTACCTCGGCGACCGCGTCTTCCACCTGGGCCGCCCCGAGCTCCAGACCATGATGTACCTGCTGCTGTCCGTCGCCGGGCACCTCACCATATTCCTGACCCGCACCCGCGGCCCGTTCTGGTCCATCCGCCCGGCCCGCATCGTGATCATCGCCGTCCTGGGCACCCAGGCCATCGCCACCCTCATCGCCGGCCTCGGGCTGTTCATGCACCCACTGGGCTGGGGCTGGGTCGCGTTCGTCTGGGGCTACGCCATCATCTGGGCCCTGGCCGGCGACCGCGTTAAACTCCTCGCCTACCGCATCCTCGACCCCGCCCCGAAGTCCGGCACTCCGGATGCGGCCGAGCCGCCCACCGCGCAGGACTCCGCTCACGGCACCACCCTCTCGGCGAAGGCCACCGCCACGGTGGACCCCGCCGCGTTCCACACTGATACCGATTCCGGCGATCCCGTTTACCACGACAACGACGACTGCCCCTACGCCGCGGAGATCAAGACCCATCACACCGACCATCCCGGCACCGGCCACCGCCGCAAGTGCGACTGGTGCGCGCAACACCAGCAGCCGGTGGCAGCCAAACGCTGACCGCGACCGATCGCCACCGAGCCCCTGACAACCAGAGGAGCCCGCGCCGACGATGGAGCTGATCGATGAAGCTGGTCGATGAAGCTGATCATCGTCCGCCACGGTGAAACCGATTGGACCCTGACCGGTCGCCACACCGGCACCACCGACGCGCCCCTCACCGCCAACGGTCGCCGCGAAGCCACCTCGCTCGCGGTCCCACTGGGGATCGTGCCCGCCGACGACAAACGCAACGCCCGCCTGATCATCTCCCGGATCATCCTGGAGACGCCGGCCGACCTGAAGATGGCCTACCCCGAGACGACAGACGAACGCCACCAGGAACTGGAGTCCTTCCGCGACCAACTGTGACCTGGGTTCGCGTCGATCGCCGGACGCTGTGCGCGACGCCTCCGGCACCGTGCTCGACTACGCGGTCCACGTCTGGGCGGACGCAGACTACGTCACCCCGACCGGCGCGCTCCACCTGGCCGACAACCTCGCTCGCCGCCGCGGCGACCGACCGGGCGCGGCAGCTCGACGCGATCCTCGAAAGGTACAGATACGGAGCAGTGCACCTCACAAGGAACGACTCCAACTGACCGCAGCATAGACACCGGCCCCCGGATCGACTGTCCAAAATCCGCAGAGCCCCTCAACCTAGCCGCTCCGACCATCCACCGATGTCAGGCGGTGCGCAGCGACACCATGGGCAAGGTGTCGACCGAGCGGCCGACGGCGTACTCGATGGTGGCGTGTAGCTTCTCCCACTCCTTCGGATGGTGCTCGATGTAGTGGGCGAGCACGGTGGCCGACTCGGCATCGGTCATCGGCGTCGCGGTGGCGGGCATCGAGCGCCGCAGCCCGATGGAGACCTTCACCCGCGGGTCGGCCTGAATGTTCTGGTACCACTGCGCCCCGATGCCGAACCCGGAGATGACCACGTACTGTCCCGGGGCAGGATGGTCGACGACTTCGAGCACCACGAAACGACGTGCACCGGTGCTGCGACCCGCATGTTCGAGCATCAGCAGCCGAGAGCCGAAGACAAAGCCGAGCCCAGCACGGTAAAGCCCGATCGGCGCACGCACGAACCAGCGCGTGCGCAGGGCCCTGGCGCTGAGCCGGGTGCCGACACCGCTCATTTCACACCCCTCTGTCCTTCCGTCCTTGTCTCACGACAAGCATGGCCGGGTCTCACGACAAGCATGGCCGGGCTGGCCCGGGCCGCAGTAGGGCCGAACGTCCTTCCACTGCCCGCGGCTTCAGGACAAGCTCCGTACGCGATCGGCCGAGACCGTCGGCACCAGAACCATCACCCACACCGAACACGAACGCGGGTCCCGGCCACACCCCCACTCAACCCGCCACCGACTGGGCGGCCGCCTGGCGGTCCTTCATCGACCTGGACGTCCAGGGCCGACTCGCCGATTTCCAGCCCCCGACGCCCTTGAGGAGTTCCTGCCCGCCGCGTCCAAGAAGACAGCACTCTGATGCGGGCCGCCTGGTACGACCACAACGGCGCCGCCGGAGAAGTCCTGACCGTCGGCGAACTGCCCGATCCCGAACCCCGCGTCGGCGAGGTCCGGGTAGGGATCGAAGCCGCGGGGATCAACCCCGCCGGCGTCAAGCGCCGCTCCGGCGCCGGCGGCCGCGCCATGACCCACGACCGGGTGATCCCCGGCGACGACGGGGCCGGCGTCATCGACCGGGTCGGACCCCGGGTGCCGACCGCCCGGATCGGCCAGCGCGTCTGGATCCACTCCGCCAACCACACCAGCGCCTTCGGCGCCAATCTCCCTCTCACCTCAGCGGTAATCGCCACCGGCGGAAACCATCGCCGGCTACGCCTGCGACGCCGTCCCCGAACCGGTGCTGCCCTTCTACCCACTCATGCGCCACGCCGTCACGATCCGCACCGTCCTGGTCTTCGTCATGCCGGCCGCAGCATCGGCAAAGTCCTCCTCACCGTCCCGTAAACCGCAACGCCGGAACGCCGGAACGCCGGAACGCCGGGACGCCGGAACGCCGGAACGACACCTCGCCCACACAGTGCCGCCGACAGCCACACCCCCTTCCGAACACAGAACACACACCGCCCCGCCAGACGGCGAGTCCGGCAGGCCCAGAAAGTGAAGCTCCCAGAAGAAAGTCCGTGGCAAGGACTCTTCGTCATACGGGAGCTTCGCCACGTCCAGCAAAACTGACGAGGAAGACCGTGGCGACCGTAGCGATGCGGCAGCCGGACGGCTTCGAGAACATCGCCGACCCCTTGCTACCGTGACCGAACCCTGATCCCATAGTCAGGACGGCCGCTCCGCGAGCCCTGATGGCCAACGCTCTGTGCCAGTTGCCTGTTCATCAGTGTCCTGACCGATATTTGAGCTAGTCCGTAGTCCGGATCAACTTCAGCCTGACGCGGTACCGCCGATCGGCGTGTCGCCGCCCGGACTGAATATTCGTGTCTTTATGGTCAAGGCATGAGACGAACCTTGTGCGCCGTGGCCTCGGCGCTGGCGTTGGCGCTGCTCGCGCAGTCCACGCCCGCGCCCGTCCACGCCGCCACCACGACGGCGGGCCCGGCCGCGGCCGCCGCGCTGCCGGCTCCCGGGTCGGTTGCCGATCGGAACCTGACGGGTTGGCTTCAGGAGGTCCAGGCCGACCCGAACCGGTTCGATCAGTTCTTGGAAGAGGACTGCATCAAGGACGGCGGAGCGGTCTGCACGTTGTCCGCGCAGCAGGTCCACGATATTCCCGGTGAGATCAAGAGCCTGACCCAGGCACTTGATCAGGAGGTCGAGGACGACCCGCAGTTGGTGACCGCCGCCAACGGCCCGGACGCCTCCGCGCCGGGCGGTCCGCAGCCGCGCGCGTTCTCCGGCAGCCTGGTCAAGGTGATGCGGAACGTGGCGAAGGCCAGCAAGAACGTATTCGTGCGCAAGGTCGGAGCCAGCTCCGAGACCGTGGACGAGATCGCCGACATCGCCGGGAAGGTCTCCCAGGGGGTGGTAGCGCTTGACGGGACGAAGTCCCTGGCCGAGGGCAGCGTGGTCAAGTTCGGCAAGGCGGCCGTCAGTCTGATTCCCGGCGTCGGCGACGTGTTCTCGCTGGTCGACTCGGCGATCAACGGAGACGCGGAAGGCATCGTCGTCGCGACCGTGTCGCTGATCGCGACCGCCGTGGCCATCAAGTGCCCGCCGGCCGGCGCCGTCATCGCCGTGGGGCTGGCCCTGTGGTCGCTGGGCAAGATGATCTGGGGCTGGTTCGCCGGCGGCTCACAGGACTGGCAGCCCACCCCGCCGCCCACCCCGGAAGAACTGATCGAGCAGGGCGCCAGCCTACAATGGACGACCGAGCGCATCGACGACAAAGACGTCGCCCTGGTCCTTCCCAAAGACGGCAACAAAGCGAGCCTGACTCTGCTGGTCGACTCCAAGTGGACCGAGCACAATCAGAACAGCAAGCCTCTGGACTACACCATCAGGCCGCTGGAAAATACTTTCCACTGGACCGAGGGCGGAATGAGCCTGCCCGCGCTGTGGAGGCCGACGCTGGAATACAGCGGCTACCCCGATTCCTTCACGTTGTGGCAGGCCGGCACGACCTACCAGGGCACCTGCAGGAACTCCGATCTCCTTGTCAGCCACGCGCCATGGAGCCGGCAGCACTACAACTGCGGCCTCGGTACCGGAATCCGCATCGGCCTGAACAAGCCCGCCGTCATCACCGTCACCTACGGCTACTACCTGGATTGCCGTGGCTTCCTCTTGGCGTGCGAAGAACCCCCGAGCACCGGCGACGTATCCACCGCGCTGACCGTCGCCGGCAAACACAAGAACGGCGAAGACTACAACGCCTACCTGCCCACCAAAGTCAACTATGCGATCGTCCCCTGACCTCAGGAGGCTGTCTTCCCGGTCGTAGGGCAGCACGCCAGTCGCGTCTGCCGCTGACATAACGCAGTCGGTCCTGCGTCCCCGCTCGCGGCTGGGGACGCAGGACCGATGAAGCTCAGGCGGTGCCGAGCGGGTTGAGCATGGTGAACCGCCAATCGCCGTCAGCGTCCTGCCGGGCGATGTTGGCGGTGGTGCCGGTGGCGGTGATCCGCTGGCCCTCGGGGCCGTCGATCTCCATGGTCCAGGCGGTGACCAGGAGGGCGGTGTCCGCGCCGAGCAGCGTGTGGCGCTGGACGTTGGTCAGCTTGCCGCCGGCGGCGACGGTCCCGCTGATCTCCGCGCGCAACGCGTCGTCGCCGGAGATGATCTCGCCGGCCACGGTGCGCATGCCCGCGCCGGGCGCGAACAGCGCGAGGACGTCCTCGACGGCGCCGGCGTTCAGGGCGTCCTGGAACAGGATCGGGAGCTTGGCGGGGTCGGTGACGGAAGTGAACATGATGGAAGAATCCCTACTTTCCGAAGCGGTTCTGGTGCTGACTCCACGATGCCTTCGACCCCGCATGGGAGACGAGGTGCAGTTCGGTCCCGCGATGGTCGAAAATGGACAACGTGATCATCGACATCGCCTTCGACAACCCGGACAGCCCACACGCCGGCATCGAGGTTCTGACCTTCGACGAGCTGAAGCCCCGGCTAAAGAGCTCAGTAGCGCGCCGGCCGAGCCGTCTGGACTTCCACCAGATCATGCTGGTGCGCGACGGCGAGGGCACCGCGATGGTCGATTTCGTCGACTACGAGTGCGTACGGGGCACCCTGCTGCATCTGCGGCCCGGCCAGGTCCAGAGGCTGCCCTACGGCGCGGCCGGCCACCCCGCGGACCTCGACGCGGTCCTCCTGCTGTTCACCCCCGACTACCCGCCACCGCTTCCACCGGCAAGCCCGGTACTCGACGGATTCGGCCCGGTCGCATGGCCGCTGCCGCCGGACACCTTCGGCACGTTCGATCGTGCCGTGCAGGAGCTTGCCGCGGTGTACCGGAGTTGGCACGGCGCTCCGGCCACGCACGCAGCCGGCCTCGACCTCACCGGCGCACTTCTCCGCCAGCTCCTCGGCGCACTCCTCCTACGCGTCGCGGCCCTGTCAGATCCCGACGTGGACCACGACGTACACGCGACCACCGCCGACGCGTATCTAGCCTTCCGCCGCGAACTCGAACGCTCCTTCGCCACCACGCGATCCGTCGAGACCTACGCCGCACGCTTGGGTTACGCACCACGAACCCTGACACGCGCCTGCCAGGCCGCCACCGGCCGCACCGCCAAACAACTCCTCGACGCACGCGTGAGCCTTGAAGCCCAACGACTCCTCGCACACACCGATCAGCCGGTATCTGCGATCGCCCACGCCCTCGGCTTCACCGAGGCCACCAATTTCGGCAAGTTCTTCGCCCGACAGGCCGGCCTCGCCCCAGGAGACTTCCGACGTGCGCAGCGGTGACCGCTACTGACCCCTAGCCTCGGGCGTTCAGTAGAGGTGTCCGGGGGCTGATACCGGAACGCGAAAGTGCCCCTGGAGCTGGGATGATCTTGCTTGTCTAAGGTAAGAACGCCCAGCGCAGGAGCACTTTCCAGGTGAACACTACAAGATCCCGTCCAAGGTTGTCCGTGGCGTCCGACGGGCGGGGCGTGGTCGGGCACGCCGGGGCCCGGCTGCTGGCCGATCTGGCCGAGGCCACCGGTCTTGAGCAGGCGTTCTCGGCGGTGCTGGCCCCGTCGCGGCAGCGGTCCGGCGGGCACGATCCGGGCCGGGTCGCAGTCGACGTGGCGGTGATGCCGGCCGACGGCGGCGAGACGATATCCGACCTGGCGGTGCTGCGGGATCAGGCGAGCTGTTCGGGCCGGTCGCGTCGCCGGCCACGGCCTGGCGGGTGCTGGACGCCATCGACGACCAGGCACTGGCCCGGCTGCGATCCGCGCGAGCAGCCGCACGGGAGGTCCCCTGGGCGCAGCATACTGATACCCGCGGCGACTTCCCACAGGCCAGAGCCGCAGGCAAGGCGATACCGGGGCTGGTGCTGGACATCGACGCCAGCATCGTGATCTGCCATTCGGAGAAGCAGGACGCGACCCGACCTGGAACAGGACGTTCGGCTACCACCCGATGTTCTGCTTCCTGGACAACCCCGGCGAGGCCCTGGCCGCGATCCTGCGCCCCGGCCGCGCCGGCTCGAACACCGCCGGCTGCACCAAGGAGTTCCTGGCGCACCTCAGGACCCTGCGCGAGACCAGCTGCGACGTGCGGTTCTCCGTCGGGCACCCATCGATGAGAAGGTCCGCGAAGCGGTCGTCAAGCTCCCGGCCGCCGCCTGGTATCCGGCCATCGACACAGACGATGAGCTGCGCGACGGCGCCGAGGTCGCCGACCTGACCGGGCTGCTGGACAGTGGCGGATTCCCCGAGGACACGCGGTTCATCGTGCGTCGTGAACGTCCGCATCCCGGCGCCCAGCTGGACCTGTTCGACACCGTCGAAGACATGCGCCACCAGCTCATCGCCACCGACAGCCCCGCCGGCTCCGGCTCGCTGCCGTGGCTGGACGCCCGGCACCGGGCCCACGCCCGCGTCGGGGACCGCATCCGGTGCGGCAAGGACACCGGCTTCGGCCGTTTCCCGTCCCGCCAGTTCGCCATCAACGCCGCCTGGCTGGAGCTGGCCCTGGCCGCGATCGACCTGCTCGCCTGGACCCAGGCCCTGCTGCTGGACGGCGAACTCGCGAAAGCCGAGCCGAAGAAGTTGCGCTACCGGCTGTTGCACACCGCAGCCCGTATCACCCGAGGTCAGCGACGTTGTCACCTGCGCATCGCCGAGCGCCGGCCCTGGGCCCGACAGCTGGCCGCCGCCTTCGCCCGCCTCGCCGCCTCGCCGCCTCGCCGCCTCGCCGCCTTGCCCCGACCACAGGCCTGCTGACCAGCCCGAAACACGGAGGCTAGGTGAGCTTGCCCCTGGTTTCCCGGACGGGTCCGGTGCGCTCTCGCCTGACGGTGAGCGCATGTGTGTGTTCGAACTGTACGGGGCTGAGCATGCCGATCGTGGAGAGTCGGCGGTGCGGGTTATACCAGGCTTCGATGTACTCGAAGGGCGCGTTCGCGAGTTCCTGCCGGGTCGCCTGGTCATGCCGCCGTCGAGGCCGACGACCGCTACGACCCGACGACACCTTGGCGACAGCCGGACCGCGCTACGACGGCTACTGGCGGCCTGAGTCCCGTCCGGTCGCCCCAACCCGTCGGGCGCCTGACGCGGCTGGACCACCCGGCCTTCCCCACCTACGGGGTGTAGCGCTCTACACCTGGAAGACGGGACCGCGGCCCGTGTTCGTGGCGGAGATCGAAAACTAGCGTCTAGGACGTGAGCACCGATACCCGAACCGCGACCGACACCAACGCGGTGACCTTGGACCGTGTTATCGAGGCCGACGGCCGCACGACCGCCCCGCGCCACGTCAGACACGCCATCCGGCGCGCCGCGTTCGCCCTGATCATCGGCGCCTCCGGCTCTGGCAAGAGCACTACCCCGCACTGCGCCTACGGCCCGGACCGCCCGGTCGGCGGCAGCGCCCGGGCCGGCGGCAGCGGGTCGGTCGGCGGCAGCGGGTCGGAGGGCAGGTCCGAGACCGGGCTGACCCGGCTGCGGCGCGACCTGGTCGGGTTCGTATTCCAGCGCTACCCGGTGTCTCCCCGCTGAAGTGCGCGGCGGTCCTGGCAGCCGTCGCGATACCGCGAGCCGCAGCGATCATGCTCTCCGCGCGGGCGATGCCGCGGCGGGCGTCGGCGCGGATCGGACAGATCGGCGGACCCGCCGATGGCCGACGCGCATATGCGGTCGTTGGCGGGGGCGCGCAGCCGGGGTCTTGGATCCCTCAGGCGCCGCTCGGTACAGCGTTCCACAGCCTATGAAAACCCTGCATCCACCAGACACAGTCCGCGGCGCCGTCCCGGCGTCGTGGAACGTGCGTCGAGCCGGTGCGTGAACTGATATCGGAGAGTTTTGATGACCACCCTCGCCCGCTGGTGCCACCGGCACCGGTTAGTGACCTTGTTCGCCTGGCTCGCGCTCATCGTGGGTCTCGGAGTGTTGTCCGGAGCATCGAAGCCGCAGTATGACAACAGACTGTCGATTCCGGCCTCGGAGTCGAGCCGTGCCGTGGACCTGCTGAAGACGGTGCAGCCCGCCGCTGGCGGGGACAGCGACAGCGTGGTCTGGCACACGGTGCACGGCCGGGTCACCGACGGCGCGGTTCAGGAGCGGATGACGCAGGCACTGGACCGTATCGCCAAGGCGCCGGGGATCGCGTCCGTCGCCAGTCCCTACAGTCCGCAGGGGAAATCGCAGATCAGCCCGGATGGGATGACCGCCTACGCGACGCTGATGTTCACCCAGGAGGCGGGCAAGATTCCCGTCGATCAGGCGAAGACCGTCGTGGCGCTGGCTGACGCGGCCCGGACCGACGGGCTGCAAGTCGAGCTCGGCGGTGCCGCGGTCTCCATAGCCACCGACAGCGGCGGCGGTTCGCAGGAACTGGTCGGTGTGCTCGCCGCGCTGGTGGTCCTGGGCCTGGTGTTCCGTTCGGTCGGTGCGGCCGTGCTGCCGATCCTCACCGGCATCGCCGGGGTGTCCACCGGGGTGCTGGTCGTGGGACTGCTGTCGCATGGCATGGCGCTGCCGTCTTCCACGCCGATCCTGGCGACGCTGGTCGGCCTGGGCGTCGGCATCGACTACGCCCTGTTCATCGTCAACCGGCATCGCAAGGGGCTGATGGCCGGGCTCTCGGTGGAGGAGGCGATGGCCGCGGCGCTGAACACATCCGGCCGTGCGGTGCTGTTCGCCGGCGGGTCCGTCGTCATCGCGCTGCTCGGGATGTTCGCCCTCGGCTTGGACTTCCTGAACGGGATGGCGCTCGGTGCCGCGATGACCGTCGCGATGACCGTGTTCGCCGCGGTCACTCTGCTGCCCGCACTGCTCGGCCTGCTGAAGACCATGGTTCTGAGCCGCCGGCAGCGCAAGGAGCTGAAGGCCTGGCGGGCCTCCGGCCCCGACCGGGTCTCGGTGCGGCTGCCGCGGCGGTCGGCGCCGGCCGAGGCGCGGAACGCGTTCACCCGGTGGGCCAGGCGGGTTCAGCTGCGGCCGTTCGGCAAGGCGGTGCTGGCGCTCGCCGTGATGGCGGTGGTCGCCCTGCCGGTCCTGTCGCTGCGGATGGGTTCCTCAGACGCCGGGAACGACCCGAAGGCGTCCACCACACGGCAGTCCTACGACCTGCTGGCCAAGGGCTTCGGGCCCGGGTTCAACGGGCCGCTGCTGCTCGTCGCCGAAGTTCCGGCCGCCGCGGACCGACCGGCCCTGGACCGGCTCGTGGAGCGGCTGCACACCGCCCCGGGCGTGGCCGCCGTGGAAGCCCCGGTGCTGCCGGCGGGGCAGAAGGTGGCAGTGGTTCAGGTGGTGCCCACCACGTCGCCCCAGGACCGGGGCACGTCCGAGCTGATCCACCGGCTGCGGACCGATGTGGTCCCGGCGGCCGAGCGGGGTACGACGCTGCACGTGCTGGTCGGCGGCCAGACCGCGATGTCCGACGACTTCGACTCCGCGCTGAACCACAAGCTGCCGGCGTTCGTCGGGATCATCGTCGGACTGGGCTGCCTGCTGATGATGCTCGCCTTCCGCAGCCTGCTGGTGCCGTTGATCGGCGTGGCGATGAACCTGCTCACGATGGGGGTGGCGTTCGGCTCGCTGGTCGCGGTCTTCCAGTGGGGCTGGGGCTCGGAGGCGTTGGGCGCCGGCGGGGCCGGGCCGGTGGACTCCGCCGTGCCGGTGATGGTCATCGGCATCCTGTTCGGGCTGTCGATGGACTATCAGGTGTTCCTGATCAGCCGCATGCACGAGGAGTGGACGAAGACCGGCGACAACCACCGTTCAGTGCGGGTCGGCCACGGTGAGACCGGTCAGGTGATCTGCGCCGCCGCGGTGATCATGGCGTGCGTGTTCGGGTCCTTCATCGCCGGCGGGCAGCGGATGATCGCCGAGTTCGGCGTGGCTCTGGCGGTGTCGATCCTGCTCGATGTCCTGTTGCTGCGGATGATTCTGGTCCCGGCGCTGATGCACGGATTCGGCCGGGGGAACTGGTGGCTGCCGCGGATCCTCGACCGGCTGCTCCCACGGTTGTCCGTGGAGGGTTCGGTGGAATCCGAGCCGCCGGTCCGGGTATCCAAGACAACTGAGCCGGAGCCGGAGATCTCGTGGCAGCCCGCCTACCGCGACCAGCCACACAGCAGGGCCCGGTAGACACCGTACGAAACCGCGCAGGGGTCGAGTTGCTGACAACTCGGCCCCTGGCCGCGTTGCCCGAACGCGAGCGGTGTGGATGTCTTCGGGTCCACGCCGGTCACCGCGGTGGCGCCAACCGCAGCTGCACCATCGCCTCGAACCGCGCGTCCGGATCGGCCAGATCCAGGCCGGCCAGGTCGGCCAGTCGGCGCAACCGGTATCGGAACGTGTTCGGGTGCACGTGGACCTTCGCCGAGGCGGCGATCACGTCGCCGAAGGTGTCCAGCCAGGCGGCCAAGGTCTCAGTGAACTGCGTCCCGTGCAGGTGGTCATACTCACGGAGGCGGACCACCGGGCCGGCCGGCAGGTCGTCGTCGACAGCCATCCGGTCGGCGAGTTCGTCCAGCAGGCTGGCGGCGTAGACCTCGGCGAAGCGCGCGATGCGGTGTGGGTGCTCGGGGTTTCGTGCCGTGTGCACGCCCTCGGCCCGGGACTGCAGGACCCGGAGCGCGCGGTCGGCGTCGGAACGGCTGCGGCGCAGGTCGGTGGGCCGGGCGGCGAGACGTCCGATGCCGACGACAGTGGGGACCTTGGTGCCGACCCGGGCCAGAAAGGTCTCGGCGACGCGGCGGGCGTCCTCGTCGGTGGCGCAGGGCAGCACGGCATAGGTGACGCTGCCCAGCGAGGCCACCGCGGTGTGCGGATGGATCGCCGACAGGTGCAGCGCCAGGCTGCCGGCGATGCGGTCGCCGGCGGCGGCCCGGTCGGGGGCGGCGGGATCGTCCGCGGCGGCCCCGGCCACGGCCACCGCCAGGACGCACGCGCACTGCGCGGCCAGGCCCAGGCGGGCCGCGGCGCGCGGCGCCGCCGGGCCGCCCTCCAGGACGGTGGCCAGCAGGTCGGCGCGCAGCCGGCGGTCGGCGTCTGCCCCGCTGCGCTGCCGCAGCAGGTGCAGCGCGGCGACACCGGCGGCCTCGCGGAAGGCTTGCGTGCGGTCGTCGTTCAACGGGCCGGGCACCACCGCCCAGATCGAGCCGAGGATCTCCCCGCCCGCCCGGATCGCGATCGCCACCCGCGGCTTCTCGCCGATCCCGGCGATGAAGACGGGATCCTCGCTGCGGTACAAGGCGCGGAACAGGCCGTGCTGCTCAAGTGCACGCAGCTTGTCCGCCGGGACCTGGCGGTCCAGGATCGTCGCGATCCGCGAGTCGTCGGCCTCGTCCTGCCGCGCGGAGAAGGCCAGCACGCCGCCGCCGCGGTCCTCGATGGTCACCGGGCCGTCCAGGAGCCCGGCGATGGCGTTGGCCAACGCGAACAGGTCGCCGCCGAACGAGGCGTCGGGGCCCGGCACGGGGCCGGCCGTCGCGGCGTCGGCCGAGATCAGGGACCTGAGAAGCGCGGCGACCTGGGCCCAGGACGCCCCGGGGGTCAGCCCGAGTACGACCAGACCGGTGCGCGCGGCCGCGTCGGCCACCGCGGCGTCGGCCACCGCGGCGTCGGCGACCGCCGGGGAGCGCACCATCACCGCGGCGGCCCCGAGGCCGTGGGCGTGGTCGACAAGCCCGGCGACCTGGTCGGGGCCGTAGACACCGACGCCGAGCACGATCGCGCCGGGCAGCCGGGAGGGCTCGTCGAGGCGGTCGTGGATGAGGACGCCCGCCACCGCGACCTCGGGGTCGGGGCGGCCGGCGACCACCTCTACGAGCGTGGAACCGAGGTCGGAGATGATGCGCCCGAGAGCGACGGAGGGCGGCTCGGGGAGGCTCATCGGGAACCGGCCGCGTTCGAACGGGCCCGGGTCGGCGCGGCACGACCGGCCGCCGCGCCGCGTCGCGGTCCGGGGCCCGGCACCGCGAGGAAGCCGCCGACGGCGCGGGATCCGGCGAGCTCACCCCGGGCGGCGGCAGGAGGCCCGCCGCCCGTCCGTCCCGCCGTCAGTGTCATGATCACACACTAAGCGACCGCAGGTGCCCCACCGCAAGGGCCGCGGCCTGTCCGATCACGCGATCCGCCGAAGGGTTCCGAAAGTCCGGGCGCTCGCAGCGGGTGAACACCGCCACCGCGTAGCGGCCGCCGCCTGCGTGCTCGACCACGCCGGCCTCGTTCCGCCAGCCCGGCAGCGTGCCGGTCTTCGCACCGACGCGCCAGCTGTCGTCGAAGCCCGAGCTGAGCCGGTGCGGCCAGATCTGCCGGCCCATGATCGTGCGGACCTCCTGGCAGGCCTGGGCCGGGCCGGCCTCATCCCGCCAGATCTGGGCCAGCAGCTCGGCGGTGTCCCGGGCGGTGCTGCGGGTGGTCCGCAGCGGCGTGCAGACGTCCAGCTCCATCAGCGTCCCGGCCGCTGCGCGCGCCGCCATCGCCGCCTCCAGGTCCTCGTCGGTGCTGGTGCTGGTGTCAGTGTCGGCACCGACGAGCTGCTCTCGCAGCGAGCCGAGTAGCTCGACGCAGCCGCCGATCAGGTGCGTCTCGGTCCGGCCCAGCGCGGCCAGGAGCCCGTTGACCCGGTCCAGCCCGACCCGCGCCAGCACCACATCGGTGGCGGCATTATCGCTCATCGACATCATCATCAGCGCCAGGTCGCGCAGGCTCAGCTCCACCGGATCGGCGAATCCGGAGGTCCCGATGCCGCCGTCGCGAAACCGTTGCTCCACCGCGAGGCGCTCGGTCCGCGACAGCCTCCCGGCCTCCGCCTCGACCGCGTAGCCCAGGCACACCGCGATCTTGAAGACCGAGGCCAGGCAGACCGGGTCGTCCGGGGACACACCGACGGCCGCGGGGCCGTCGAGATCGCGCGCGTACAGGAATCCGCGGACGCCGGCCTCGGCGAACATGGCCGACAGCTCGCTTTCGACGTCGTTCACAGCGCGATCCATTCCTTCGTCTCGGTCACGGCCTCCAACAGCTCCGGGATGGGCGTACGCCCCAGCCCCGGTTCACGCGGCACCTGAAGGTGCCCGTCCTCCAGCACGAACGGCTCGGTGATGTCGGTGCGGTAGTAGCGGTCCGAGGCCGAGGTGTCGCCGGGCAGGGTGAACCCCGGCAGCGCGGCCAGTGCCACGTTGGCGGCCCGCCCCAGGCCGGTTTCCAGCATTCCGCCGCACCAGACCGGCACACTGTTGGCGACGCAGACGTCATGGATGCGCCGGGATTCCAGGTAGCCGCCGACCCGGCCGGGTTTGATGTTCACCACCGCGCACGCGCCCAGAGCGATGGCGTCGGCGGCGGACCGGGCCGAGACGATCGACTCGTCGAGGCAAATCGGGGTCCTGACACGCTTGGCCAGCTCGGCGTGGCCCCGGATGTCCTCCTCGTCCAGCGGCTGCTCGATCAGCAGCAGGTCGAAGGGATCAAGGCGGGCCAGCAAGGGCGCGTCGGCCAGGGTGTAGGCGGTGTTGGCATCGACTTGCAGGAGTACGTCGTCACCGAAGCGTTCCCGGACGGCACGGACCGGCGCCACGTCCCAGCCGGGCTCGATCTTCAGCTTGATGCGGAGGTAGCCCTCATCGAGGTAGCCGCCGACGGCGTCGAGGAGCTGCGGGACCGAGTCCATGATGCCGACCGAGACGCCGGCGGCGACCTTTTCCCGGGTGGCGCCGAGCCATTCGGCCATGGACAGGGAGCGCTCGCGGAGCCAGGCGTCCAGGACCGCCGTCTCCAGTGCGGCCTTGGCCATGCGATGGCCCTTGATCGGCGCGAGCGCCGGTGCCACCGCCCACGGGTCGAGGCCGGTCTTCGCGGCGGCCTGCGCGAGCAGGGGAATGAGGTGGTCGCGCAGGACCGCGAGGGCGCCGTCGGTGTACTCGGCCGAGTACACCGGGGCGGTCATGGTGACGAGTTCGCCGTAGCCGTCGGTCTGCTCGGTGCGGACGCGGACCAGGCCGAGTTCGCGGGTGTGCTGGGTCCCGAACGACGTGCGGAACGGTGAGACCAGCGGGATCGCGACCCGCCGCAGTTCGATTCCGGTCAGCTTCATACGTGGTCCTTCTGTTCGGGGTGTTCGACGAGGTAGAAACCGTCGCGGGTGAAACCGGTGACGCGGCCGCCGTTCGCCATCAGGCTGCTGAGAACATCGCGCAACGCTGTTCGCCACTGTGCGGCCAGGCCCGGGTCGGAGACGCGCAGCGCCTCGGCGTCCGCGGGGATCCCGATCAGCAACCGCCGCGCGCCACGGGGGCCGAGGACCGGGCGGCCGTCAGGGCCGGGGCCGAGCGCGACCACGGCGCCGTCGAGCGCCGGGACGGCCGTGCCGCTTTCCAGGGTGCGGCCGACGTGGGTGCCGGCCAGGTCCCACCGCACGAGAATGCGGTCGCTCGGGCCTGCGGCGTTGACCCCGTCGTTCATGGCGCCGTAGTAGTCGGTGAGGTATTCGGCCGCCACCGCACCGAGCTTCGCGAGGTTGAAGTAGGCATTGCGGCTGATCAGCGGATCATAGGTCCAGGTGACGGTGCCGATGCCGCGGCGCAGCGCCCAAGCCCGCTGGTCCAGCTTGATCGCCCGCCCGAGGCCCGCACCGCGCAGCGGGTCCTCGACGGCGGCGATGTGCGAGTGCAGCCCGAGCTCGGAAAGCAGCCCGACACAGACTCCGACCATCCGGCCGCCGTGGAACCCTCCGACGACGTAGCCGCCGCACCCCGAAAGGACCTTGAGGAAGGCCACTGGGATCATCGCGGCGCCGTTGTCCGGACGCCACACGCGATCGATGAGCGAGGCGGCCTGGGTCATCTCGGACATCGTGTGCAGTTCGGCGAACGTGACACCGGCCGCGCGGGCCGCCGCCGCGGCGACGGCCTCGGCCCGCGCCCGCAACTGTGGTTCGGCCGGGCCCGACTCATGCCGGGGCCGGGGCGAGGCGACGATGGCGCCGCCGGTCGCCGCGTCCGCGGAACTCTCAGTTCTCCCGCTCACTCATCCCTCTTCTACAAGCTCTGCGACCGGTCCGGTCGCCATGGCGAAGCAGCGCGAGCTGTCGGCCGGCAGGCCCGGCGTCCGGACGCGCCGGCCTGTCTCGGTGGAGCGACACGCTCACCCCACCTTCGGGGTGGCCCGGGCGCCGTGGTGGATGTACCTCGTGCCGTCGGCGAGTTCGTAGAAGACCACGGAGAGCCAGGCGTCGAGTTCCGGGCGCTTGGTGAGGAACACGCCGGGTTGGAAGGTTCGCAGCGGCATCTCGATCGGGTCACCGCCGGCCACGGTGGCGATGATTCCGCTGAGCGTGACGGTCATGACCAGGCCGCCGTCGCGCTCGGTGATGTCCAGCCGCGTCGAGGCCCGCTCGTACGTGCCCACGTAGTCCGCCGGGTCGAACGCCAGCGGCTCGGCGGAGGGCTCCAGCTCCGGCCGCATCCGCACCCCGGCGAACTCCGCGGCGATCTCGTCGAACAGCGCGCGGTAGAGCGCGAACGTGTCGCCGCCGTTGGTCAGCAGGCAGATCGCGAGATCGTGCTCCGGAAGGACCCGCAGGAACGCCGACTGGCCGATGGTACCGCCGTCATGGCCGTAGACCTTGGCGCCGTCCCACTGGTCCAGGAACCAGCCCAGGCCCCAGTGCGTGGCCAGGAACCAGCTGTCCGGCACCTCGATCTGCGGCTCCTGCATCGCCTCGACCGACTTCTGCGACAGCACTCGTGTGCCGTCCGCCGCCAGGCCTCCGTCCAGGTGCAGCTTGGCGAAGGCCAGCACCTCGCGCGGCGTGGAGTGGATCAGTCCGGCCGGTCCCGCGCTGCGCATCAGGCCCCAGACCGGAGCCGGAGCCGGCGGCGTGCCGATGTGACCGAGGGCGGCGCGGTGCAGCAGCGCCTCCTCTGGCAGGGTGCCGGTCTGCTTCAAGCCCAGCGGCTGGAACAGCCGTTGGCGCATCAGCTCGTCCCACTGGACGCCGGTGACCCGCTCGAGGATCCGCCCCAGCACAGTGAACCCGGCGTTGCAGTAGGACATCGTCGCGCCGAGCGGGTGGGTGACCGCCACCTCGGCGAGCTGCGCCACGTACTTCTCCAGGTTGTCCTCGCCGCGGCCGGTGTCGGAGAAGAAGTCGCCGTCGATGCCGCTGCTGTGGGTGAGCAGGTGCCGCAGCGTGACCTCGGCGGCCACGGCGCCGTCGAGCAGACGCAGCTCCGGCAGCACGTCCGCCACGGGTGCGTCCAGCTCCAGCAGACCCTCGTCCACCAGGGCCATGGCCACCGTGGCGGTCCACACCTTGGAGATCGAACCGATCTGGAACACCGTGTCGGTGGTGGCCTCGATGCCCGCACCCTGGTGGGCCCAGCCGGCGGCGGCCTCGGCCAGCACCTCGCCGCGGTGCATGACCGCCAGGCTGGCGCCGACGCCGTGGGCCGCGACCAGCTCGGCCAGCCGGGCCTGCAAGCGGGCCGTCAGCGCGGGGTCCAGGGTGCTCTGCACGGCGGGTGTCTCAGTGGTCTGGGTCATTCGTTGACTCCAATCAGGATGTATCGGGATACCAGAGGTCGCATCAGGACGCGGTGCGGGTGATGACCCAGTCGGCGACCCGCCGGCAATAGTCGACGCGGTGTGAGGGACGGCCATTGAGGATGAACAGGTGCGAGGCGCCGGGGTACAGGACCAGCTGTGCCTGGACGCCGCGGATCCTCAACGCCTGGAACCACTCCTCGGCCTGGCCGGGCGGGCAGCGATCGTCGGCGGCGCCGTGCAGGATGAGCGTGGGCGCGCGGACCGCGTCCACGTATGTCAGCGGCGACAGGCGTTCCAGCATCTCCGCCCCGCCGATCTCCAGCTCGGTGATCACCTGGCCCTCGTCGGAAGTGCCCGCCATGCTGCGCAGGTCGGTGACCACGCCTCCGGGCACCACGGCCGCGAAGACCTCGCTGCGCGCCGACAACCAGCAGGCCATGAAGCCGCCGTAGCTGTAGCCGGTCAGGGCGATCCGGGCCGGGTCCACCAGCCCCTCCTGGACCAGCGTCGCCACCGGCTCCAGCACGTCCCGCTCGTCAGCCTCGCCCCAGCCGCCGACCACCGCCTGGTAGTGGGCCTCGCCATAGCCGTCGCTGCCGCGGATGTTGAGCACCAGGATCGTCCAACCCTGCGACACCAGCTCGTGGTGGTACAGGTGGACGGCGTCGGCCTGCGGGCTCCAGGCGTTGTGCGGGCCGCCGTGCACATCCACCAGCAACGGACCGCCGGCCGGCGCGGCCGGGTCGCGGATCACCCAGCCGGGCACCACTGCGCCGTCGGAGACGGTGAACGCGCGGTCCTGGCAGATCGGCAGCCGGACGTCGGGCAGCGCCGTCTCCATATGCCTGGTGAGCCGGCGGAACTTGCCGGAATCCAGGTCGACCACGCCGACCTCGCCGAACGTGGACTCGTCGGAGTACACGAACGCGACGGTCCCCGCGGCCTGCGACACCTTCGCGCCGTTGACGCTGAGCCGCTGTGGCAGGTCGAGGTAGCGCGCCCGATCGGAATCGGCCGACAGGACACAGAGCCGGGAGGAGCCGCGGTCGCGGACCGCGAACAGGATGTCCTCGCCGTGGAACTGCGCGAGCGCCCCGGGGTAGCCGGGCCCGCCCGGCATGACGTTGCGATCCTGGTCGGCGGCCAGCAGGGCCGGGGCGCCGCCGTCCAGCGGCTGGCGCAGCAGGTTGAGGTGCCCGACGGAGACAGTAGTGCGGCCGGTGACCAGCAGCGCCGAGCCGTCCGGGTACCAGCTCAGCGGGCCGGTCAGCGCGATGCCGGTTCCGCAGCGCCGCGGCGGTGCGGGAGGTCGGCCGGGCTCGACGTCCGCGCGGACGTCGATCACGTACGGCGCCGACGTGCGCAGGTGCTCCAGCCCCGGACCGCTCTCGCCGATGAAGGCCAGCCTGGTCCCATCCGGCGACCACACTGGCGCCGCGCAGTTGTCGGTGCCCTCGGTCAGCTGCTCGATCAGGCCCGAGGCGACGTCGACCACGAAGATCTGGGTCCGCGCCGTACCGACCACGCCGGCGCCGTCCACCTTCCAGTGCAGCTCCTCGACGACCACCGGCGCGTCCGGGGAGCGCGGGGCGTCGAGTGCGCTGAACGCGATGCGCGTGCCGTCCGGCGACCAGGCCGCCGGCCCCGCGCCTGGCGCACGGGACTCTTCGGTGGTCAGCTGCCGGGCCTCGCCGCCGTCGACCCGGATGAGGTGCAGCTGGCCGGCCCGCAGAAACGCCAGCGCGGTGCCGTCCGGCGACCAGCGCGGCGCGGCGTCGGCCGGGCCGTTGGTCAGTTTGCGCGGCGCGCCGCCCGTGGCGTCGACCAGGTAGATCGCCGAGGCCGCAGCGTCCTGTTCTTCGTCCTGTCCGGTCAGCACATAGGCGACGCGCGAGCCGTCCGGGGAGAGGTCGGGGTCGCCGGGGATCTCGAAGCGGAAGATGTCGTCGATCCTCAGGGGCTGGGTCATGTCGCCTCCGGTGCGGTTCTCGCGGGCAGGGCAGGGATACAGGACAGCAGCGTCCTGGTGGTCTCGTGGGCCGGGCGGGCCATCACCTCGGCGGTCGGGCCGCACTCGACCAGGCGGCCGGATTCCAGGACCGCGATCTGGTCGCAGAGGTACCGGACCACCGCGAGGTCGTGCGAGATGAACAGCAGCGCGAAGCCGAGGTCCCGCTGGAGCCGGCGCAGCAGGTTCAGCACCGCACCCTGGACCGAGACGTCGAGCGCCGAGGTGACCTCATCGGCGATCAGCACCCCGGGCCGGGCAGCGAGCGCCCGCGCCAGCGCGACGCGCTGGCGCTGTCCGCCGGACAGGGCTTCGGGGAGCTGGACGGCGCGCGCCGGGTCGATGCCGACCAGGCCGAGCAGGCGCGCCACCTCGGCGGCCCGCTCAGCGCGACGAGCCTTGGGCAGGGCCTCCGCCACCGCCGCGCCGATGCTCAGCCGGGGGTCGAGCGAGGCGTACGGGTTCTGGAAGACGAGCTGCACGGCGGTGCGGCCGGGGCGCCGGGGCTGGTCGGCGCCATCGACCAGGATCCGGCCGGCGGTCAGCGGCGCCAGGCCGACGACGGCCTTGCCGACGGTGGACTTGCCCGACCCGGAGCCGCCGACCAGGCCGGTGACGCTGCCGTCGGGGACGACGAGGTCCACGCCCTCGACGGCGGTGAACCGGCCGTAGCGCACGCCTACGCCGCGCAGTTCCAGGGAGCTCATGCCACCGCCTCCGACTCGGCGCGGGTGATGCCTGTGTCTGTGTCATCTGTGTCTGTGTCATCCGTGACGGTGCCACCGTCCCCCGCTCGCGGGTACCAGCACGCCACCCGGTGCCCGGCGCCGCCCGCGGCCGGCGCCAGCACGGGCAGCTCGCCGCGGCACCGGTCCCGCGCGAAGGCACACCGCGTCGCGAACGCGCAGCCCGAGATCTCCTCCCCCGGCTCCGGCGGCCGGCCCGGGATGGTGGCCAGCTCGCGGTCCAGGTCGGTGGTCATCGTCGGGATCGCGCCGATCAGGGCCCGGGTGTAGGGGTGCGCGGCGCCCTGGAACAACCGGCTGACCGGCAGCTCCTCGACGACCCGGCCCGCGTACATCACCAGGACCCGGTCGCAGACCTCGGCCACGACGCCCAGATCGTGCGAGATCAGCAGCAGCGCCGCGCCGGAGTCGGCCCGGACCCGGCCGAGCAGCTCCAACACCTGCTTCTGCACGGTCACGTCCAGCGCCGTGGTCGGCTCGTCGGCGATGATCAGTCTCGGCTCAGCCATCAGCCCCATGCCGATGAACGCGCGCTGCCGCATGCCGCCGGAGTACTCGTGCGGCCGTTGCCGGGCGCGGCGCTCCGGGTCCGGGATGCCGACCGCGGCCAGCCGGTCCACGGCCCGGGCCAGCGCGGCCTTCCGGGACTGGCCGAGGTGGACCTCGGAGACCTCGGCCAGCTGACGGCCCACCCGCAGCGCCGGGTTGAGCGAGGTCATCGGGTCCTGGAACACCATGGCCAGCTCGGCCCCGAGCCGCCGGCCGGAGCGCGGGTCCGCGAGCAGGTCATGCCCGTCGAAGCGCACAACGCCTTGGACGTGGCCGGGGTACGGCACCAGGTGGGCCAGCGCCAGCGCGGTCAGGCTCTTGCCGGACCCGGACTCGCCGACCAGACCGACGGCCTCCCCGGCCGCGACGGACAGGGAGACGTCGCGGACAGCGGTCCGCCCGCCGGGGAAGGAGACCCGCAGATGGGTGAGCTGGGCCAGGGCGTCGCCGTCGACGTCCGCCGGAGTCTGCGCGAGCCCCCCGTCGGCGTTCATCGCGACGGGGGTCCGCGCGGCCGGGACCGCGCGCGCCGCCGTGCGCCGCCCGCCGGTCTGCGCGACCGCCTCGCCGAGCAGCGCGAACACCAGCCCGGCCAGCACCACCGCAACGCCCGGGGCCAACGCCGAAGCCGGGTTCACGTAGATCCGGCTCAGCCCCTCGTTGAGCAGCCGGCCCCAGTCGTAGTCCGGGCTCTGCACGCCCAGGCCCAGGAACGACAGTCCGGCGAAGGCGATGAGCGATCCGGTGGCGGCCTGCGCCGCGAACAGCACGACCGGCTCCACGATGTTCGGCAGCACGTGCCGGACGACGATCCGGAACCGGCCGACGCCCAGGATCCGCGCCGTCGCCACGTAGTCCGAGCCGGCGACGGACGTCGCCAGGTTCTGGATCAACCGGGCCAGCGTCGGCACCAGCGCCAGTCCGATGGCCAGCACCGCACCGGTGCTCCCGATGCCGAAGATGGTGGCGAGGAAGAGCACGAACAGCAGTCCCGGGAAGGCGACCAGCACGCCGACCACGCCCGTCACCGCCCGGCCCGCGCGCCGGCCCAGCACGCTCGGCGCGAGGCCCAGCAGCAGCCCGCCGACCAGGCCGATCGCCGTCGCGGACAGCCCGAGCCGCAGGGTGAGCCGGGTAGCGACGATCACCCGGGCCGCGATGTCCCGGCCCAGGCTGTCGGTGCCGAGCAGGTGCGCCCCGCTGACGCCCTGGTTCATCGCCGAGGTGTCGATCTTCGAGGCCTGGTCGCCGAACACCACCGGTCCGGCCACCGCCAGCGCGGCCAGCAGCAGCGCGGCGGCCAGCGCCGCGGCGCCGATCGGGGTGCGCAGGCTCTGGCGCAGCCGGCGGGCGAACGACTCCGGCGGTTCGGCGGAGACGACGCCCCGCACTGTGGTCGCGGCCATCAGGTCCCCCGTACCGTCGAGCGCGGGTCGATGGCGGCGACCGCCACGTCCACCGCGAACGTGATCAGCAGCGCGGCGGCTCCGTAGACCAACACCACGCCCTGCACCAGCGGATAGTCCTTGGTCGTGATGGCCTGCACGATCGTCGAGCCCAGACCCGGCCAGGCGAACACGTTCTCCACCAGCACCGTGCCGGCCAGCAGCGAGGTGAACAGCAGGCCGCCGATGGTCAGCGACGAGGTCAGCAGGTTCGGCAGCGCGTGCCGCAGGTAGACGAGGCGAGCCGGGAGACGCTTGGCGCGCGCCGTGCGCATGTAGTCCTCGCGCAGGACGCGGAGCGCCTCGACCCGGACCACCCGGGACAGCGATGCCGCCGGGACCACGGTCAGGGACAGGACCGGCAGCACGTAGGAGGACAGATCTGACTGCCCGGCTACTGGGAACAGCTGCCACCACACCGCGAACACCGCGACCAGCCCGACCGCCAGCAGGAACTCCGGCAGCGCGGCCAGGATCCCGGTGGTCGCGGCGAACGCCAGCTCTCCGCGCCGGCGGCGGCCGTCCCTGGTGAGGACGGCCGCCAGCATGCCGATCGGGATGCCGGCCAGCAGGATGAGCAGCACAGCGGGGATCACCAGCTGGAGCGTCGCGGGGAGCCGGTCGGAGATGATCTGCGAGACCGGCATCTGGGAGACGATCGAGTCGCCGAGGCGGCCGTGGAACAGGTTCGCCAGGAAGCTGCCGTACTGCGCGGGCAGCGGCCGGTCCAGACCCAGGTCGTGGCGCCGGGCCGCGACCTGAGCCGGGTCGGCGGCGATCCCGAGGGCGGCGCGGACCGGGTCGCCGGGGATCAGGTGGATCATCGCGAAGGACGCGGTCACCACCACGCCCAGCGAGGCCGACAGCCGGCCGGTGCGCCGGACCAGGAAGCCGGGCCAGGTGTCGCCGGTCAGCGCGGCGGCGGCGCGGCGGAGCACCGGGACCGCGCCGACCGGGGCCGTCCGGCCGGCGCCGCCACCCGGGGCGGCCGGCCCGCCGGGGTCCACCCCGGCGTTCGCGATCTCGACCCGGGCCATCAGCTGCCCGCTCGCAGGCTGCTCGGGATGGGCCCGGAGCCGTCGACGTCGTAGCTGACGCCCTTGCCGTACCAGCCGATCAGGCTGTCGACGATCGGCACCACGTCCACCCGCTTGACCAGCGCCGTGTCAGCCTGCTGCCACAACGGGCAGCCGGCCTTGCCCGCCACCGCCATCGCCTGCTTGCTCAGACTGGTGTAGTCCGGGTTCGCGATCGCGCCGAAGTTGGTGCCGTTCGGTGGAGTCGGGCCGTCGTAGAACCGCGCGAGCTGGTCCGGCAACGGGACGCTGACCGGGATCCAGGACACGTCGTAGCCGCCGGAGGCCAGGGTGGTCACCGTCGTGGTCGCGTCCACGGCCTTGTCCTGGACCTTCACGCCGAAGTCGGTCCACTGCTTGGCGGCCAGCTCATAGGAGGCGGCCGCGTCCGGGCCCAGCTGCGAGGAGTGGAGCTGGGTGACGGTCAGCTGCTTGCCGTCCTTGGTCCAGCCCCCGCCGCCCTTCGTCCAGCCGGCCGCGGTCAGGTCGGCGGCGGCCTGGGCCGGGTCGTGCGCCGGAAGGTTTCCGGTGACGCTGTCGCCGGTGCACGGGCTCGGGGCCACTTCGCCGATCGTGGTGGCCGGCTGCCCGGTGCCGCCGGTGGCCACCGAGCCGATCTGCTTCAGATCCAGCGCCTCGACCAACGCCTTGCGCACCGCGGGATCGGCGGTGTCGTGGCCCGCGGCCTCGTTGAACGTGATGAAGCCGAACGGCGTCAGCGTGCTCTTCTTGCCGACCCGGGCCCCGTCCAGCCGCTGGGTGTCGGGGCCGTTGATCTGGGCGATGTTCAGCTGACCGGACAGCAGCATATTCGCAGCCGTCGACGGGTTCGCCACCACCTTGAAGATCACGGTGGTCGGCATATCGGCGTCGGTGGCGCCTCCCGGACCCCAGCTGTAACCCGCACGCTTGGTGTAGGTGTAGTGGTCACCGGGGACGGCCTGGGTCAGCTGGTAGGGGCCGCTGGCGTTGGTGGTCTTGGCCAGCGCCGCCGGATCGGCCAGGTTCTTCTGGCACACCAGCGGCAGCAGCTGGGTCATCTCGACGATGAACGGCGCGGGAACCTGCGTGGTGACGGACACAGTGCGCGCGGCGGTGTCGGCCGTGGCCTTCGCGGTCGCCGGGACCACGACGCCGAGCAGCGGCGAGGCGTTCTTCGGGTCGGCGATGTAGTTGTACTCGGCTGCGACGTCGGCGGCGGTCAGCGGCGTGCCGTCCTGGCAGGTGACGCCGGCCCGGATGGTGAACGTCGCGGAGGTCGTGGTCGCGGTCCACTTCTCGGCGACGCCCGGGCTGAGCTTGCCGTCGTTTGAGATGTGGATCAGCCGGTCGTACGCGTACCCGATCATCAAGATCGCGGTCCCGGCCAGCGCCGCCGTCGGGCTCAGCGTCCCGGGGTCGGAGGCGATGCCGATGGTGACCGTGGCGCTACCGTCGGCCTTGCCGCCGCCACCGCCCCGGGCGGACGACCCGCCGCACGCCGCCAGCGACAATCCCACAGACGCGGCAGCCGCCACCCCCAACACCCGGCGAATACGCGCCGCCCTTCTCGTCCCGAAGTCCGCTGTGCTGCTCATCAGCCCTGCTCCTTCTGCCGCCACGCCTACGAGTGGGTGAACTGTAGGCAGCGGGCAGGGGGGCCGCCGTCGTCGCCGCGGACGAAAAAGCCGTGCGCCAGTAGTGCGTTCGACCGAAGACGGCCAGCGCTTGGAGCGCGAGATTGGACAGGTCGCGCGCCCGGAGGGGGCGACCTGGTTCGCCGGCACGCACCAGGCCGACAAGTGGCCGACAAGTGAGTCACCGGCAAGGGCAAGGCGTTGGACACCAGGCTTTGTGATCGTCCCCAGCCCGTCCGGCAACGGATTGTCCACAAAGCAGACCGGTGCGGGCCGGGTTCGCACCCCGCCCGCGCCGCTGCCGAATTCGGAGCTACCCGGCAAGCCCAGCCAGTGCCATCGCCACGTCCGGATACCGCTTCACGATCTCCAGGCCGCCCTGCGCCGCCCCGCCGCCGACGCTCCACTCCCCCTCGCAGCCCAGCAACCCGGCCACCTCCTCGCACGTCGCCGGGTAGGCCTGGAGCAGCGCGGCAAGCGGCCCGCCCGGATCACGACCAGCCGCACGCCGCCGGGACAGCGCCGCCGGATCGGCAGCCTCGCCCTTCCACGGCGCCGCCCAAGCGTCCAGGACGTCGAGCCGTGCCGGGAACACCCGCCCGGCCTCCCGCACCAACAGGGACGCCAGGTCCGCACCGCTCTTCCGCAACGCCATGATCAGGGACGGCAGCCACGGCAGCAGGACGCTGTCCGGTAGCCGACCGAAGGCGTTGGACACGGCCTCGACGACGAAGTCCACCAGCCCCGGCACCGGCTCCAGCGCGTGGACCAGCCCGCTGATGTAGCGCGGATAGGCCTGAACCACGAGCGGGTTGTCCAGCAACTGCTCGCATCTGTCCCGCAGATCGGCACGGGACAGCGTCCCCAGCTGCACGCGCGCCGCCCACAACAGCGCGATCTTCTCCGCCCCCTCCGGATGCGCCTGCGCGACTGCGAGTTCCAGCTGGGAGCGATCGCAGCCCAGTGACAGCGCCAAGCTCTCCATGCTGAACAGGAAGCCCAGCATGGCTGCCACCTGCCGCACGCCGGCGTCATCGGAGGCGAACGCCGTGGGCAGCAGCGTGCAGTAGTGCGCGTAGCCGGTCTTGACGAACGTCTCGATCCACCCCGGCAACACCGGTTCCGTGGTCCGGTAGAAGGCCAGCAGCCGCCGTATCCGCCGCAGCACCTCCGGGGCGTCGTCGACCGAGCGCTCGGCCGACAGGACCTGTAGCGCGCGGGTGCCGAGTTCGTCTGCGAGGCGGTGGCTGCCGAGATAGAGCAGCGCGTCTTCGACGGCTTCCAAAACAACGGCAGCCGTGGCCTGCGCATTGTTGGCCTTGCGCCGGAGCCGCTGCTCCAGCACCTGCTCGATGCTGACGCCCTCGTAGCCGAGCTCGATCAGGGCCCGTTGGTGGGTGCCGATCGCCAGGTCCCACGACTCCTGGAGGGACCGCTCGCCCAGCTCGCGCTCGCCCATGATCGGGCGGGCGGCGCCGGCCGGGAGCAAATGGCGCAGCATCCACAGCACGTCCGAGCACCGGGCGAGTTCCGGTCGGCCGGCGATGTCGAGCAGCGCGCGCTTCACGCCACGCTGGTCCAGACTCAGCCGCAGCGGGGCGAGCCGGTCATGGACGTCGCGGGCCAGCGGTGGGAGCGCGTCGTAGCCGACCTGGCCGACGCGGTCGCCGCCCATCATCGTCTCGACGAGCCGCCGCACGTCCCGGCGTCCCGGGACCGAGTCCTTCTCGATGCACGTGACGGCCGCGTCCTGGAAGTCGTACGGCGTGGGCTTGGCCCGGTCGCGCAGGCCGGCGAGCAGAATCGACGTCTCGAACACCGCGATCGCGTCGGCCGTGGAAGCCAGGTAGCCGTTGCGGCGCGCGGAGCGCACGATGTCGACCGACCAGCCGAGCAGTTCAGCCTCGTCGAGCCGGTCCAGCACCGGCGGCCGCCGCAGGAAGCCCGACAGCCGGTCGGAGGGCGCCGTCGCGGGAACCGGGGCCGGGACCGCGGCGGAGGCCACGGCCTTCTTGGTCTTGACGGCCGTCTTCTTGGCCTTGGCGGCCGTCTTCTTCACCCCGGCCTGTCCCTCAAGACGGAACGGCTTGACGCCGGTCCGTTTGAGGTTCGTGCCCCATGTCGTCGCCGCTATCGACACCGAACCGGGGGCAAGCCCGAACTGGGCCTCGATCGCCGCGTGGCTGGACGGGATCAAGCCGTGGCGCCATTTGGTGGCGGACCGCGGCGTGATCCCGAAGGAGTCGGCGCCTTCGACACCGAACTCCGCGACGCGACTGGCGGCGTGGAAGGCCCCACAGACGTACAGGCTGTCCGCTGGGTCGGTCCCGGTCGCGGTCAGGTGCTCGCGAATACGGGTCCACATATAGCGTTCGCGGTCTTCGTCAACGCGGACACGGTGCGAGTCCCCGGGCGCCAGCCGCCGGAACAGGCTGCCGATCAACAGCATGACCTGCCGGTACGTGTCGTGGTCGGCGTCGCCGAGCGGCGTCTCGACGTACTGGTGCCACCACTCCGACCAGTGCCGAACCCGGCCGTGCCGCAGCAGGTGCTCCTCCAGCTCGGCGAAGCGCGGCCGGAGGTCGCCGATCTCGACGCCGACCGCGTCGCCGTGCAGCCCGGCCTGCTCGGAAGGTTCGGCGGGATCGCCGGCATCATCGGGCCCGTCCCCGTCCCCGTTCTCCGAGCCCGGAGCCGGCTCGGAGCTCCGGGGATCCCACTGGAAGACGTGATCGGAGGACCAGTCCACCAGCACGATCTGCACGCCCGGAGTGTCGAGGGCGTAGGCGATGGCCTGATACTCCGCCGAAGCCTCGGTGATCGGCGCGATCACCGACAGCGGCGCCCAGTCCAGCGGGAAGCCTTCGACCTCGCTCGCGAACGCCTGCGCCGCGACCGGGAGCTTGCAGTTACGCAGCTCCGGCAGCAGCGGAGCCATGTCCTCGCACAGCTCCAGGTAGATCGCCTTCGGCTGCTTCTCCTGGAGGCGCCGCGCCATGGCGATGGCGGAGGCCGGCGAGTGGTGGCAGACCGGGAAGATCTCCAGCGGCTCGCCCACCGCGCGGTCGACGTCGTCGACGATGCCGAGCAGGATGCCCTCCAGCGCGTCCGGGCCGTCGGCGAATCGGGTCGCGGCCTCCTGCAACTGGCTTTTCAGCGCGTCGAAGGGCGCCGCCACGCCCTGGCCCGCGGCGCTCACGACAACACCGCGATCGCCTCGCGGCCGCCCTCCAGGAACTCCGGCCACTCGCCGCCGTCTTTCTTGCTGCGCGGCTCCACGACGCCGTGCAGGTACTTGTTCATGATGGCCAGGTCCTCCGGATCGCGCCGGGCCAGCGACCCGACCAGCGATGAGGCCAGGGTGCGGGCACTGAGATTCTGCGCGCCGAAGAAGTTGCTGTGCAGGATCGCGTCCTCCAGCACGCCGATCTGCTCGGCCGTGGACAGCGCCGACTCCAGCTTCTCGTCATCGCCGGCGGCGCTCGTGGCCGCGGCGCGAAGATCGGCGAAGCTCTGCAACAGCACGTCCAGCAGCGACGGCGGGACGTCGAGCTCGATCTGATGCCGGCGCAGCAGCTCCTCGGTGCGGAACCGGACGATCTCCGCCTCGCTCTTCTTGTTGGTCACCACCGGGATGCGCACGAAGTTGAAGCGGCGCTTCAGCGCGGAGGAAAGGTCGTTGACACCGCGGTCGCGGCTGTTGGCGGTGGCGATGATCGAGAAGCCGGGCTTGGCGAAGACGATGCCGTCGTCGTCGAGCTCGGGCACCGAGATGTACTTCTCGGACAGGATCGAGATCAGCGCGTCCTGCACGTCGGAGGTGGACCGGGTCAGCTCCTCGAACCGGCCGATCACGCCGCCCTCCATCGCGGTCATGATCGGCGAGGGGATCATCGAGTCCCTGGACTGGCCCTTGGCGATCACCATCGAGACGTTCCACGAGTACTTGATGTGGTCCTCGGTGGTGCCGGCGGTGCCCTGCACGACCAGCGTCGAATCGCGGCTGACCGCCGCGGCCAGCAGCTCGGCCAGCCAGCTCTTGCCGGTGCCCGGGTCGCCGATCAGCAGCAGGCCGCGGTCGGAGGCCAGGGTGACGATGGCGCGCTCGACGATGGAACGCTCGCCGAACCACTTCTGCGGGATCTCCCGGTCCAGGCCGTCGGAGCGCTCCGAACCCAGGACGAACAGCCGGATCATCTTCGGGGACAGCCGCCAGTTGAACGGCTTGGGGCCGTCGTCGACGGATTCCAGCCAGTCCAGCTCCTCGGCGTACTTCAGTTCGGCGGGGGCGCGCAGCAGATCGGACATATCAGGGTTCTCCTAAGCCAGAAAAGTCTTGAGTTCGCGGACGAGCTTGCTGATGTGGCCGGAGACCACCGGCGTGCCGAGGTCTTTGAAGCGTTCGCGGAACCAGGGGTTGACCTCCTGGCGGCCGGAACTGGTCACCGAGCCGACCGGGATGAACTTCACGCCGGAGCGGTACACCTCGCGGATGGCGTCGAACAGCGGCTGGGAGCGGTCGAACTCGTAGAAGTCGGAGATCCACACCAGGCAGGTGCCGCGCGGCTCGGCGATCTTCGGCCGGGCCATCGCCATCGCGACCGGCCCGTCGTTGCCGCCGCCGAGGTTGGTGCGCAGCAGCATCTCGAACGGATCGCTCACCCAGGGCGTGAGGTCGACCGCCCGGGTGTCGTAGGCGATCAGGTGCACGTCCACCTTCGGCAGCCCGGCGAAGATCGAGGCCAGAATGGTGCAGTTCACCATGGAGTCGGTCATCGACCCGGACTGGTCCACCACCACGATCAGCCGCTGCGGCGTGGTCCGGCGCGCGGTGTGCCGATAGTAGAGGCGATCGACGTAGAGCCGTTCCTCCTCCGGGCTCCAGTTGGTCAGGTTCTTCCAGACGGTGCGGTCCAGGTCGAGGTTCCGGAACACGCGCTTGGGCGGCACCGACCGGTCCAACGCGCCGGCCGAGCTCTTCTCCACCTCTGTACGCAGTACCTCGGCGACCTCGTCGATGTACCGGCGGATCAGGGCCTTGGCATTCGCCAGGGCCAGGCCCGACAGGTTGCCCTTGTCCCGCAACAGCTGTTCGACCAGCGACATGCTCGGCGTCAGCCGCGCGGCCAGGTGCGGGTCGGCCAGGACCTCGCGCAGACGCATGCGGCTGACCAGGTCGGCTTCGAGGTCGCCGAGCTCGGAGCCGATCGCCGGGGCGAGGTTGGACAGGTCCGGGGCGGCCGAGCCGGATCCGCCGCCGGGCATCCCAGCCACGCCGTGGCGTCCCGAGGTCAGGCCGCCGGGCCGGCAGCCGAGCGCGCGCTCCAGCCAGCCGGCGTCGGACTGCCAGCGCGAAAGCCGTTCAGCGGACACCGATCCGCTGCCCGTGCTGAACACGTTGAGCAGGATCTTCGACACGAGCGCGGCTCGGCGGACCTCGGCGGCGCGGTCACGGCCCCCGTCATCGGCTTCGTCCTCGTCGTCGGCTTCGTCCTCGGGATCAGCGGCGGGCACCATCAAGTCGTCGAACTCGGCGGCCAACTCGGGATGCCGCTGGACGATGGAGTCCACGCTGGTCCGCTGGTCCAGCAGCTCACGCGGCAGACCGACGTCGGTCACGACGGCGACGCTCGACGACTCCAGCGCGGCCTGCTCTTCGTGGTCGAAGAGCCGGGCCAGCAGGCGCCAGTAGAGAACCTGGCGGCGGTTCTCCTGGAAGTCGACCTCGGCCAGGTGCTCAGTCACGGGCTCAGTCGTGGGCCCAGTCGTGGGCTCAGTCACGGGCTCACTCATGGCCTCACTCATCGGCTCAGTCATTTGCGCAGCAGCTTTCCGGCTCGCTCGCGCAAGACCGTGACCGCCTCGGCCGCGGCCTTCTCGGCCTGGACGCCTTCCTTGTCCGCGGTGCCGCCGGCCCAGGCCCCGGCGTGGACCGCGGTGGCCTTCTTCTTGACCGGGGCTTCCACAGCCAGGGGCTGGAGGGTGAATGTCCCGGCGTCCCAGCGCACCAGCCCGATGCAAGAGGTCGACGCCCGGACGAGCTCCGGCGTCAGGGGACTCGCCTCCGGGATCCGGTCGGTATCCAGGACGAGACGGCCGCCGGAAAGCTCCAGCACCCCATCGGCGACCTTATAACCCTCCAGGAATACGAGCTCTGCGATACGCGCCGGGTGGCGGGCCAGCGGCGCGGTGCACGCGGCGGTGGCGGTCGGCAGGACGAGGCGGGCCGCGGCGAAGGGATCGGCCGGCTCGCTCCGGCGGGCCTTGTCGTCGGACCAACGGAGGTCGCCTTCCGCGGTGATCGGCATGTCGGCAAGGTCCATGGCACGGCCCTCGCTGAAGGCCGCGATGAGCGACATGTGCGGGCGCAGCAACTGCCACACACCCATGCCGACGACGGTGTCCGGTTTCGGTACCGAAACGCTGGCACGGACCAGGCGCGGGGCGCCGCCGTCCGCGGGTTCGAGGACGGCGTGGATCTGGGCTTGGACGGCGGTCGCGTGCTCGTGCAGGTCAATACCCAACGGGAGGAGGCGGCCGGTGACGGTGGCGGTCGTGCTGCTAGAGCCGGCGGCGGCGACCACGTCGGCCGGCCCCGCACCGGTCACTGTGCGCGATCCGGCCGCGCCGGGCTCCGTCAGCAGCATCGCCCGGGACCACAGGTCGGCCCAGCGCCTAACCGGAACCCGCTCCAGCGTCGCACCGGGGCACGAGGCCGCGAGCTCGGCCGCGAACCCGTCGAGCAGCGTCGCCAGCCGGCGCAAGCCGGTGTCCGGGAGCATCACGCTCACCACCGGCGCCGCGCCGGCGACCAGTTCGTGATCCATGCCGTGCCATCCGACCCGCGCCACATCGGCGAGCCACGACCGGGCCGCGGCGAGCAGATTCGCAGACTGCTGCGTCACCTCCCCAGCGCCCGGCCACACCTCCCGCGTCCGCCACGTCGCCTCGTCAAGCCGCGCCACCAGCGCATCGTGGACCGAGCCGAGGATCGCGACCCGCGCACCCGCCAAGGCGACCAGGTCTTCCTCCCCCGCCACCCCGGCCCCGGCCTTCTCCGCCGCCTCGGTCACCAGCGGGCCGAGCGGCGTTCCCCCGACCGCGTCGGCGAGAGCGGCCAACGCGACATCCGCCCCGGCCCGCGGCCGCAACAGCCCACCGGCCAGCGCCCGGTCGAAACCGTCCACCACAGCCAGGGCCTCATCACACCCGGCAACGGGCTCGACCAGAAGATCGGCGCGCATCACACCGCTGCCCTCGACGGCGCGAACCACTGCAGCTCCGGAAGCGGCTCCGTAGTCGGCTCCAGCTCCAAATAAGCAAGATGGCGCAGGAACCGGCTGAACACCTGAGCCGCCGGCTTCGCAGCCGACGCCGAAGGCCGCACCTGATCCATCAGGGACCTGATGTCAGTAGCGTTCGGCGCCATAGAGCCGAGGTCCACGTGCAGGTAGCGGGCCACACGCTGGCCGCCGTACTGCACCACCGCCTCATCGATCATCGCCTCGATGTGCTTGCAGAACGCCCCACGAACACCACCGCACGGCCGATTGTTGTTAGTACTGCACGCGAACGCGAAATCACCCGCCGCGACCGACGAAACGTACACCCGCTCGATGTCCGAACCACTGGAAACCACGCCCTGCAAACGACCATCGGCCAGCTCCACGAACGGCACCTTCGCCAGCTTCCGCGGCCGCGCGGCCGGCAGCACCCGCACACCACTGAGCTCTTCCCACTCTGACAAAGCCCGGACCTCCTCACATGCAGGGGTGTTCCGCCAGAAACCGCGGCGGCGCGAGTGAACCTACTAGCGCGCGGTGACAGCGGAGGGACGTCCGGGGCGAAGAAAACGATGCCGCCGAGGTGAGCTCCCGACCGGCGTTGTCGGTGACCAGGCGCGCGCCCTGCTTCCTGGAGTACCAGCCCAAGACCAGCGAACAGCCACGCGGCCTTTCCTATAAAGGTGTGTATGCGGGCCGGCAAGGCGAGCCAAGAACGGCATTTCAGGAGGGTTCAGAGCCTGGAGATCATGCGCTCGGCGCTTGCACCGCTCCCTCGGCTCCGACATCCCGCAGGATCTCAAGCAGACCCCTGACACGATCTGCGCGCAGCCCCACACGACATTTCCTCAAAGGGCCGCCCCAGCAAGCTTAGCAGCAGGTCAGGGCCATTATCGGGGCATGCGAAACAGGGTGCCTCACGCCTCACTCATAACAGGATGAAAATTTGCGGCCCTGACCAGGGTTTGACCAGGTCAGGGCCATTTTTCGATCGTTTACGGTTGTCCGCGGCACGTACGCGGCACACGATCTTCAGAGGCGCCGCAGGTCAGCCACCATCTGGATCTCCACTTGGGTTCCGGACGAATTTCCCGTGGCGGGCGGCTCGTCGTACCTCCTGTCGAGCGGGCTTGGCGGCGCGGCCTCGTTGGCTCAGCGGGTGTGGTCGCCGACGAATGTGAGCAGGTCGGCGTTGAGCTGTGGGCGATGCGATAGGTGGAGCATGTGGGATCCGTTGCGGTAGACCACGAGTTTGCTGTCCGGGATCAGGTCGGCTGAGCGGCGGCCGCAGGATTCCAGGGGTGCGAAGGCGTCGCTGTCGCCGTGGATCACCAGGGTTGGGAGCCGGATTCGGCTGGCCTCGGGCCTGAAGTCGGCGGCGATGTTGGCCGCGGTGCAGGCGATCGCGGCCTGGAGCGACACGCTCATCCACTCGTGGATCGTCCGGTCCTTCTCCAGTTGCGGGATCTCGCGGCCGGGGAGTCCGGTGCCGAAGGAGGCGTCCGCGTTGTCCATCACCCATCGGCCGTAGTCGTCCCGCAGTGTTTGCAGCAGTGCCGTGCCACTCGCGGGGTCGACGTCCAGCTTCGGTGCTGTGGAGCCGACGAGGGCGAGTCGTGAGACACGCCGGGCCTGGTGCCGTGTGAGGTAGCGGATGACCTCGCCGCCTCCCATCGAGTGGCCTACGAGGGTGACGTCGGAGAGGTCGAGTCCGTCGAGGACGGCGGCGAGGTCGTCGGCGAGTGTGTCGAAGTCGTAGCCGGTGCCGGGGTCGTCGGATCGGCCGTGGCCGCGCCGGTCGTAGGCGATCGCGCGGAAGCCGTGCTCGACCACGTGGTGCATCTGGTGCTGCCACATCTGGCTGCTCATCAGCATGCTGTGGACGAACACCACCGGGCGGCCGGTACCCCAGTCGCGGTAGAACAACTGCGTCCCGTCGGCCGTGACGATGCTTGGCATGAGGTCTCCTCGAATCGCTTGTCCCCGGCGGCCGGATCGGCCGCTGAGACAACGATCGGCCTTGCCGTCACCGAAGGGTCAAGGCCGGTCGCGTGGAGATCTCTCCCGTAGCGGGAAGGTTGGTCGCGGTTGCTGCGTGCTGGGCGGTGTCGGGGTGCTGGGGCGCCGAGGTCAGGCG
>NZ_JAAFYZ010000479.1 GCF_018274385.1 Catenulispora pinistramenti | reverse complement strand
TCGCGGACCTGGCGCGCGGGGTGGTCTACGCGTGGTTCGGCCAGCCGCTGCTGCGCCGCAACCGGGCGCGCGTCTACGCCGGGGTCCGCAAGAACCTGCGGTACCTGGACGAGAACCCGCGCGCCGAAGACCGCGGCGAGCGGATCGCCGAGATAGTGCGTAGCACCGAGCCGCTGGTGCGGCTGCTGGCGCAGCGTCTGGTGCATCCGGACCTGGACAACTCGGCGATGCTGGAGGTCCTGACCCGGCGCTACTACGGCAACAAGGGCCTGACCGACGTACAGACCACCCAGGCCGCCGGCACCTCGTTCGTGGTCGCCGAACGCGACGGCTCCCGCCTGGTGTCGGCGGCAGTGCCGTTCGACCAGCTCGGCGATGCCCTGGACGGACTGGCCGAGCTGGAGGTGAGCGGCGGCGCCCTGGACGCCGACATCTACCTGCTGTGGGAGAACCAGCCGGACACCGACGAGGCCGCGACCGAGTTGCAGCGCGTGATGAGCGCGCACCCGCTGCCGCAGCAGGTGCGGCGGGTGACGACCACGGTGGCCGGGCGCCGCAACGCGGTGATGCACCACCACTTCACGTTCCGGCGCTCCTCCACCGGCATGACCGAGGAACGGCTGATCCGCGGCCTGCACCCCTACATCGCCGAGCGGATGCAGCTGGAGCGGCTGACCAAGTTCGACCTGACCCGGCTGCCGTCCTCCGACGAGGACGTGTACCTGTACCAGTGCGTGGCCCGCGAGAACCCGGCCGACGACCGGCTGGTCGCGTTCACGCAGGTGCGCGACCTGACCGAGCTGCGCGAGCACGACGGCCGGCTGGTGGCGCTGCCGACCGCCGAGGACGCGATCGCGGCGTGCGTGGACTCCATCCGGCGCGCGCAGCTGCGGCGGCCGTCCAACAAGCGGTTCAGCACCAACCGCGTGGTGGTCTACCTGTGGCCGGTGTCGAACATCAAGCGCTCCGAGCTGTACCTGATCGCCAAGCGCATCCTGCCCTCGACGGTCGGCGCCGGGCTGGAGGAGATCGAGCTCATCGGCCGGCAGCGGTCCTGGAAGACCGGCGAGCTGATCAAGATCGCGGTCCGGGTCCGCTTCGACACCGCGGGCGAGCCCTCGCTCAGCGTCGGCGAGCCCACCCTGGACCCGATCGAGCCGCTGGACGACTACCGGCTCAAGGTGATGCGCGCGGCCAGCCGCGGCACGGTGTACCCGTACGAGCTCGTCGACTCCCTCGGCGACTTCGCCGAACACGACCTCGACGACACCCACGCCCTGGTCCCGGTGGACCGGCCCAAGGGCCGCAACACCGCGGCGATGGTGGCCGGCGTGATCACCACCCGGACCCGGCGGCACCGGCAGGGTGTGACCCGGGTCCTGCTGTTGGGTGATCCGACGAAGTCGTTGGGTGCGTTGTCGGAGCCGGAGTGTCGTCGGGTGATCGC
>NZ_JAAFYZ010000478.1 GCF_018274385.1 Catenulispora pinistramenti | reverse complement strand
CTAGATGATTGAGTCCGATCGCTTGGCTGGTCAGTGGTCGTAGGCGATCAATGATCGCTTGCTTGCCGCGCCGGTCTTGGTGTTGTGCCAGATCGCGGCGGCCATGGCCAGCAGGCGCTGGCCGATCCGGGCGAAGATGCCACCGTGGGTGCGGGCACCGTGTTGTTCCAGCGACAGCTGGCCTTTGAGGGTGTCGAAGATCGCTTCGATCCATTGGCGCATCCGCAGCAGCTTGCGCTCGGTCGGGGTGGAGGCGGGGTCGGAGGTGTTGCGCCGGGCAGGGCGGACCAAGTGGACGCCCAGCTCGGCGCACAGCTGCTCGAACTCCCCGCCGGCGAACCCCTTGTCGGCCAGGATCACCTGTCCTTCGGCGACGAGGTGGTGGTCGACCTCGCACATCGCGGTCATCACCTCCCGCTCGCCGAGTTTTGGGTTGGCCAGGCACCACATCAGCGGCATGCCCTCGGCGGAGGTGAGCAGGTACAGGCGCATGCCCCAGAAGTACCGGGAGTGGGAGGCGCAGTAGCCGTATCCGGCTTCCTCGGCCAGGTCCGAGCGTTTCGCGGTCTCCCGGGACATGCCGCACGGCACCGGCGTGGAATCGATCAGACGCAGGCCCTCGACCCCGGTCGGAGTGACGAGCGCCAGTTCCCGGATCATCGTCGCGATCAGCGGACCGGCCGCCCGAAGCCGCTTGTTGTAGCCGGACTGCTGAGGGATGTACGGGAACAGGTGCCGCAGATGCTTGCGGGCGTAGCGGATCCAGTGCCGCTCCCCGGCGAACCCGAGGAGCACCTGGGCGATCGCCAGACACAGCAGCTCGGCGTCATCCAGCAGGAGCGGGCGGCCTATTCGTCGGCGTTTGACCACGCGGTCGGACACGAAGACGTAAAGTGCGGTCAGAAGGGTGTCGAGGTCGGTATTCACACACAGGCAACGACACCCTTCGCGATGCCGTCACGTTGGTGGTGCGGTCAATACCAGGCTCAACAACAAGTGGGCGTTGCCGACCAGTTCGATCGTGGCGATCTCTTCGGGGGTGAGGAACCGCATTGCCAGCCCCTCGCCCAGGATGACATCTTCCTGGCGGGCGTCGGTGCTTCCGGTGAACACATGGAATCGGACCCCGACGCCGTCAGCACCGACCTGTTCCACGACCCGGTCAGGCACGAGGGTAGCGGTCAACCCGGTCTCCTCAAGCAGTTCGCGGCAGGCGGCAGTCACCGCGTCCTCCCCGGGTTCCAGATGTCCGCCCGGAGGCGTCCACCTGCCCGGTTCCGGGTATGCATCGTGACTGCGATGCTGCATCAACACCCGCCCGTCACGGTCCGTGAGAACAATGATCGCGACCTCGTGGACGATCTTCATACAACCGACCCTAGACGACACCCACGACACCAACGGCCAGACCGCATAGCTACCACTGACATGCCTGAACTTCGGACTCATTCATCTAG
>NZ_JAAFYZ010000477.1 GCF_018274385.1 Catenulispora pinistramenti | reverse complement strand
GGGCTGAGGTGGGTGCGGCGGCGGGGTGATGGTTGGGGTGGTGCTGGTGCTGGTGCTGGTGCCGGTGCCGGTGCCGGTGTCAGGGCTGGCACTGGAGCTGACGTTCTTCGGACGCCGTGATATCGGTGTTCTGTGACGTCTCTTGGGGTGGAGCTGGATCAGGTCCGGGATTCCGATGCGCGCCTGCTGGCGACCGTGTCAGGGCTCGACGGGGCGAGGTTGCGCGGTCCGTCGCTGCTGCCCGGCTGGTCGCGTGCGCATGTGGTGGTGCATCTGGCGCGGAACGCCGATGCTCAACTGCGGATGATCGATGCTGCGCTTCGGGGCCAGAGTGTTGAGCAGTACCCCGGAGGCGAGCAGGGCCGGGCGCGGGAGATCGAAGAGGGTGTGACCGCTGACGCCGAGGACATCGTCGCCGGGCTCGTGGCGTCGACGGCGGCGCTTGAGCAGCGGTGGGCGACGTTGCCGGAGCAGGCGTGGGAGCTGGAGACGGTGACGCTGCGGTTTCGGCGCACGGTGCGGGAGGGGATCGCGGCGCGCTGGCGGGAGGTGGAGATCCATCACGTGGACTTGGGCTGCGGGTATGAGCCCGCGGCTTGGCCGGTGGAGTTCGTCGGCGCCTTTCTGGAGCGTACTGTCGCCCGGCTGCCGACTCGGATGCCGGGGACGGAGGAATCGGGCCTTCGCTGGCGGCTTGTCGACCGGGACACGATGCGGAGTTGGCGGGTTGATGGCGCGTCGGTGCAGGGCGGCGACGGGGCGGCTGACGCTGAGGTGAGCGGGTCTGGATGGCAGCTGCTTGCCTGGCTGGTCGGCCGTGGTGACTACGGGCTCGAAGTCGCCGGGAAGGCGGACCGCCTGCCCGATCTGGCCGCCTACGGCTGACAGGCCGCCGAGGGCGGATCACCCGCTACCAGGACAGGCGCGCGGTGGCGGGGCTGGCGCTCCTGCATTCTGTTAGGAGGGATTCGCCCCTTATATAGGTATATCGGGCAGTGCCGACATAGTCGCCGCTCGCTCAGGTCCAAAGCAGGCTCCTGGCCGCGGTGGCATCCGCAGGCGGGGCCGGGAGCGGCAGACCGAGGACTAGCCGCCCTACCGACTCTTCCGCAGCGCCGTGAACCCGAACTCCATCGCCACCGGTGAGGGCTGCCGGATCAGCGTCGTGGAGCGCGGCCGGCGCGCCACGCGGGTCTCGCCGTCCTCGGCTTTGGCTTCGCCGGTGTCGATCACCCGATCGAAGTCGATGCGTCGCGCCTCGGGGATCTCCTCGCGCAGGACCCGGGCGATGTCCGGCCAGATGCCGGCGCGCTGCCAGTCACGGAGGCGGCGCCAGCATGTCATTCCGCTGCCGTACTCCAGTTCCTGGGGGAGCTTCTCGAAGCCGATGCGGCGGCCCAGGACCACCAGGATGCCGTTCAGGACCGCGCGGTCGTCCAGGGGCTTGCGGCCGGGGTTGCGG
>NZ_JAAFYZ010000476.1 GCF_018274385.1 Catenulispora pinistramenti | reverse complement strand
GAGTCGAGGTGGTAGTCCAGGACGCGGACGAACTCGCCGGATGGTGTGTCCATGCCGTCCAGGATGCCGCATCAAGCCTGTCTGCGGTGACTGTTGCTGTCAGGTTCTTGAGCGTCGGGGTTGGTTGTGGCGGCCGCTGGTGTGGGTGGTGAGGTGTCCACGGGCGCGGCGGGTGGTGGCGCAGCGGGCACGCAGGCGCTGGTTAGCGGGGTTGCGGTAGCCGTAGGCGGCTCGGGCATCGGTCTTGATCGATCTGTTGATCCCTTCCGAGCCGGCATTGCTGACGCCCGAGACGATCGCGGCCTCGATCTCGGGCCACCAGGTGTTGACCGTGGTGGCCAGGCGTTCCAGTTCCGGCAGGCCGGATGCAGCGCATGACTCGTAGAACCGGAACAGCCGGTGCGCGATCGCCGTCCGGGCGGGGCGGGTGTGCATCAGGGCCAGGACGTCCATCAGGTCTTCTTTGGCGTTCCACGCGGCCAGGATCGGCACGCCGATCTTCACTGGGAGGCTCTGGAGGTCGTCGACCATCGGGTCGAGGTGGTCGGCGTGGACACGGGCGGCCGAGCGGGTCAGCCGGTTCCTCAGCTCCCATTCCCGGTTGCCCTTGCGTCCCCGGCGTCCGCGCTGCTGCACGGTGACCCGGCGACGGACCTCGGTCAACGCGGTGTTGGCGAGCTGGGCGACGTGGAAGCGGTCGACCACGAGGGTCGCGTGCGGCAGCGAGGCGCGGACGGCGGACTTGAAGATGGTGCACATGTCGATGGCGACGAACCGCACGCCGGAGCGCCAGGCGTCGGTCTGCGCCTCGATCCAGCCCGAGACCTTCTTCGCGGTGCGGCCCTCGACCTGACCGAGCAGCCCAGCCCCACCGAACAGGTCGACGAACCCGACATGCCACCGGTCTGCGGTGACTTCCCAGCTCTCGGTGCCGTCGGCCCCAGTGACCAGACGGAACTTGGCCTTGCCGCGCCGGGTCTCATCGATCCCGAGCCGCTCGGTTGCAGGGGTGAGGGCAGGCAAGGCCTGCTTGGCGTGCGCCATGAACGCGGCATGGGCGATCGGCCAGGACACCTCGTGGTCCCGGGCTGACTGAACGACCGTCCGGCCCCGATCGGCCACCGCCGCCCCGGCCGACTCCCGAAGCCTGCAGGTCAGCCGGGAGCGCGGCGGGATCTGTGGCAGGGCCTCGGTGAACGTCCGGCGCGGGCAGTCCCCTTTCCGGCACTGCCAGCGCCGCTTGGTCCAGGTCAGCAAGGTGGAGCGGCCGGCCACGGGCAGATCCCTCGGCCTGGTGCGGACCCAGCCGTGCGGATGTTCCGAGCGCACGCCGCACTCGGGACAGCATCGGGCCTGCTCATCGGCGGTGACCAGTGCGAGCATCGGACTCGCGTCGTTGCCGAGCCGCACGGAGGTGACAGCCACCCCGTCCAACCCGAATAGCCGCGTCGTATCGTTGACCAAGCCCGTGGCCT
>NZ_JAAFYZ010000475.1 GCF_018274385.1 Catenulispora pinistramenti | reverse complement strand
GTCGCGTCGGCAGGGCTTCGCCTACAGTGCCGGTGGCCGGGGGTCAAGTTCGCGCTGAACAAAACCGCAGCTCACACGCATGACCGCAAGCGCGCGGACTTTACCCCCGGACACCGGTGCTGTACCCATCGGGCTGACGACGCGACCGTGGGGAACGGACCGCACCACCTCTGGGACCGCCGCCGCTGAGACTGACCCGGCCACCCGAGGGAACCGCGCTAGTTTCCCTGAGGTTGCCGAGGCCCGCCGGAGGCCCGGCCCTTCATCACAGCCCTTGACCTTGCACTGGCTAACTGGAGTTGAAGAGGCCTGAGGTGCGGCGGGGTTGTGAACGCGCGAACCGGCAGCCGAAACACAGACTCGCCGACTTGAACCCCGAACCGGCACAACTATGACCGAAGGCCGTAAAAAGCATTTAAAACCCACAAGCAAACCGCAACGCGGTACGCAAACCCAGCCCTGAGCGGCACGGGCGACCTGCACTGTGCCGACCCGGCCGACCTGTGCCGTGCTGTGCCGTGCTGTGCTGTGCTGTGCCGTGCCGTGCCGTGCCACAAGCCTGAGCTCCGAAACCGCACCACGCACCACCCCGCTCCAGCAAGCCGAGGCACCCATCCTGTGCAGCGCTGTCTGCTGTCAGCAGACAAGCGAGGCCGAGCCTGCCACTTATCCGTACGCTCGAATCATGACTGAGGCCCCAAGACTCCAGCTCATCCCCGGCGGCAACGCACCGGAACCGCGCCCGGCGGCGCCTGAGCCGCTGTGGCGCGAGGTGCTGGGTGACCAGCTACGCGAGCTGCGGCGGCGTAATCGGGAGAGTCTGGCCGAGACGGCTTCGCGGGCCGGGATCTCGCCCCAGTACCTGTCGGAGGTGGAGCGTGGGCTCAAGGAGCCGTCGAGTGAGATGATCGCGGCGGTCGCCGGTGCGCTTGGCACGACGCTTGGTGGCCTCGCCGAATCGGTGGCCGGGGAGTTGCGGATGCGGCGCGAGGCGGCGGTGCTCGGCGTGCGTCATGACTTGGCTTCGCGTCAGGAGCTGGCCTCGCGTCAGGACTTGGCCTCGCGCCGTGGCCTGGCGACGCGGTACCGGTCGAGTGGTCCGGTGGCGTTGGCCCTGGCCGCCTGATCGGCGCGCGGTTGAGGGGAGGCGTTCGTGACGCGAGATGAGGCTGTCGCGCTGGTGCAGCGAGTCATGGACGCCGACTATGCGGACGACGACGAGGTCGGCGATTTGCTGGAAGCCTTGGACCGGGCTCTCGGATGCCCTTCCGGATATCTGAGCGACTTGATCTTTTGGCCCGCCGGGGCGGTACCGACCGCACCAGAGGTCGTCGACCAGGCTTTGGCCTACCGCCCGATCGCGTTGTGAGCCTGCGGCAGGTGCGCAGCTCGTACCTGCCGCCGAGCGAGTCGGCATCCCAGCCGCAGGGCGAGTCGGCAGCCCAGCCGCCGCGAAGCGCTGCGCACCCTAGCCGCCGCGAAGCGAGCTGCGCACCCCACCCG
>NZ_JAAFYZ010000474.1 GCF_018274385.1 Catenulispora pinistramenti | reverse complement strand
CGCCTGCTCAAGGGCGCCTGACCTCACCCTACGATCTGGATACACGCTGGGCGGCTAAGGGCGATGACCTGTTCTGGAACGGATACAAGGTCCACATCTCCGAAGCCTGCGACGCTGCCCCGTCCACGCAGCCGGGCCGGGCCGGCGGGGATCTGCCGCACATCGTCACGAACATCATGACCACCGACGCGGCTGTGCCCGATGCCGTGGTCGTGAACCAGGTTCACGAGGTCCTGGACGGACGCGGGCTGGCCCCGGGCGAGCATTTCGTCGATTCCGGGTATGCCTCGGCCGATAATGTACTGGCCGCCCGGGCCGCCGAGATCGACCTGGTCACCCCGCTGCTGGGTGACACCTCTGTCCAGGGCAGGGCCGGCGCCGGATACGACCGGGCCGCCTTCGTCATCGACTTCGATGCCCGGACCGCGACCTGCCCGCAAGGCAAAGTCAGTGCCACCTGGAACCCGGTGGTCCAAGAGCGCAAAGCAAAGATCGTGGCGTCCTTCGCCCGTATCGACTGCATCCCCTGCCCGGCCCGGGCCTTGTGCACCACCTCCAAGGCCCGGCGCCGCCAACTCACCGTGCCGCAACGCGAGGTCCACGAGCTACAGACCACCGCCCGCGCCGTCCAGCAAACCCAGCACTGGCGGGCCCGCTACGCCACCCGCGCCGGCATCGAGGGAACCATCGACCAGGCCGTCGACCTCGGCATCCGCCGAGCCCGCTACCGCGGCATCGACAAAACCCGACTACAACACGTCTTCATCGCCTGCGCCCTCAACCTGATCCGGCTCAACGCCTACTGGAACCACCACCCCCTGGACCGAACCAGAACAAGCCACCTCGGCAAACTCGCCCTCACCCTTGCCACCTGACGAATAAACCAACAGGGTCGTTCCCCTCGGTCGCGTCGGCAGGGCTTCGCCTACAGTGCCGGTGGCCGGGGGTCAAGTTCGCGCTGAACAAAACCGCAGCTCACACGGCAAACCGCAGCGCGCGGACTTTACCCCCGGACACCGGTGCTGTACCCCCCGGGCTGACGACGCGACCGAGGGGAACGGACCGCACCACCCCACAAACCGCCGCCGCTGAGACTAGATCGGCCACCCGAGGGACTGGCGCTAGTTTCCCTGAGGTTGCCGAGGCCCGCCGGAGGCCCGGCTCTTCACCATGGGTTTGACCTTGATCTTGCTGTTGATCTTGCTTGTGTCGTTGATCTTGCTCTTGATCTGGCCCTTTGTCCTTGTTCTGACTTGCTGGAGTTGAAGAGGCCTGAGGTGGGGCGGGGTTGTGAACGCGGGAACCGGCAGCCGACAAACACACCTGCCGACCCGAACCCCGAACCGGCTCAACTATGACCGAAGGCCGTAAAAAGCTTTGAGTGCCTGTTGCTCAACCGAACATGGGTGTTGAGCTGGGAAAATAGTTCCTGGTGTGGGGTGTGATCCGTTGTTGGTGGCGGTAGAGGTTGGTGACGGATCGGGGCGGGGTTCGGCCGGGGAGG
>NZ_JAAFYZ010000473.1 GCF_018274385.1 Catenulispora pinistramenti | reverse complement strand
GATTGCCGCCAGCCCAACGCGTGCGCAGTGACTCGGACCCGCGCGAAACCACCACCACAACCGCCGCCCGCCAACGCAAACCGCGTGGCACAGCGAACTGCGTCTCGATCCGTGATTAGTCAATACTGGGTAGTTCCGTAAAAATCGCCTTTAACCAAAACGCCAACCGCAAGCCACAAGCCAAAGCCCTGCCACTCGTACCCCGGATACGGCACTAGCAGGGGAGAGGGAGAAAGCGCCGAGGCGGCTCAGCTCGCCCCCGCGCTTTCCTGTGCTCCTTGCCAGGCCTCGAAAACCAGTCCGCGCACGGTGCGCACCCCCGAGGCCAGCGCGCCTTCCAGCACCGCGTTGGCGCCGAGTACCGAGGCCGCCAGTTCCGGGACCAGCGGCGTCATCTTGTCCAGCGTTGCTCGCAGTGGTTCCAGTAGCAGGTCCGCGCTGTCGCCGATGCCGCCGCCGAGCACGATCAGTTCCGGGTCGATGACCGCGGCGATCGAGGCGACCGCGTGGGCCAGGCGTTCGGCCTCGCGGCGGACTACTTCCAGCGCGGTTGCGTTGCCTGCGCGTGCTGCCAGGAACACGTCTTTCGCGGAGGTTGCGTCGGCCATGCCTGACTCGCGGGCGATGGCCACGACTGAGTCGGCGGCCACCGCGTCTTCCAGTAGGCCGCGGGTGCGGGCGCGGTCTTCGTTGTAGGGGCCGTAGGGGAGGTAGCCGACTTCGCCCGCCGCGCCGTGGGCGCCGGGGAAGAGTTTGCCGTCCACCACGATGCCGGAGCCCAGGCCGGTGCCGATGTGGAGGTAGACGAACAGTCGGCAGTCGCGGCCGGAGCCTGCGGCGTGTTCGCCGAGGGCGGCGAGGTTGGCGTCGTTGAGGACTTCCAGGCCGGTGCCCAGTGAGGCGGCCAGGCGGTCCGTCACCTCGCGGCGGCCCCAGCCCGGGAGGTTCACCGCGTAGCGTAGTTCGTTGGTCGCGGCGTCGATCACGCCCGGGCTGCCGACCACGGTGTGCAGGATGCGCGGCCAGTCGACGGCGGCCTGGGTGGCTGCGCGGTGCGCCTGGGCCACGATCGTGTCGACGATGCCGTCGGCGTCCGCGGCCTCGTTGCGGCAGTCGCTGCGGCCGACCACGGTGCCGTCCAGGTCGGCGATGCCGACCCGGATCCAGCTGCGGCCGACGTCCACGCCGATGGCGTAGCCGGCGGTGGGATCTGCCTCGTACAGGACCGGGGAGCGGCCGCGGCCGGCCATCGCCTGCTTGCCGATCTCGCGGACCAGGCCGCCGTGTTCGAGCCGGCCCAGGGCGGTGGACACCGTCGGCTTGGACAGGCCGGTGAGCCGGGCCAGTTCCGCGCGGGAAGTGGCGCCGTCGGCGCGCAGCCGGTCGAGCAGGAGCCGCTCGTTGTTGGTGCGCAGGACGCTGCGGTTCCAGGCGGACTCCACGTCTCGCGGGCTCCTTCTTCGGTCGGGTCGCGGGGGCCGGACGGGCCGGACGGGTCGGGCGGGTCG
>NZ_JAAFYZ010000472.1 GCF_018274385.1 Catenulispora pinistramenti | reverse complement strand
GTCCGGGCGGGACTGGTGGGGGCGGCGTGCCCAGTAGCGGCGCCAGCAGCTGACCTCGCGCGTGGCGGTCCAGTAGACCGCGACCACGGCTTCGGCTGCGGCTATGCCAGGCCCAGTGCGTCCGCGACGAACCGCCGCACCTCGCCGACCGTCAGCGGTCCGTCCCCGCGCTCGGCGAATGCCAGCTGCGCCGAGCCCACCAGCATCAGGGTCTTGAGGTCGGTGTCGAGTTCGGCGGGGAGGCGGCCCAGCGCGCGTTCGGCCGCCAGGTAGCCGGCCACCATGCGCGTGCCCTCGGTCAGCACCGGCAGGCCGGGGACCCCGGCCGCGCGGAGCCGGGCCCGCAGGCCGTCGCGGAAGGTCACCAGCACCAGGACGTGCTGGGCCACCGAGCCGAAGAACTCGGTCAGCACCTCGGCCAGGTTGTCGGCGAGATCGCCCTGGCCGGCCCGGGCCCGCAGCCGCCCGTCCCGCTCCGCCACGCGCCGCGCGCAGTCGATGAGGTAGTCGGCGAGGAAGGCGTCGAAGTCGGCGAAGTGCCGGTGCAGCACCCCCTTGGCCACGCCGGCCTCGTCGGTCACCGCCCGGCTGGTCAAGGCCGCGGGCCCGGCCCGGAGCAAGACTCGCTCGGCGGCCTCGAACAGCTGTCGGCGGGGGTCGCGGATGGCAACGCCGGTCGGCACGGCGGCAGTTCCCTTCGACATCGATAGACGAGTGGGCACGCGCCCACTAAAGTGGGCACATGACCACTATACCCGCGGAAACCCCCGCTGAGCAGCCCGGCAAGTCCGCCATCGCGCAGTCCTTCGGCGAAGACCCCGCCCACTACGACCGAGCCCGCCCCCGCTATCCCCAGGACCTCATCGACCGCATCGCCGCCGAACCCGACGGCCGCACCGTCCTGGACGTCGGCTGCGGCACCGGCATCGTCGCCCGCCAACTCCAGGCCGCGGGCTGCACCGTCACCGGCATCGAGCCCGACCCGCGCATGGCGGCGTTCGCCACGAAGAGCGGCGTGACCGTCGAGGTCGCGAAGTTCGAAGACTGGGACCCCGCCGACCGCCGCTTCGACACCCTCACGGCCGGCATGACCTGGCACTGGGTCGACCCGACCGCCGGCGCCCGGCAAGCAGCGCGCGCGCTCCGCCCGGGCGGACGCATCGCCTTGTTCTGGAACGCCTTCCAGGTCCCCCCGGACCTCACCGAGGCCTTCGCGCAGGCCTACGCCACCATCCTGCCCGAGGCGCCCATGTACCAGCGCGGACTGCGCGACAGCGGGGTCCAGGACACCAGGGACATCTACGCACCCTTGCTGACCAGCACCGCCGACCTCCTCCAGCAGAACGGCTTCGACCAGGCCGACCGATGGCGCGACGAATGGCGACGCACCTACACCCGAGCCGAGTGGCTGGACCTCTTCCCCACCTTCGGCGGCCACGCGCTGATGCCGCCGGAGACCGTGGCCGCGCTGCAAGAAGCCATCGGCGCGGAGATCGACGCGGCCGGCGGCGAGTTCGTGGTGGAATACGCGACGGTGACGGTGAGCGCGGTGCGGCGGGACGGTGGGGGCGCTGTCTCTT
>NZ_JAAFYZ010000471.1 GCF_018274385.1 Catenulispora pinistramenti | reverse complement strand
GTCGGCGATTCTGGCGTCGTGGCAGCGGTGTCGGGCCGGTGGGTTGGGGCCCGAGGATGTGGATCTGCCCTATGAGCCGGACATGGGGGCCGAGGAGCTGCTGTTGCGGGCTTCGGCGCCGGTGTTGGAGCGGTTGCACGGGCTGTTGAGCGATTCGCCGGTGTGCGTCGTGTTGGCGGACGCCGCGGCGCGGGTGCTGGTGCGGCGGGCCGGGGAGCCGGGGTTGAATCGGCACTTGGACGCCGTGCAGTTGGCCGAGGGGTTCAGTTATCTGGAGGCCGATGCCGGTACCAATGGCATCGGGACGGCTTTGGCCGAGGGCCGCGCCTCGGTGGTGCTGGCCGGGGAACACTTCGCCGACCGGTTCCTGGCCTTCGCGTGTGCGGGGGTGCCGATCCGGGATCCGTTCAGTGGCCGGATCCGGGGCGTCGTGGACCTCACCTCGTGGCGCCGGGACGCGAACCCGCTGATGGCGGCTTTGGCGGCGGAGGCCGCGGAGAACATCGAGCTGCGCCTGTTGGAGCAGTACTCGGTGAAGGAGCGGGCGCTGCTCGCTCAGGCGCGGCGGGCTGGCGGGCTGGTGGTGGACGGGGCGCGGGCGGAATGCGGCACTGATGGTTACGGCACGAACAGTTACAGCACCGACAGTTACAGCACGGATGGATACGGCACTGACTACGACGACAGCGCCGAAGGCGTGCGGCGCACCCGGGGCGAGCTGGTTCTCGCCCCGCGGGCCCAGCACGCCGCCGGCACCGACAGCGGCCACGGCGAGCGCCGCGACCGGCAGCTCGTACGGGGCAAGGCGGCCGAACTGGTCGCGGCGGCCAAGCGTGACGTGGTGACGATCCCGTTACCCGGCGGCCGCCACGCCAAGTTGACGGCCCGCACCGGTCGCACCGCGGCCGGCACGGAGGTGGTCACGGTGGAAGCGGAGATGACGAGCGCGATGGAGGTGCCGGGCCCCGTCGAGGTGCCGGGCATCCCGGCCGCCCGGACGCCGAGCGAAACGCAAGTGGCGCGAGGACAGCAGGTGGCGCAGGGGCAGGTGACGCAAGGGCAGGTGACGCAAGGACGAGCGGCACAGGGTCAGGCGACACAAGGGCAGGCGGCACAGGGACAAGCGCCGCAAGGGCAGGTGCCGGCAAGATCGGATGACCAGGCCGGTGAGTCCGGCGGGCCCGGAACGCAGCAGGCGCAGCCGATACGGATGATCGCGGCCCGCATCGAACCGGCTGAGATAGCGATGGCGAGCGCGCGCGCCGAGCAGCGGACGCAGGCGAAACCGCTTCCGCAGAGCGCTGAGCACGCGGCAGCGAAGCCCTTCGCACGGGTCGTGGAAAGCACGACCGCTGCGACAAACACGGCGAGCACGACGGCCGTGCCAGCCGTGCCAGCCGCGCCAAGCCCGCCGGCGGGCGCCGCGTCGCCGAGCCGAAGCGCCGTTCCCTGCCCGGACCAGAGCCGGAATCAGGACCGCGATGAGCAGGGTCGCGGCGGCGATCAAAGCCGCGGTGAGCAGAGCCACCGCGATCAGAGCCGCCCCGGCAACGACTCAAACTCCCCCACCCCCTCGCGCACCAACCC
>NZ_JAAFYZ010000470.1 GCF_018274385.1 Catenulispora pinistramenti | reverse complement strand
GGCCGGGGGTCAAGTTCGCGCCGTGCGAAACCGCCGCCTACCTGCATGTCCGCCGCGCGCGGACTTTACCCCCGGACACCGGTGCTGTACCCCCCGGGCTGACGACGCGACCGAGGGGAACGGACCGTAGCCACCTCTGGGACCGCCGCCGCTGAGACTAGATCGGCCACCCTAGGGAACCGCGCTAGTTTCCCTGAGGTTGTCGAGGCCCGCCGGAGGCCCGGCCCTTCATCACAGCCCTTGACCTTGACCTTCAGCTCTTGACCTTGCTGTTGATCTTGCCCTTGCTCTGACTTGCTGGAGTTGAAGAGGCCTGAGGTGGGGCGGGGTCGTGAACGCGTAAACCGGCAGCCGACACACACACCCGCCGCCCCGAACCCCGAACCGGCACAACTATGACCGAAGGCGTAAAAGGCTTTGAAATCCACAGACCAACCGCAACCCGGCCCACAAACCCCAGCCCCCCAGCAAACTCCACCCGCCAACGGATCCCGCCCGCCGACCGGCACGTCGCGAACCACGTCGCGAACCACGTCCCGAACCACGTCGCGAACTCCCAAGCAAAGCCCGGACTCCCAGGCAAACGTTCCCCGACACGGCACTAGCTGTTGCCGGTGCGCTCCGGCAGGTACGGCTCCAGCGAATGGGCCAGGTTCGGCAGCGGCATCGACTGCAGCCAGATCTGGCCCGGACCGGTCAGCGCCACCAGGAACAGGCCGTCGCCGCCGAAGACCTTGTTCCGGATGCCGGGGACCGTCGTCATCGTGAACTGCACGCTGGCCTCGAACATGCCGATGTGGCCCGGGTGCACCAACATCTGCTGGCCCGGGCCGAGGGTGTAGGGGGACACTTCGCCGGACAGCTCGATCCAGGCCCGGCCCTGGCCGTCCAGGCGTTGGAGGACGAAGCCCTCGCCGCCGAACAGCGAGCGGGAGAACGTCTTCTGGAAGGCGACGTTCGTGGTGATCCCCGGGGTCGAGGCGAGCCAGCCGTGGCGGTGCACGATCATCGGCGTCTGGGGCTGGACGTCCACCGGCACGATGTGGCCCGGCATCTTCGAGGCGAAGCACAGCAGCGCGGTGCCGCCGCCGGTGGCGTCGTAGCGGGTCATGAACAGGCCGCCGCCGCCCGCCACGCGCTTCAGGCCGGCCATGAGGCCACGCGCGCCGCCGGAGTTCGTGGTCTGCGACATCTGCACGTTCGGCGACATCCAGGACAGCTCGCCGTGCGGGGAGATGATCGACTCGCCGGGGCTGAGCAGGAATTCGAGCACCGGCATCGTGGTGCCCTTGATGTTGGCTTGCATCAGCCGTCTCCCCCTGTCGACGCCGTCATGGGGATCTTCTTTGCGCCGATGTACGGCCGAGCCTCCCCCTGGCACACCATAGTCCGCGGCCCGCGTGAGCGAGAACTCGCTTCACCGAAGAGAGCTGGGTGGCGCGTCGCTGGAGGAGACAGCGGTGGGCATCCCCGACGGTGCGGAGATCGTCTCCGACGGCGCGGAGCTCGTCACCGAAGACAGTGGGGACCCGGTGGGGATGGGGGATTCGGTCGGTGGCGCGCTGTCCGAGAGCCGGGGCATGGAGAGTGTCGGCGCGATGCTGGGCGCGGACGTGGGGGCCGTTGTCGGGGGGGCTACCAGCG
>NZ_JAAFYZ010000047.1 GCF_018274385.1 Catenulispora pinistramenti | reverse complement strand
GGCAGGCCCACGCCCACCCCCGCCCCCTCGGGAACACATGCGGCGGCCGGCGCACCACAACTTCATACACAACTGAATCAGGGACCTGACGTGACTGAGACTCCCACGTCTCCAACCGGCACCCCGCGGTCGGTTAGAGGGTGCAGCGCACCTGCCTGCATTAACCCGGCCACGCTCCAGTGGCAACGACTGGCCACTCCCGCCGAGCTGGCAACAATCACGCTGGCGAACGGGGAGATCAGCGCCTGCATCGCCATGTTCGGCTGTAGTCAGCACGCCCTGGGTCTGCCGGCCGCGGCCCTCATCCACAACGCCAACTGCCCATGGCCTGCCCCGTGCACCTGCCCCGGCGCGGCGGTGAACCCATGATCGGCGGCAAGCGCTCCTCCCGCGCCCGCGCCACCCACGCCCAGGTCGCCGAACGCCGCGCCAAAGCCGTCCGCATGAAGGTGTCCGGTGCCCGGCTGGAGGACATCGCCACGGCTCTCGGGTACGGCAGCGCCAACCACGTCAGCGTCGACATCCGCCGGGCGCTGGCCGCGAACGTCCGCGAACAGAGTGCGGCCACCGAGGAGTACATCGCGATCGAGCAGCTGCGCCTGGACGAGCTGCTGTGCGCGGTGTGGGAGGAGGCGATGGCCGGATCCCCGCGGCACGTGGAGCTGGGGGTGCGGATCGTCGAAGCCCGCCGCAGATTGTTCCCGACCCAGCAGGTGGTCGCGCTCACCACGGTCGAGTCCGAGATCCTGCGCCTGGAGAACGAACTGGCCGCCCGCCAAGCCATCGCCGGCGGGGAGATCGCCGAAACCGACACTGAGCCGTGAACCGGCCGGGCGGCCGGGGCGGTGGTGAGTCTTTGGAGGCGGTGAAGCTTCAAAGGCTTCAGCGGCTGCGGCAACTCCAGGAGGAGATCGACGCCGCCCGCGCCCGCGAGGCTGCCGGCCGCGACGTGTTCGCCGCACTGGACTACGTGCCAACGCCGCGCCAGGCCGAGTTCCACGCGGCCACCGAGTTCGATGTCCTGCTGGGCGGCTCGGCCGGCGGTGGCAAGACCAAGGCCCTGATCTCTGAGGGGATCAAGGACTGCATTCGCTACCCCGGCATCAGGATCGGTGCGTTCCGCCGCACCTACGGGGAGCTGAAGGAGTCGCTGCTCGCGGAGCTGGCAAACTACAGCTACGCCCAGGTGCTCGGCGGGGTGTGGAACGGCAGCGAGTTTGAGCTCCGTTTCCCGAACAAGTCCGTGATCATGTTCCGGTACGCGGAGACGATCCTGGATGCCACCCGCCGGCAGGGCGGCCAGTACCAGCTGCTGCTTTTCGACGAACGCACGCTGACCCCGCCGGATGTGATCGCGTTCCTGGAGTCCCGGCTCCGATCGGGCCGCGCCGACATCCCGGTGATCGGGATCCGCTCCGGATCCAATCCGGGCGGTCCCGGCCACCTGGCGGTGAAGACCCGGTACGTCGATGCCACCGGCTACGGCAAGAAGGTCGTCACTGACGCCCGCGGCCGGCAGGTCCGGTTCATTCCGTCCTCGGTCACCGACAACCCGCACCTGAACCGTGAGTACGTCGACGACTTGAAGGCGCTGCCCGACAAGCTTCGCCGGGCATTCCTGGAAGGTGACTGGTCCAGCTTCGCGGGCCAAGCCTTCGACTTCCGGGCTGACCGGCACGTCATCTCCCCGATCGCGCTGCCCGAGTCGTGGCGCCGCTACAACGGCATCGACTGGGGATTCGCCAAACCCTACGCAGTGCTTTGGGGCGCCGTCGACGAGGACGGCCGTGTCTACCTATATAGAGAGCACTACGGCCCCGGTGTCGGCGAGGGCGAGCAGGCACACCGGATTGCCGCGGCCGAGACGGAGAAGGAAACGGTCGTCGCCCGCTACGCCGACGATGCGATGTGGGCGACCCGCGGCGACGCCAAACCGATCGCCGACGTCTACGCAGAAAACGGGGTGCATCTCACCCCAGCCGGCAAGGGCAAGGGCTCCCGGGTCACCGGGTGGCAGCGGGTCCGCTCATACCTGGCCGAGGGCCCGGCCTGTCCGCATCACCGGGCGCTCGGCTGGGAGACCTGCCCGCTGCTGCACGTCTTCGACGTGTGCGAAAACCTGATCCGCACCCTGCCGGCGCTGCCGCACGCCACCACCGGCGACCCCGAAGACATCGACACCGACGCCGAGGACCACGCCGCCGACGCCCTGCGCTACATGCTGATCAACCTCGGCGCCGGACCGGAGTTCGTGATCTTCGATACCGCGACCTCCGAGGTCGTCCCGGCCGTGATCGGCGCCTTCGGGTACCGGCCGCCGGAGTATGAGCCTTCGCCGTGGTGGGAGCAGCCCGCTCCCACCGACGGTGGGGACCAGGACCACGACCCGCAGTGGTGGCCCTGACACAACTGAATACACAACTGAATACAGACGGGCGGCGACGTCGTGGGTTTACGTGCCGCATTGCGTCGCCGCCCAAGCAAAGACATTGTCTACACGCCGACACAGGTCGAGCGTAAGGGCTTCGAGTACGGGATCCCGGACACCGGGATCGGCGAGTACGACCAGGGCATCGGCAACGCCGGCCCGGCCGACCGCCGCACCACCCTGAAAACGCTGTATGACGCCTACGTGGCCTGCCCCTGGTCTTTCTCTGCGGTCAACGCGATCGTGCGTACCATCACCGCCGGCGGGCTGGTCACCGACTGGGACAGCGACACCGGCCAAGGCGATCAGCCCCAGCCGGTCAAGCCCGCGAACGTTCTTGCCTTGGAGCGGATGCTCGCCTGGTGCAACCCCCGGGACGACATCCGGCAGATCCTGCGCGGCGTCATCGTCGACTTGCTTGTCTACGGTGACGCCTACCTGGAAGTGGTGTGGGTCGGTGACCAGCCGGTCGCCATCTACAACCTGGACTGCCCCTCGATCTACCCGATCGCCGACGCCCACGGCCACATCTCCGGGTACGTGCAGCTCACCGAATACGGGCAGCGCGCCCAGTTCGAGACGCGCGAAGTCATCCACATCCCCGACGACAGCTTGCGGACCGGTGTGTTCGGGCTGTCCCCGACGCAGGCCGCGATGCTGCCCATCACGTGCTGGCTTTTCGCCGCCGGGAACAGCAAACAAGTCTTCCGCAGGGGCAACCCGCCCACGGTCCACGTGGACATGCCCGCCGGGATGTCCTCCTCCGACGTGCGCCGCTGGGATGCGATGTACGCCCAGCGCAACCTGGGCTCTGACAACGTCGGCCGCCCGATCATCACCAAGGGCGGCGCCCACGTCCAGGAACTGGCCCCGGCCCGCATCGTCGACGCCATCAGCTTCCTGGACCAGAAGCGCGACGAGATCCTCGCGGTCTACGGCGTGCCCCCGGCCAAGGGCGGCGTCATCGAAGCCGGGCACCTGGGCGCCGGCACCGGCGAGGCCCAGGACAGGACGTTCCGCGTCAACACCTGCGCGCCGATCGCCGAGATCGTCTTGGAGAAGTTGAACTTCCACTTGGTCCGGCATGGCTTCAAGGTCGACGGGTGGCGGTTGAAGTTCGGCGACATCGACTGGCGGGACAGCAAGGTCGTGGAAGACATCCGCGACGCCCGGCTGCGCAACGGCTCCTGGACCTTGAACAGGTACCGGGCCGAGATCGGTGAGCCCCCGGTGCCTGGTGGCGACGCCGCGGTGCTGGTTGACCGGCAGAACCTGGTGTTGTGGCGCGACATCGCCGTCATGTCCCAGGCGATGGTCCTGGCCAAGCGCGCCCCCGGCGTCTCGGCGCAGGACCCGACCATCTCCGCCAACCCCGCCGCCGACCTCAACGGCGGCTTGGCCAAACCGCTCACCGGCGGCATGGGCGAGACAACCAGGGGAGAGCACATGCCACCGTGGGCGACGGTGATCTTTGCGGGCCTTGCTGACCTGTCCAGAGCGGTCACCGCTCTGGCCGTCTCCGAGGAGACCAGCCGCGAGCGGATCAAGACCCCAGCGTGAGGCGCCTGTCTACAAGCTGGCCCTGCTGTAGAGGCATACAGCTCGCTGCTGCACTCAGGGTCCTGGCCTGTTGTTTTTTTCATGTCCGCGCTGTAAATCAGCAGTACGATTTAGGCGCAACTTAGCTATGCCCTTTTAGTTTCACCGGCGTGCTGAGCTGCAAAAGGACTGAGGCTCAGGCCCGTTTTGGTCGGGCCTGAGCCTCCGTCTGGTCAGCGGGTCTTGCAGACCGTGATGACCAGCCCGATGAGTTGGATCAACAGCGCGGCGATGCGCAACTGTTGCTCGTCAGGCTTTTTCTTCATGAAGCCGGCACCTCCTTTCGAGACTGCTTCTCCGCAGAGTAGTCGGCTGTTTGAGGAAGCGCTTCCGGGTTCACGATACAGAAACCCACCGCCCCGAGTAAGGCTTCTGCTAAAGAACCAACACCAACGCTGGGCACAACATGTCGAAGACGCACCAAGACCCCAAGAACGTTCAGGCGCATCCGGAGCCTACGGGGATGCAAGACGGCTCAGTGGTTCGAGAGGCTGAAGCCGCCGTTGGGCCCGAACAGATAGTGGCGCTGGAACCGGCAACCCTACCGAGCCATCCACTGCGGGCGATGGACGTGACCTGCTTCCTGCCCAAGGTGATCGGCTGAGCCGAGAAGGGATCCCCCGTGTCCAGTCCGGTCTATGCCCCCAACGCCGTCACGCTGTTCAACTCCTCCGTCAACGGATTCGAGGATTTCGGCGCCGGTCCGGTGTCCTCCGGCCTGGTCGATCTGTCCGCCAGCACCGATGTGCTGCTGGCGGTGACCGTCCCGGCCGGTGCCCTGTCCGGCACCGGCCCGTCGTTGACAGTGCAGCTCGACGGCATCGACCCGGCAGGCAACCCGATCCTGGCGATGGTGAAGACCCCGGCGATCACCGGCGCCGGCACCTACACGATGTCCGGCGGCCTGCACAGCTCCGCGCTGGTGCTGCCCGCGAGGGGACAGGTCACCGTCGCCCTGGGCGGCGCCGGTGCCGCCGCGACCGGAATCCAGATCACCGTGACTGGCCGCTAAACCTCAGACACTTCGCAGGACCTTGCAACACCCACAACTTCATATGAGGAGCCTGGCGTGGCCAAGCCGCCGCTGGCGCGTATCACCGGTGTCGCGATCGCCCCCGGTGTCTCGCGCAACAACCGCCTGTACACCAGCCAGAACATCGGCCGCCTGGTGGAGCGAGCCAACACCCGCATCAACAGCGGGGACTCGCCCATCACCATGCGAACCCACTACGGCGCGGGGGACGACTCCACCCGCATCGTCGGCCGGGTCACGCGCCTCTGGCAGGACGAGACCGGCGCCGCCCGCTACGAAGGCGAGATCGCCGACGCCGGCCACGGACCCACCATCGCCGGACTGCTGCCGACCTCCGAGTCCGACACCACGGCGGCGCTGCGCGGAGTGAGCATCCGCGGCCGGTGGGCTTCGCCTCCACGTAAGGCCACCACCGACAACGGCCAGGCCGTGGAGACCGCCGACGATCTGGAGATCGACGGCCTCGACTTCACCGCGACCCCCGGGGTGGCTGGCGCACATGCCGTGGTCGTGTCGGCCGCCGACGTGCCGAATGTCCCGCCCGCGCCCCCGAACTCCGGCAAGAGCTGGGAGACCAGCGTGGAGTTCGGGCTCGTCGAGGCCGCGCCCGATGCGGAGGTTGTCGAGACCACCGACCCCGCCGAACTGGCGCCGGCCGTCGCTGAGCGCGCCGCGCCGGTCGCCTACGCCGACCGCGGCGACTACCTCTCCGACGGTGCCAAACGGTACCCGCTGGACACCCGCGAGCACGCCAAGCAGGCCTGGCTGGCGCTGCGTGAGACCGAGGTAGCCCGGCAGTACACAGCCGCGCAGCTCAAGCGGGTTCGTGGCCGCGCCGTCAAGGCGCTGACCGAATTCGGCGTCTACACCGACCCGGCGGGCGGGTGGTTGATCGAGGCACCGACCCGCGTCATCGCCGAGGACGTCGGCGATGGAACCCCGGGGTTCGGTGGTGCCTACAGGATCTGCCTGACCAACGGTCCCACCGAAGTGTCCGTCTCCTGCTACCAGCTGGATCCGCACGACCTGGACGCGGTCGGACGCGCTGCCATGACCGGCGCCATCGCCGCGATTAAGGCGATCGACCCGGACCTGGACGCTGATATCGACATCCCCAGCGACGGCACCGAGGCGGCGCCCGCCGCGCCCGCTGTAGAGCCGGGTCCACCTACTTCCGCCGCGCCGGACCCGGCGCCGGACAGCCCTGACCCCGTACACGAAGAGGACGATGCAGTGGCCGAGGAGCCGACAAACCCGACCGCCGGTTCCACGCCGGCCGACACCGCGCCTGCCGCCGCAGCGGCCACTGCCGCCGGCGAGCCGGACAAGCTCGACAAGCTGACCGACATGATCGGCAAGCTGGTCGCCGCGATCGCCCCCACAGCACCGGCTGCGGCACCGGCGCCGGTCGAGACAGCACCGGCCGCGCCGGTCGCCGAGGCCGCCGCGACGCCGACCCCCGACCAGCTGGCCCTGCTGGCGGGTCTGATTGGAAGCCCGGCCGGCGCTGCTGCCATGGCGCAGGCCGCAGCCGCTCAGACCGCCGCGGTGCAGGCGCAGGCGGGCGCCGTCCCACCGCCGGTGGCCGAGACCGAGGACCAGCGCATCGCGCGCCTGGTGTCCGAGCAGGTCACCGTGCGAGTGCAGGACCTGGTGGAGTCCGGGCAGCTCGGCGGCGGGCGCAAGGGCCTGACCGCGACCGCACCGGCTGTTGCCCCGGGCGTGCCTTCTGGCGCGGCCCTCAACGAGAACGGGCTGCCGGAAGGCTGGCCGAACAAGCCGCTGCACGAATACAGCGAGGCCGAGTTCAGCCGCTACGCGTTCCCGCAGCTGGAGAACTACGTCCTGAACGGACGAGTCCCGCGCGCCTGAGCACAGGGCGCTCCACCAGCAACTGCATGATCCCTGCGGCGGGCAGCCGCACGTCCTAGACCGCCACACCCCCGGACCGGGGACGGTGCCTCACGGCAGCGATGGTCACTCCCGTGACTATCAAAGCATTGAGGTACCTCCTTGACTGCCGAACTGCGCGAGGCGCTCAACGCCGTCGGCGCATCCCCGTTCCTGCCCAAGGTCATCGACCCGGTGATGGTCGAGCTCCAGCGCCGCTACTCTCCGCTGGTCACCGCCATCCCCGCCATCCAGTGGCCTACGGATGTTTACAACTTCAACACTCGCACCCAGGTCGCCTCTGGTGGCTGGGTGAGCGACGGTGGGGCCTCTCCGACCTCCAACGGCTCCTACGTCCAGAACCAGTACAAGATGAGCCACTTCCAAACCGTAGGCTCCGTTACCGGCTACGCGCAGGAAGTGACCCAGCAGCTGGTCAATCTTCGCGAAACGGAAATAAAGGGCTCCATCCGAGGCATGACCTGGGATGTGGAGACCGCTCTTCTGTGGGCGAACTCCGCCTGCACGGCCGCCGGCCCGCGCCCGCAGTTTGACGGCCTGGACACGATGATCTCCAACTACGGGGGCGCCAACCAGAACGCCATCGACGCCAACGGCGCCAGCCTGAACCTGTCTGTACTGGACCGGCTGATTGACATGGTGGAGACCAACGCCGCTGAGCCGACCGGCAACTCCCCGTGGGCCCTCGTCATGTCCTCCACCGCCAACTCCAAGATCGCGAACCTGCTCACCCCGCAGCAGCGGTTCGTGGACAAGGTGGAGATCGCCCCCGGCCTGAACGTCATGGCCTACCGCGACATCCCGATCCTGAAGTCCAGCTTCCTCCAGGCCCGCGCGCTGTCCATGGGTACCGTGACCGCCACCCCGTCGGCCACCGGCGGCAGCTTGGCCGCGGGGCAGTACTTCTACCGTCTCTCCCCGGTCATCGCCCGCCAGGGCGAGATCTCCCCGTCCGCCGAGGTCTCGGCGACCACCACCGGCGCCACCGGCTCGGTGGCGCTGGCCTTCACGATCCCCACCGGCTTGGAGGGCGCACAGCCCACCCTGTACAAGGTCTGGCGCGGCACCGCCGCCGGCGGCGAAACGCTGCTGGGCTGGGTGGACGCCACCGTGGGCCTGGCGGCCGACGGCATCACCCCGATCATGACCACCACCATCACCGACACCGGCACCGCCCTGGTCCCCTCCAACGGCGCCACCGTCCCCGGCTTCCTGCCCACCGCCTACTACGGCACCAACACCGGCATCGGTCCGGGCGGGCAGGGGCTGGAGAACATCTTTCTGATCTCCCGTGACCCGCAGAACCTGGTCCGGCCGTAAATGCGGCAGTACAAGCCGCTGGACCTGTACCCGACCACCGCGTCCCCGGACTCCATGCCGTACGCGCTGATCACCGACACCACCCTAGGCGTGAGGGCGCCCAAGTTTGTCGGCCGAGCCTCCCGCATCTCGGTGTCCCTGTCCTGACCAGCCACCTGGTCGTGTGCGGAGGCTGCCAACCACAGGCCGGCACGCCACGCACACCGGCCGGGCCCCGAAAAGCGAAGCGGCCCGGCCACACCTGATCGTCCCGTGGCGCGCGGCGCGCCTGGAAACGCGCCTGGAGAAGGCGCGCCACAGGACACTCCCTCTCCTTCTCTAGCCACGCGTGGGCGCGGTCCCGGCCGCGCGACACGCAATGCTCTTTCGGACTGGCCACCCCGTCGGGGCGAGCGCGTATCGGCCCCAGGGCGCGCGACTTGGGGCCACCGACCTCCCCCGCCGCCCGTTCAAGGAGTACCGCACCGATGCCTGACATGGTTAACGTCCGTAAGTCCCACGCCGGGACCGACTCGGCCGGGCACACCTGGCTGGCCGACGGCGCCGCGATCGCCGTCCCGGTCGAGCACGCCCTGGTGCTGGCCCGCATCCCCGATGGCGGCTTCACACTTGAAGCCTCCCCTGTGGCAGAAGCGGCCGTCGGTGCTGCCGAGCCGGAGACCACCGAGCTTTCAGTACCCAAGCCACCTGCGAAGGCAAGCCGCGGTTCAACGTCGCCGACGACGTAGCGCGCTAGGAGATCGGCAGGGGCGGCAGCGCGACCCCCTTTGCAGGGTTGCGGAGTTCGAAGTCGAAGACGGGCTGAACCGAGAAGTCGTCGACGTGAGCGAAGTCGATCGTCCCCCCGCAGAAACCCGCCTTGCTGAAGATCACCGCGTTACAGGTGAACCTGGCATAGCGGAAGTCCACAATGCCGTCAGCGAACTGGGCGCCGCCGAATGAAACGTCGGCGCCGACGAACCTCGCCTTCTTGAAGTCCACCGCGCACCCATCGAACCGCGCGTTGTCGAAGCCCACTGAGCCGGCGCAGAACGCGGTGACTCCGAAACTCACCACGCCAGCGGCGAACTTCGCGTCGAACAGGTTGATGTGGCCCCCAGTGACCTGGGCGACCCCGAAGTGCACCTGGCTGCCGGTGAACGTGGCGCCGACGAAGCCCACGTTGCTGCCAGAGAACTGCGCGTTGTGGAACGCCACCGTGCCACCAGCGAACTCCGCCCCGCGGAAGGTCACTTCGCCGCCGGAGAACCGTGCTTCGCGGAAGGTAACTCGGCCACCCGTGAACTTCGCGTCGCCGAAGGTGACCCTGCCACCAGCGAACGTCGCGCCGCCAAAGTCCACTCTGCCGCCGATGAACCTGGCACCGCCAAAGTCCACTCTGCCGCCGGAGAAGACGGCGCCGCTGAAGTCCCCGCCGTCGAAGGCTGCTCCGTGGAAGTCCAGGTCGCAGCCTTGTCAAGGGCCCGAGCCGCTGCGCAGACGGGAGGTGATGACGGCGATGATGGTGTGACGAAACTCCTGGTTGTCGGTAAAGGCCAGGCGCGAGGCAAGGTTCTCGGCCTCGGCGCCGTCAGGCGCCGGTGCGTAGTCGCGTCGTAGGTTCGCGCACAGCACGTTGATGCACACCTGGCGGCCAGCGTCCCAATCGTCGGCCAGCTTGGCCATCGCGTATATCCCGGCCAGCTTTGTTGCGTAGGCGTTGTCGGCCAGCAGGCTCGCGGCCTTTTCGAACCGCTCGTTAAAGAGTTTCGTGTCTTCCCGGTCCTCCTTGGCTTGTTCCCGGCTGGCTGCGCCTACCGCGAGCAGGTGCCGCTGGTAGGCCAGGACCAACCCGACGGTCCCGGCGACGCCGGCCACCAAGGCGAAGCCCAGCTTCACCAGGTCTAGAACTTCGGCGGTCGACTCGCTGATCTTGCCGGTCAGGCCCAGAGCCCATAGCGACAGGGCTAGCCCACCGGACACTACGGCCAGGGCGCCGCCGACAGCCGCCCCGACGATTTTGGCGAGTCGCCGCGGCGACGCTGCCTGACTACTGCGCGCTGCCGGGACTGCGGCTGCCCTTTTTTCGACCCCTGATTCCCCCATGGCTTCGATCGTAGGGACGTCTTTTGGCCGCGTCACGCCGCTCATGGCGAAGAGCTGAGCCCGATCTTGTGAGGAACCCGTGACCGATGCCGTCACTCCGCTGGCTACCGTCGCTCAGCTGATTGCCGGCCCCTTCGCGGACTTGTTCGTCCACTTCGATCCCGACGTGGTGATGGGGTTCCTCGTCGATGCCACCCGGATGTGCGAGGACGAGACCGACCGCCGCTTGGCGCCGTTCACCGGGTTGGTCGAGACGCACCGCGCCTCCGGGGTGGATCCCGATGAGTACGGCGACGCCGGCGGCATCCCGATCGACCCGCAGGGTGTGGTCGGTGCCTCCTACGCTGCGGCGCTGGGTACGACGTCCCTGATCCGGCACGTCTACCTGGATCAGTACGCGCCCCGCTACCCGGAGATGTGGTCCTACTCCGATATCAGTGTGCTGATTCTGCGTAGCTTCGGCGGGTCGCAGCTGATTGAGCCCGCGCGGCTGGTCGGTCCGGAAAACGACAGCGGGCATGTGTGGTTCCCGCTGGGCACGTACCTGCCGGCCGGTTCGCTGATCCGGGTCACCTACTCCGGCGGCTACGCCACCGTCCCGGCCTCGCTGTCGCGGGCGTGCCGGCTGATGGCCGCGCACCTGGCGGTCACCGAGCTGCGCCCCGGCACCACCACCCACGACGCGGACACGCTGCGCGGGCAGGCCGTGGACATCCTCGTGTCCTACGTGCGTCCCAACTGATGGCGCGCCGACGGCGCCGGCGCACGCCGGCCCGCAGCGCGCACAGCAAGTACCGGCGCCGTCAACGCCCGGCCTACCAGCTGCCCTCCCGCAAGCGGCGTGTGCGCCGCGGCTACTCCAACGCGCTGCACCACCGCACCGGCCGCCCGGCCTACCGGCGCAGGCCGGGCCACAAGATCCGGCACCGGCACCGCCACCGGGTGCGGCGCGTCGGCCAACACCAGCGCGCCGTGCACCGGGCCACCACCCGCAAACACCGCCTGTCCGACGAGGCCAGGGCGAGGCTGTCCGCCAGGTTGAAGGGCCGGCACATGTCCGCGGCCGCGCGGGCAAAGCTTGCCGCCCGGATGAAGCACCGCCACATGTCGGCCGCGGCCCGTGCCAAACTCTCGGCCCGGATGAAGGGCCGGCACATCCAGCTGACCGCGGCCGGGCGGGCGAAGCAGTCGGCCCGGATGAAGGCCCGCTGGCAGGCCATGCCCGAGGCCCAGCGCATCAAGGTACTGCGATACCTGAGGTATCAGCACTACCTGACGTCCGGCGTCTGGTTCCACATCAAGGGCGAGCAGATGACCGCCGCCCAGAAAGCGGCCCTGGCCAAGGCCGCCCGCGAACGCTGGACCCACATGTCCCTGGAGCAGCGCGACAAGATCCTCGGGTTCCTGGCGTGGCGCCGCTACCAGCAGACCGGGGTGTGGACACACCGCAAATGGTCGACCATGACCCCGGCCCACCAGGCGCGGCTGCGCGCGGCGTTGAAGGCCCGCTGGCACACCATGGACCCGCAGAAGCGGGACAAGGTGATCATGTACCTGATCTGGAAGAACCACGCCAAGACCGGGAAGTGGATCCACCCCAAGTGGTCCACGATGTCGCCGCAGTGGCAGGCCAAGCAGCGCGCCAAACTCAAGGCCCGCTGGGCCCACATGGACCCGGACAAGAAACAGAAGATCATCGCGTACCTGATGGCACGCGACGGCGACAACTCCACATTCAACACCGGCGGTTGGGAATGATGCGATGCCCTCCACCGCCGACGTGGTGTCCCGCGAAACCGACTGGCTGAACACTGCCGGCGACGGCCTGCCCGCCCTGAACACCAGCGCGGGCGGGCCGTTCGGCGTCGTCTCCGGCTACTGGCCGCGCACACCGGCCACGATGAAGACCTCGCTGTACGTGACCCGCACCCAGGTCTCGGAGGAGCGAACGGCGCACATCCGGATCATGGCCCGGCACCGGATGGTGCTGCACGCGCTGTGGCCGCTGAACAACTCCGGTGGCTCCGCGGAGGCTGACCAGCAGAACCTTGACGATGCGATCGAGGCGACGCTGGCCCGGATCCGTGGCTTCCCACACGACCACTCCCACGGCGGCCGGTTCCTGTCCGCCGGCGAGAACCCCGGCATGGTGACCGTCGCCTTCACCCCGGCATCCGAGACCGTGTCGCTGGGGATCTTCAAGGCCACCATCACCTACAGCGTCGACGACTTCGAACTGTTCGCCTGAGGTTCAGGTCCGCCCCCTGAGGCGGCGGACCTTGGCGATCGCCTCCATCGTTTCCCGACCAGGCCAAAGGAAGTCGGCCATGCCGTGGTCGGCAGCCTCGTTTCCGCTGTCAAACAGCGGCACCGGGGACACATACTCGATGGCCGCCGCGATCACCTCAGGTGCCAGCGTCCGGTGGGCTTCGGCGACCCGCAGCGCAAACAGATGCTCGCCGTCGTGGCAGCCGCACCATCCGGCACACAGCCGCTGTTCGGTTGTCGGCGTCGCCGAGGAGTGACAGATCCAGACCTTCTGCGGCTGCCCCCAGGTCGGCGCGTCGTAGCCGCGCAGCTTCTCGTACTCCTCCACGTCCCACACCCCCGAGGCCACGTCCCGCCGATACGGACAGGTCGTGCACGGACTCGGCGCCGGCCCACGAACGTCGTCCACCAACTCACCACTCCTCACCATCGGCCTCGCCGCGCGCCCGCTTCGAGGAACACCTGAACACCACAACTTCATACCGGAGGCGGCGCGTGCGCTACCGCAACCCCCACCCGCACATCGCGCAGCTGCCTGAGCACCGCGCCGAGAACGGCGAGCTGTACCCGTCGGTCGCGGTTGAACCGGGCGAAGCGCTGGACTGGCCGATCCCGATCGCCGGCTTCGAGCCTGTGGCGCCTGACCGCTCCACCAAGAAGCCGCCGACCGCCACCGAGCCCGAGACGGCCCGGCCGGCAGCGAAGACGGCGCCCACTGAGGGGGCCGCGGCATGACCCAGCTCTCCCGCGCCTCCACCCTCGGCATCGCCCGCGAACTCGCCCTCGGGCAGTACCTCGCCCCGACGATGGCCGTGCCGTTCACCAAGGCCACCTTCGAAGACGTGTATGCCCAGCTCAAGGACGAATCGGTCCGCGGCGACGACTCGATCCTGCACGGCATGTACCAGGGCAGCGTCGATGCCACCTGGGACATCGAGTGCATGTGCTACCCCGACATCGTCGGCATGTTCCTGCGCGGAATGATCGGCCCAGACACCGTCACCCCCGGCATCTCCACCACCATCGCAGGCACCGGCACCGCGGTCGGCGCCAACTCGATCCCCCTCGCGGCATCCGTCCCGGCCGGCTCCACCATCGCCATCGACACCGGCGCCAACATCGAATACGCCATCACCGGAGTGGCCACCGGCACCGGGCCGTACTCGACTCCGCTGACCTCGACCGGCTCGGGCGCCGGCCTGGCCAAGACGCACGCCGTCGGCGCCAACGTCGTCTCCCAAGCCGTCCACCTGTTCAAGCAATCCGCGTTCCAGCGCAGCACGTTCAGCCTGACCGTGTTCGACACCATCGGCACATACGGGTTCTCCTCGGCGGCGATCTCCGACATGCAGATCAAGATCGACCCGAAGTCGGCGGTGACGCTCAGCCTCAAAATGCTGTCCTACCCGTCGGCGCCCGAGACCCCGATGGCCCAGCCATACACCTCGCTACCGCCGATGCTCGGGTGGCAGTGGCAGATGAGCAACGGCGGCGCGGCCAGCACCCGCGGCATCAGCCTGGACCTCACGTTGAAGCGCGCCACCGAGGCGCTGCACCTGTCCACCGGACAGCAAGCCCCCCGCGAGATCTTCGCCGGCCCGATGGAGGCCGACGGCACCTACAAGGCGATCTTCGAGAACATGACCGACCTGAACCTGTACCAGCAGTACATCCAGGGCCCAGCCACCTCGACTCTGGTCCAGCCGCTACCGTTCGGCGGCGCCAGCTTCGCCCTGACCATGTCCCAGTCCGGGTTCTACAAGGGCGCCCGGGACCTGTCCGGCGCGTACGCCGCAGCCTCGTTCTCCCTGTCCGGGATCGCCAACGCCACCGACGGCGGCGGCGTCATCCAAGCCACCGTGAAGAACTTCATACAGACCGCGTACTGACCGGCGGCTCAGATACGCGAGGCTGCCAACCCCGGACTGAAGTCTGGGAGCAAAATCAGGGCCGGGTCATAGTCGCGGTCGAAGACCGGCGGGCGGGTCCACTCCTTGGGCTTGGACAGGTCTACACGTCCGCCGGTAAGTGTCGCGGCGAAGAATGTGATGTTGCTGCCGCGGAAGAGGGCTTGATCGAATCCGATGTGACCGCCGGTGAAACTCGACTGCATGAAGCCGACGGTGCCGCTGGCGAAGTCTGCCTTGTTGAAGAGGACGGTCGTGCCGTCGAATTTTGCGAGAGCAAAGGTGACGGTGCTTCCGCTGAACTTTACGTTGTTGAAGCAGACCATTCCCGCGGCGAATGTGGAATTGGTGAACGCGAGCGTGCCACCGGTGATCTTGGCAGTCATGAACAGGACGTTGCTGCCTGCGAAGTTCGCTCGTAGGAACGATACGGATCCACCCTTGATTTCCGCTCCGACAAAATCGAGATCCCCGCCGTAGAACTGTGCGTCGGTAAATATTAGGTTGCCATCGGTGACCTCGCACGAGTGGAACGCGATACTGCCTGCGGTGAGCTCTGCGGACCTGAAGCTGATGTTGCCGCTGGCGACCGTCGCGAGACTCAACCGGACATTCGTTCCGGTGAACTTCGCTCCGGCGAAGTAGACGTCGGCGCCGGCAAACTCTGCGCCGTAGAAGGAGACTGTCCCGCCGGTGAACTGCGCATCGTTGAAGCTGACGGTGCCGCCGGTGAACCGGGCTCTGTCGAACGACATGACGCCGTCGGTGAACCGTGCGCGGCTGAAGGACACGTGGCCGCCTGCGAACTCTGCGTTATCGAACGAGGTGGTCCCTGTGAATTGGGCATTGTTGAAGGAGACGGAGCCGCCGGCGAAGGCTGCGGCGTCGAAGGAGACCTCGAAGTCGAACGACGCCCCGGCGAAGTCGTAGTCGCAGCGCTGCCACGCGGCGGTGGTGCGCAGCCGTTCGGCGATGCTGCGTGCGATGGCGCGCCGCACCTCGCGGTCACTCTCCGTCGCGGTCTCAGCAGGTTCGTCGTCGGTGGGTTGTGCGGTGTTGGTCCGCCGTAGCACCGCACACAGAACCTCGATGCACCGCTGCCGTCCAGCGTCCCAGTCGTCGGCGAGCCCTGCCATCGCATACACTCCGGCGATTCGCACGGCGTACTGATCGCTGCCGAGCTGTGCAGCGGCGGCGCCGAATCGTTCATTGAAGGCGCGCTGCACTTCCCGTTCCTCTCGTCGGCCTTCCTGCGCCTCCTTGCGGGATTCCCGTGCCTCTTTGGCTTTGTCGACCAGGGCTGTGGCTTCAGCAATCTGATGACGGCGGAACGCTAGAACCAGGCCTACCGAGGCGCCGACACCAGCGACCAAACCGAATGCCAACTTGACAATGTCCACTGCGCTGGTGGAGGTGGCCAAGTGATGAGTCCGCCCCAGCCCGAACAACGCTACCGCTGCGATAGCGCCCGCCGCGCTTAAAGCCACGACCGATGACGTAACGACGGCGCGGGACAGCGACCACTGCGATCTCTCTACCGCGTGTGGCGTACGAAGCTGAAGCGGCTTACCTGAACCCTGATTCCCCTCGGTCACGAATCGAGCATAGGGCGCTACGCAGCGAAGTTGAAATTTGCGGGCGCACATCCACAACTTAATAGAGGAGGGCCTCGTGCCCGGCTACGCCAACCGCACCATCCGCTACGACTTCCCGGAGCTGTCCGAGCCCGGGGAGCAGGTCTACGTGGTGCTGCGCAACCGCAAGACGGTGCCGCTGGAGATGCTGACCGGCCCGGAGGACGGCGGGCAGGAACAGACGAAAGACCCGGCGCTGTTCTCTCGCGAGGTGATCGCCCGCATGGTGATCGACTGGCATGCCTATGACGCGTTCGGCGTCGGTCCGGATCAGGAGCCGCTGCCACTGCCAGCCACCTCCGAGCTGGTGGCCAAGCTCCCGATTGAGATCCGCACGACGCTGTCCAAGGCGTTGTCGCCGGACCCTACCCCGGCGGGCTAGACCCGTACTTCGAGGAGGTCCTGTTGCCCGCCGAATCCATCTACGAGGGCACGTGGAACTCCGGGGCGCCGCCGGAGGAGCTTGTCGACTTCGAGGTGATGCGGGAGATGGGCTGGACCTGGCACCAGCTTCAGGAGACCCCCTGGTACGTGCGGCGCTTCACCTGGGATCTGATCTGTGCTCGTCGCCGAGCTGAGCATGAAAAGGACGCCACAGCCTTGTAGGCCGCCTCAGGTTCACGGTCAACGGCGAAGGATCGACCGGAACAGTACCGCCAGCGCCCGCAGGATGCTTGGCCGCTGCTCAGGAGTGGTTCCGCGAAGCGCCACCACAACCACGACGGCTAGAAACGCGATCGTCAAGGTAAAACCGACGACAGCCGCGGTCGCGCCTGCATCGAGAACGCGGGAAACGGTTTGAGACCCCATGGGCCGTGGCCTTCCAGCTACTGGATCGGCTTCAGGCTTGACGCCACCTTCGGCCCGACCCATGACGGATCGATAGGCCGAAGGTCTTGCCCACGCCAGGTGGTCCTGTCTCAACCACTGTGGCGCCCCGGGGCCGGGCTCCCAAAGGAGCCAGTATGTCGACGTCCGAGCTAGCGGGCTACTCCCCTTCGTCGTTCGTAACGAATTTAGCACGGTGAGTCAATACTCTGCGGGTGGGTTCAGCGGAGACTACGTTTCGCGAGTCGCGTACCGAATCAACTCCCTCAGGTTGGATGCAGCCACCGACTTGGGCGAACTTCGGCGGCTAATCGATGTCTATGGGATGGACCAATGCCGGAGATCTTGGAGCCGGGGCTATTTACCCAGCTGTTCACCTCGATGGTGGAGGAGGGCGCGGCTGAGACCGCGTCGATGATGAACACCCTCGCCGACTTGTCGGTGGCGAGGGCCAGGGAGTTGTTGCTGACGTACCGGGCCGAGGTGTTCGGTGCGTCGACGTCGCCGCATGGAGAGCCGCCGGCGCTGCGGTCCGGGAACCTTCGGTCCTCGATCGGTCACGAGGAGCCCAAGCCGGGGGACTACGGCACCTACTCGGTGTTGATCGGTCCGCGCCAGGGGTTCACGACCTCCTATGGCACGCACCGTGAGGCCTCGCTGTATGGCGGGTACCTGGAGCACGAGCAGGACCACCCGTTTCTGAAGCGCGCGGTGCGTGAGGCGACCGCGCTGCACCGGGACCTGGGCGGGTTCCGTTTCACCCAGTGGATGGGCAAGGGCAACGGCCACCCCTGGGGGTTCCGCTGACGCATCACACATAACTGAATAGCGAGCAGCCCGGGAGGCCGCGGTGGCAGATGTCATCGCGGACTTCGCGGTCCGCATCGGCGCGATCGTCTCCCCCTACAACGCTGCTTTGGCCGACGCTGCGGTCAACGGCGAGCGGTTCACGGCGCTCCAGAAGGCCAACGCCGATGCGATCCGCGAGTCGAACGTTCAGACCGCCGCCGGGTTCGGCGCGGTCAAGGTCGCCGCCGAGGCCGTCGGTGTCGCGGTGGTCGCCTCCGCCGCGGAGTCGGTGAAGTGGGCCACCGACTTCCAGACCCAGGTCACCCGCCTGTATACGCAGGCCGGTTTGGATGCCAAGCAGTTGTCCAGCGCGCACCTCACCGCCGATGGCCTCAACCAGAAGCTGCTGGAGCTGGGCAATCAGGCCGGGTTCGCCGGGGATCAGGTTGCCGCGGCCCTGTACTACCCGGTCTCGGCAGGCCTGGGACTGTCACAAGCCCTTGATATTGTTGCCGAGTCGGAGAAGGCCGCCAAGATCTCCGGCGCCGACCTGAACGATACGACGGTGGCGCTCACCTCTGTGATGCGTGGCTACGGCGACCAGCTGCGCGACCCTGCCAAGGCGATGGCTGAGATCAATGCCATCGTCGGTCAGGGCATGATGCGGTTCACCGACTTCAACGCCTCGGTGAAGTCTTGGGAGCCCACCGCGGCGACCTTGCATGTCTCGCTGATGTCGGCTGGCGCGGCATTGGACTTCCTCACCGACCGGGGCGACTCGGCGTCCACCGCCGGTACTCGGCTGTCGATGATGCTGGCGATGATGGTCGGCCAGTCCAAGCAGGCCGCGAAGTTCACCAGCGAGTTGGGCCTGTCGACCTCGGATGCCATGTCCACCCAGTCGGCGTTCAATGATGTTTTGAAGACCAGCGGGCTGACCGTCAACCAGCTCGCCGACGATCTTCAAAAGCCCGATGGTGTCTACGTCGCGCTGAGCCACCTGCGTTCGGCGATGTCCGAGCACGGGATGAGCGAAGACGCGCAGAACGCGATGCTCACCAAGCTGTTCGGCGGCGGCAAGTCCTTCCGCGGCGTCGCCGAGCTGACCACTCAGCTCGACCAGCTCCAGGTCAAGTACCAGCAGGTCACCACGCAGGCCAACGGCGATGCGTGGGACGCGGCCTGGCAGAAGAACTCTGCGACGCTACGCCAGCAGTTGGACGTGATCGGCGCCCGGTTCCACAACGTGGGAATCGAAGTCGGCGACTATATGGTTCCGAAGATTTCCGCCGGGCTGTCTTGGTTGGAGACCAGCGGCGCGGCGGCGTGGAGCAAGTTCTGGGGCGGGCTCACTGGTGCCGGAGCTGGCAGCCCCGGTAAGGACGCCGCGAACCCCTTCGCTCCCGGCGACCTGACCACGCATACCGGTGCGCCGCTGGCCGACACCGAGGACACCTCCAACTGGCGCCAGGCCGGGGAGGCGGTCCACGACGTCGCCGACGACGTCGCCACCTTCACCGGCCAGGTGCGCGACGCGGCCGCGGTGGTCCTGCCGATCCTGCTGCACCTGGGGCAGTCGGTAGCCGACACAGTCGGCCACGACCTGCTGTCCGGGGCACACACCCTGGTCGACACCGTCGGGCCGGGCATCGAATGGTTCGCCAACCTGGTCCGCGACCACCAGGGCGACTTCCAGGTCTTCATCGAGGGCGTCCTGGGCGCTCTGGTAGTGAAGTGGGCGCTACTCGCCGGGCTTCGCACCATCTCCTTCATCGGGGACATTGCCACGGCGATCATCTCCTTCCCGCTGCGGCAAGCAGGGCAGATCGGGGAGGCCATCTCCGGGGTCGGCGCCTCCTGGTCGGCGTTCGGCCGCAGTGCCGGCGCTATCGGCTCCACCGTGGCCGGGGCGTTCGGCACCGTCTACCGCGGTGTCGCCGACGGCACCGATGCGATGGCCCGCTACGTCGCGATCGCCACCGGATCGTTCGATCCGGCGCTGCTGGCTCAGGCCCGTGCCGCGCAGGTCGCCGCGACCGCGCAGCAGGAGCTGGCCCGGCAGACTCTGGAGACCTCCCAGGTGGAGGCCGACGCCGCCACCGAGAAGGCCGCGTTCATGATGCGGGCGCTGCAATCCTCCGAGGGCGTGTCGCTGGCCACCCGCCAGTCGATGCAGGCTGATGCCGAGGCCGCGCTGGTCTCCGCCGAGAAGTACGGCGTCTACGCCAAGGTGGCCGAGACCGAGGCTGCCGAGGCCGCTGCGGCAGCCGAACAGGCCGCAGCGGACGTCGCCGTAGCCGAGGGCCGGATGGCCACCTCGACGGCGGCGATGGCCACCGACGCTGAAGGCGCCGAGGTCGCCGGTGCGGGGCTGATGGGCGGGCTGGGCGCCGGGATCCCGATCATCGGTGGTGTGGTGGCCGGGATCGCGCTGCTCGGCACGACCCTGCTGTCCAGCTCTGATGACGCCAAGACCGCCGCGGTGTCCGTCGATCAGTTCACTGCCGCCATGGCCCGTAGCCGCTCGGGCATGTCCGACACTTCGGCCGGCCTCGGCCAGGCAGCCGTGGACCTGAAGGCGTTCGACGCCTGGGAGAACACGGCCTCGCACGTCAAGGACAAGTTCGACGGCGAGAACATGATCGACATGGTGAATGGGCTCAACGAGCTCAAGGCCGTGATCCCGCAGACGCTCGACCCCATGGCCAAGATGGGCGTGGTCCTGGGCAAGCTGAACCAGCAGTACGGCAGCGACGGCGCCACCCTGAAGTCCTACGATGCCGCGCTGGCCGGGTTGGTCACCTCCGGGCACGCCGACCGGGCGGCGCAGCTGATCGACCAAATCCGGTCGGTGGTCGGCACCAACCACGAGGCGCTGATCAACGCCAACCGGGACTTCCCGCAGTACTGGGCCTCGATAGACAAGATCAACGCCGAGCAGGCGTTGGGGATCGGCACCACCGACCAAGCCACCACAGCCAACAGCGGCCTGGACGACTCGCTGAAGAAGCTGTCGGACACCACCGACCGCACCAAGGCGCAGTACCAGGCCATGTCCGACGTGATCAGCAAGAACACCTCGGTCGACGCCCTACAGCGTCAGTTCAACGACCTCGACCAGACCCTTCAGAACAACGCGTCGAGCTTCAAGGGCTCGGCCACCGACATCAGATCCAACTCGGATGCGGCGATCGCCAACCGGCAGGCGATCGCCGACATGGCCAACGCCATCTTGGACATGCACTCCAAGGAGCTCGACGCCGGTACCGACATCGGGGCGGCGAACAAGACCATGGCCGACCAGGTTGTACAGCTCGAACAGGTGGCGATCAAGGCCGGGCTGTCCAAGGACCAGGTCGATGACCTGCTCAAGCAGTACCAGCTCGTTCCGGCGGAGTTGGACACCAAGTTCCACATGGACTCCAGCGACCTGGACAACGCCCTCAACAAGATCAACCAGATCCAGGACCAGACCGGGGCGTTCATCAAGTCCGGCGGCAAGGGCGCCATCCTCACCTACGACGACGGCGGCTGGGTCCCCGGCGCCGCCGGCCAGGCCGTCCCGGCGATGGTGCACGCCGGTGAGTACGTCCTGTCCAAGGACATGCTCGCCGGCCGTGCACCGATCGACCCGCGTGCCCTGGCAATGCTCACCGCTCCCCACGGTGGCGCACTGCCCGCGATGGCCTCAGGCGGTGGGGCCAGCGGTGGCACCACGGTCATCGTCCCGGTCACGGTGCAGGGCGCGATGCTGTCCACCGAGGTCGCGGTCCAGCAGGCAGTTATCACCGCCATGACTCGATTCGGACTGCGCAACAGCAACACCTACGTGCCGTACTCCGCGGCACGGCGGCGCGGTTCATAGTTCGCGGCAAGGGTGCTGATTTTCGCGCAGGCGCACCGGACGGTCCATCCAGAACCACCAGGCTGCGGCAATGGTGCGCGGTGAACCAGACAACTGAATAGTGAAGGCCCAGCCATGTCGCAGAACCCGAGCTGGCCCAGGCTCCAAGCCCTGTGGTCCCCGGGTGGTCACATCGGCTACGGGCCGTCGGCCGCGTCCTACGAACTGCTGCCGTGGCTGGACATCACGTCGCGGCTGATCGGCTCGTGGAACATCGCCCGGGGCCGCCAGTACGAGCTGGATCAGTTCACCGCCGGCACGTGGTCGGGGGTCCTGGACAACCGGGACGGACTGTTCGATCCGGGCAACACCGGCTCGGCGGTGGCCGGGCAGGTTACTCCATACCAGCCGTTCCGGATCCGGGCCCAGTGGCCGCCGAGTACAAACCTGCTCACCATCGACCAGGCCACCGGCGGGGAGGGTACCCCGCTAGCCGCTGGCACGGTCGGCACAACGTTCGGGCTCACGGGTCTGTACGGCCAGCCGACGGTGTTTGCTTCGGCTTCAGCATGGCAGGGCACGCAGGTATGGCAGGTGCAGGTCCCGGCCGGGGTCACCGCAGGAAACTCCGTGGCCAAGGTGGGGCCACTGCCCATCGCTGTCGGCGCAGGCCTGCCGTATGCATTCTCGGTGCGGATCCGTTCGGTGACTGCTGGGGCCAACACGGCGGTCGTTCCGTACGTGCGGTGGCAGAACGCTGCCGGGAACATGATCTCCACGATCACGGCTCCATCGGTGTCGCTGACCGGGTCGGCCACAGCTGGATGGACGCCGGTGGGGATCGCGGGTACCGCCCCTTCCGGCGCGGCAGGCGTCTTTATCGGGCTGACCTTGGAGGCGGCGCCGGCCACTGCTTGGACGTTCCAGATGGATGGGGTGCAGTTCGAGCAGAACAGCGGCGCGACTACCTTCCAGCTCCCGGGCACCTGGTTCAACCTGTTCACCGGGGGAGTCGAGCGCTATCCGCAGACCTGGCGGCAGCAGGGAACGCTGGGGCAGGTACAGGCGACCGCAGTCGACGCCTTGGCGTTGCTGTCGCAATCGAAACTGACCGACCCGTTCACCGCCGCGGCGTTCCGCACACCGGGGGCGCCGCTGCCGACGTTCGCGTACATGCTGGACGACCAGGCCGGCGGGGTGTTTCTGGATGCGACCGGGCAGCGGGATCCGGCGCAGGTGGCGATCGGCATTGAAGGCGCCGGCGCGGTCACCGCCGGGGTCACCCGGACCGCGGCCGTGCCGGCCGGGAACTTCGCCTGCCCGGTGGGGACCACGGTGGTGAACATCGCCTCCACCGCGCCGACCGGGGTGGGTGACTATGACCTGCCGCGCAACATGTCGTACATCCAGCTGCCGCCGAGCCGTGCCGGCCTCCTTGGCCCCGGTACGGGGGGCCAAGGCTTCACCCGCATGATCGCGTTTCGGGTGCTGGCGGCGCCGAAGGCGCAGTCGGCGATCTGGCTGGCGAGTTGGAAAGGGCCCCAGACCACCGCGGTCGGGCTGTGGGTGAACCCGGACCTGTCGGTCTCGGCGGTGTATCAGGGCCCCAACAACCAGGGCGCCGCCGGGATTCACTACCTGGGCCAGGCCGGCATCGGCAACTGGCACCTGGCCTACATCGGGCTCACCGCCGACGGCACCTCGTGCAGCAGCGGGTTCGACAGCATCCAATACGGCACCGCCGTCACACCCGCCTTCGTACCTCCGACCGGAGGGTACGGACAGGACCTGATCGGTGCCGCGAACTACAACGACGTGGAATACAACCTCTCCGGCGATGTCGCCCTGGCGATCGAGTGGGCCGGGGCCATCGACAGCGACCAGTGGAACGCCATCTACGCCGCGTGGCGCACCGGCTGGGCAGGCGATTCTGCGGACCAACGGTTCGGCAAGATCCTGTCGGCGGCCGCATGGATGGGGCCTGCCAGCGTCGACAGCGACACCGCATCCCTCATGGCCGCCACCGACCTGGTCGACACCGACGCGGCCTCTGCTCTGCAAGCAGTCACCGACACCGAGGGCGGGACCATGTACTGCGACGCCGCCGGCACCGTGGTCCTGGAGCCGCGCTCGCAACGCTGGAACCCGCCGCCGTCGCCAGTGGTGTTCGGGGAGAACACCGCGGCGGGGGAGTGGCCGTACGAAGACCAGCCCGGCTTCGACTACGACCCGACACTGGTCACCAACCTCGCCGAGATTACCCAGGCCAGCACCAACATCATTTTCACCGGGCAGGACTTCGCCTCCCAAATGGCCAACGGGGTCCGCGACCGGCAGGTCACCTCCCAGTCAACCAATGCGCAGGAGTGCCAGGACCAGGCCAACTTCCTGGTCAACCGCTACAAGACCTCGCACACCCGGGTCGCGGCGCTGACAGTCAACCCCTCGGCGAACCCGGCGATGTGGCCGGCGGTGCTCGGCCTGGACCTCGGCTCCCGGGTGAAGGCCGTCCGGCGGCCGCCGGCCCCGGCCGTGCCGGTGGCGGTCGACGGGTTCGTGGAGAACATCGCCTGGTCGGTGGACACCACCGGCGAGGCCAAACTCACGTTGCAGATCTCCCCGGCCGACCCCAACCCCTACGGCCAGTTCGACTACTCCACCTTCGACCACTTCGTCTTCGGCTACTGATACCGCATCCCAAGGGGGTCGTCTTGGTCACGCCCCCGGCGACAGCCACTGCCTACTCCAACGCGGTGTTCACCTCCAACATGTGGGATACCGGCCCGGCCGCGCTGGCCTCCTGGATGAGCGACCCACCACGGGCGATGCTCGCGCAGACCGTCACCCAATCGATCCAGGACAACGCCAACACCGCAGTGGCCTTCGACCAAGTCGTCTACGACAACTATCAAGGCCGCAACGCAGCCGGTGACACCTGGATCGCGCCGGCCGCCGGAGTCTACCTGGTGTCGGCGGTCAGCAACCTGGCCTGGACCGGAGCTGCGGGCGCGTTCATCGGCAACACCCTGGCGGTCGTCGGAAAGGGCACGTGGGCCGCCTACGAGATCCCGTCCACGCCGAGCCCGGTCCGGTTCCAGCTGTGCCTCAGTGCCCTGATCCCTGTGGTCGCCGGTGACGGGGTCCAGCTGCGCATCTACCAGAACTCCGGCGCCGCCCAGCCCACCGGGTTCATCACCACCGGCTGCCGCATGAGCGCCCGCTGGATCGGCCTATAGCCGCACCCACACGCCGCCGCGGCGACCGAAACCACCGGAGTCGCCAATGGCGCGTCTTGTCCCAGCCGTGCCCCAGGCCTTCCCCGACCAGCCGATCACGGCGACAGCCTGGAACAGCTTCGTCTACGCCGCCGGATTCCACATGCGCGCCCCGTCGGCGCTGCTCACCCAAACGATCAGCCAGTCCGTACCGACATCCACTTCGACACGGATCGCGTTCGACTCGGCGGTGCGGGACACCGAAGGGGGCCACGACCCGGTCAACAACAACACCCGCTACACCGTGAAGACCCCCGGCACGTACCTGGTGTCGGCCTCCGCCGGCATGTTCCTCGCTGGCTCCGCAGGCGGTGAGGAGTCTGTGGCGATCATCGCCAACGAAGCCGTGATCTGGGCGATCATCCTGTTCGGGCGGGACCTGACCTTCTCCAGGATGGGCGGCTGCGCCACCGCGGAGATCCCGCTGCAAACCGGCGACTACGTCGAGACGCAGCTGTGGCAGGACTCCGGCCAGACCGAAAGCAACGGCGTCGGTGCCTGGATGGGCCTGCATTGGGTGGGGCTGTAGATGCCGCCGCTGTATCCCCCGCCCACGCCGGTGGGCGTGGGCGTCGCCCAAACCGGCACCGCAGTCCTGTGGAACGCCACCATGCCGCCGGTCGCGAACTTCCTGCTCAACCGGCCCTACGCCTACCTGTGGCAGTCGGTGGCGCAGACACTGCCCGGTACCAGCACCAGCGAGACGATACCGATCGCTCTCGACTCCGGATTCGACAACGCGGGCGGTCACAACCCGAGCGCCAACAACTCCCGCTACGTGTGCCAGCTCGCAGGGCTCTACCACGTCACCGGGCAGCTGGGCATGCAAACCCCCGCCGAGGTCGGCACCGCAGAACCCATCTCGTCCCTCACCATCTCGGTGAACTCCTCCGCCAACTACATCGGCACCCAGCTGCGGTTCGATCAAGGGCCCGCGAACGCCGGCGGCACCGTCCAGGCCAGCGGCTACCTCCAGCTGAACCTGGGGGACTTTGTGGAGCTGTACGCGACGCCGTACTTCAACCCCATCACCACCTGCACCGACCACCGCTGCCCGCGCATGTTCATCCACTGGGTCAGCAGCTGAGGACCCCCCCACAGGCAGATACGAAGCGGAGCAGCGATGGCAGCAGTGTTCATCGCCGCGTCCCTGCTGTGGTGCTGCGGCGTCGTCATCGTGGTGGCGCCGCAGCTCGGCCCCGCCGCCCGCCAGCTCGCCGCCGAGGCCCGCGCGCCGCCCGCCTGCTTCATCGCCTGCTCCGGCGTAGAACCCGACGCTGACAACTGAATACGAGGCCTGATCTTGAATGTCGAAGGCTGGTCTGTCACCGCCGCCTCAGCCACTGCTGTGGCCGGGGCGGCCTGGACTGTGCTGGTTCGCGGCGGCCGTCACACCCGCCGCATCATGTATGCCGTCGAGCAGATCGAGCGCCATTCGATCGAGCTGGTCCCCAACCACGGCAGCTCCCTGCGCGATCAGGTCGACCGGATCGCGGTCGAGCAGAACCGGCACACCGCTGTACTGGCCGACCACAGCGCGGTCTTGGCCGAGGTGCAGCGCACCGTCGCCCACGTCGCCGTCCTGGTCGCCGACACCGCAGCCCGCGGTACGACCCCAGCCTCGGCCACGCCGCGCAGCCCGTGACCGGATAGCCGCTTCCCGTCCGGAGCGACAACTGAATAAGGACCTTGACTGTGCCGCTGTTCGCCCACGTTCCGCACCCGCACATCGCCGCCCGAACCCGAACCGACACCGCGGACCGGCCAGACCCCCGAGCAGGCCGCGCGGCGGCGTTCAACAACCGCTTGGCCCTGGCTGTCACCCGCGGTGTGGGCACCATGTGGTGCGCCTATGTTTTCGCCGCGCTTGCCCTGGTGTCCCTGCCGGCCGCCCTGGCCAGCGGTGATCTGCTGGTCATCGTCGGCTGGGCCGCCCAGACGTTCCTCCAACTGGTCCTGCTCTCGGTGATCCTGCTCGGCGATCGGATCTCCGCCGCCCATGCCGACGACCGCGACGAGCGTACGTTCCTGGACGCCGAAGCCGTGCTGCATACCTCCCTGGAGATCCAGCAGCACCTGGCCGCCCAGGACGACGCGCTCACCGACGCCCTCGCACGGCTCGGCGAGCACTCCGATTCCCTGTCCGGGCTGCACACCCGCCTGGACTCCATGGCCAGCACATCCCCGGTCGCTGCTGTCCAGGCGCCGACCGGCACAACTGAATAGGGCACCCCCGACATGACCGTGTTCTTCCCCGATATCAGCTCCTACGAGGACGGGCTGGTCATCCAGCCCGGCACTGTCGCCGTCATCGCCAAGGCGACCGAGGGCACCTACTACGACGATGCGAACTACGAGGAGTTCAAGGCCCAGGCCGCACGGATCGGGGCGATCTTCTCCGCCTACCACTTCCTGAAGGCCAGCAACGGCGCTGCACAGGCCGAGTACTGCTTCGCCATAGTCGGCTCCGCGCCGGTGATGCTCGACGTGGAGACCGAAGGCGCCTCCAATCCCACCGTGCAGGACTGCCTGGACTTCATCACCCGCATGCAATCCCTCGGCGGCCGCGTCTGGGGCGCCTACTTCCCCCGCTGGTTCTGGGAGCAGGTCGGCGGCAACCTCGCCTCCCTCGGCGTGGCCATCGTCGCCTCCGGCTACCCCGGCGGCTACTCCGACACCGATCCGAACTGGAACCCCTACGGCGGCACCAGCCCGGCGATCTGGCAGTACACCAACTCCCAGCCCTATGGCGGGCAACGGATGGACTTCAACGCCTACCGCGGCACCACACAAGAACTCGCCGACCTCATCAACGGCACCAGCTCCGGCCCCGCCACCCCCGAACCGCCTGCCACCAATCCCACGGAGGACGACAACATGCCCGCCTTCGCCACCGGCGAGATCCCCAACGACACCAACGCCCACATCGTCGCCCCGCCCCCGGCCAACACCGGCAGCAACTGGGGCAACGTGTGGTTCAGCCTGGGCTCCGACTTCGGCGACTGCACCGTCCGTGTCGCCGCCTACATCCCTGGCCGCGGCTGGGACATCCACGACAACGTCGTGGTCCCGGCAGCCGGCGACCGGATCAACCCCTGGGGCGGCCCGCTCCCAAACGGCGTGCAGAAGATCAGCATCGTCCGGCACACCACCGGCCCGGCCCTGGCCTACCTCATCGAGGCCGCCGCCCGTTAAGGGCACCGTCCTCAACCAACGCAGTACAGCGCACCACCCCGCAGGCCGCCTCGCAGCAGCAGGGCGGTTTCTTCATGCCCATCCACAACTGAATAAGGACACCGCCAGTGACATCTCTGCTGTCCACGCTGGAGAAGCGCCTCGCCGCCGACTTCGCCCGCTACCACATCCGTGCCCAGGCGCTGCGGTTCGTCGCCTCCGTCGCCTCCACCTTCGCCCTCCAGCTGGCCACCGGAACCTCCGATGTGGGCTGGAAGGCGGCGCTGGCCACGCTGTTCGGCATCGCGGTTACCACCGGCCGGCAGCTGTGGCCGACGCTGCCGTGGAAGCTGGTCACCGACCACCTGCATGCCGCGCAGGCCGCCGAGGTCGCGCCCCGCACCGGCATGGCGGCGAACCCGCCGAGCACCCCGGTGCCGCCGGCGGGCCCGGCGCCGACCGCCTGATGGGTTTACTGACCCAGAACCGGGAGCTGAAGAAGATCGGCGTCTGGAACTTCACGCTCCCGGCCTGGGCCGGACGCCTCCCGGATAGCCGTACCTACAACACGTGCCCGAGCGCGGGGGTCGGCTGGACAGCGCTGCTGCGTCACAGACCGAAGTGATTGCGATTGACGACCACCCCTTGGTCGTTGATACGCACCAGGCGCACCTCCTTCCCGCGATCGTCTTTTTTGTACACGTCTACCAAGGCCACCGAGCCGAAACAGAAGGTGACTGAAATCTCCTGGCCCTGTGAGTCCCTTTCATAGACCCAGGCGACCTCTGGCTGATCCTCGTCCGCGCGATTCACTCGGATGCCTTGCTCGTTCATGTGCGGAACGATCTGGTCGATTCCAAACGGTAGGTAGTTGTCCCCGAGTATCCCCTTTACCTCACCTTCTTTCATCCCTGCCTTGATACTGAACACCGGGTGCCTAAAGTCCATCCTGTACCCCCGACCCTCTTGCTCAGGTGCCAGGCGAGCGCTTGCTGTTCAGCCGATTGTCCGACTGAGGGTTCTAAGGGTACTGATTGTGTAGTGGCCGCAACACCGGCTCGTGTGAATCTCGGGACCGGCCCCGTGGGCACCGCCTCGGTGGCCGGTCGATGTCGCAGATGCAGGCCGAGCGCGACGCTGTCGACGCCGAGCGTCGCAGGCGGAGAGCTTCAACACCTACCTGATCCGGCATTGCCCGGGGTCTCGTCTCCTGCGGGAGAGGGGCCCCGGGCAACCTTTTGCGTTTCACGCGGTCAGTTACTGGGGCGGACCGGCGGGTAGTGCGCGCATTAGTTGCTGGTCGCCGTACCGGATCCAACCTGCGACCTTCGGTCCGTTGGGCATCGGGTTGCCGCAGACCGCACCGAGCAGCAGGCTCCGAAGCTTGGGCCGCTGGCTTGCGGGCAAACGGAACTTGCGCACGGTACTCATGAAAGCCTGTGCCTCGGCTTCCCACAGGCCAATCTCGTAGTCGCGGTGGCTCACAAGATCACGACGAAGCGTATTCACAGCCTCTTCGAGAGACAGCGGCTCCCAGCCGTCGAAAGCCTCGTGAATGAACCTCATACGTGCCATCTGGACATCAGTGAGGGGTGGGCCGACCCGTGGATTCAGTGCGATATCCGACGTCAATGCCCTTGTGCGGCTGGGGCGGCGAGATCGCCGGCATCAAGGAGAGCCTGGCCGCGGGACACGCCACGCTTTCCACGGCACGCCGCAACGCAAGCAGGCCACCGACCACCAGGCCAGGAGGTCGTGACCCCGCCAGCGCCGAAGGAGGACGGCGGCGGCCGGGTCCTGGACCTGATAGTGACCCGGCGTCGGGTGAGGTTGCAGACGCCGTCACCGAGTCCCTCCCACTGCGGGGAATGGACGCTGAGGGTGAGGTCGGCTCTCTCCCACGGGCTGGTGACGACGAGCACGCAGCCGCGTTGTCGATCTGTTTGTCGGATGCGATTCGCCAGGCGCCGCAGTTGCGTGCCGTTCGGTCTGCCTGGCGCGTGCAGCAGCACCAGGTCAACCGCGGCGGCAAGCACCGTGACCGCGTCGGGCCACCGTTCGCCCGGTTCGTCGAGCATCAGCATCTTGGACAGGTCGGCGCCGAGCCCGCAGGCGGCGGCGATCCCGAAGTTCGGGTAGCCGATGATCCCAGCCCACGCACCTCCTGCTGTGGCACCAGCGAGGAGTGCGTGCGTGGCGTAGGAGATGGCGCCGCCTCCGACGGCTGTGCTTCCGGTGCGGGGCGGTACGGCCACGATGGTGCCGCGGGGGAGGCTACCGCCGGGAACGAGCGGGCGCAGGAGTTGGTGCAGGGGGATGTCGCCGCCGCCGGCGGGTCCACGGTGCCGGACTTCGGGGGCGGTGCCGTTGTCGACGAACTGCTGGCGTAGGCGGGCGACGGTTGCGGCGCGGTCTTGCTGCGGCAGCGGGGCGGCCATCGCGCCAGATCAGGTGACGGACGGATACACGATGATCGTGGCCGACGGCATGTGGATGTCGTGGCGTAGCCCGGCGCGGTCGAGCGCGGCGCTGAGGCTCTGCCGGGGGCCCCATTTCGTGAGGCCTTCGCCGCGGGCTGTGACCGTTCCGGCCTGCTCATCGGTTGTGACGGTGACACCGAGGTTCAGCCCGTATTCGGCTTCAAACCGAGCGACCTCGCAGGTGATGGCGTCAGCTATCGGCTGGAGCGGTTCGTGGGACACCCCTGGAACCTAATCGAACAAATATGATGCGGGGCTGCTCATTCATTAGATCGGGTGACTGTGACTGCCAGCTGTAGTTGGCGGTTCCCAGATGATAGCGGACACGGGAAAATCCGGGCTGGCGGACAGCGGGGTCGTGATTCGCGGACAGCAGCGGCCCCGGCTGGCGGACACATCGTGACTCGTTGCGATCGGGCTTCGAGGCCGATCGGTGAGTGGTCGCCGCGGCTCGCCGGCTGCGGTCCAGGGCGCGCAAACCCAAAGGCGCAGCAGCGGGGGCAGTCGGGTGCCACGGGGCTCTCGTCGCCGGGTCGCGGTCATCGAGACCGACGACGCATCAGCTTCGAATTTGGTAACGCTTCGTGATCGCTGTAAGGGGTCGTTCGACGTGTCCGTGGACCTGGATTTCCTGATGTCCGCCAACACCCAGATTTGGTTGGCGGGAGTGCCCTGCTGGCACGCGTCTTGTTGTGCCGTGCCACGTTAGTTGCGACTTGGCCACGGAATCTGCGACTGAGGTCCGTCGGCCTAGCAGCCCAGGGCTCTCACATGAGTCGGCTGGTGTGAGAGGCGTGTGGCATCTGAAGTGCTGGGCTATGCGGCTAAGCCCGCACAGCCCAGCCTCTTCTCAACGTTTTGCCGCAATTCGGTGCGACGCTCCGATTGTGGCCAACACGAGGCTGGCACATGCGGTGACCAGGGCTGGGCTCGGGTTCATGACCACGACAACCAGGATTACGATCAGAACCGTGGTTTGCTGACCGAGTCGCTTGGTTGGGAGCGGCGGAGAGCTGGTGACACCATTGCGGGGCAATTCCATGGGATCTCCTTGTTTGGCTTTGCCGCCCTGCTCGGGTTCCTAGGTCAAGTACAGGGTGGCGGGTCGACAGCCGCAGAGTATCTCCCGCTCTCACATGATTTTTTTGCAAGTTGCGGAGTTTGGACCGCGCTCATCTCCCATGGTCGGATCAGCAATATTCAGCAACTGACTCTTTGCAGGCTCTGACCTGCACGTAGGTGACGGCATGCTCTGCCCACCCATGGATGGCATGCTCTCCCCACCCATGTAGGAAGTCCAGGACAATAACGCTCGGCGTGAACACGGGGTACTGGGGCGCGGACAACAACGCTGAGAACATCCTGAGCTGAAGGCCTCTGACCTGCGCATAAGAGGCTCTGCAACGCCGCCGCGCCGATGTCCATGCCTTCGGTGTGGGCTGCGCTCCAGGCCAAATGGTCGCCGCATGGGAGCCGTGGGCCCCGGCGGCCCAGCAGTCCGCTAAAAACCCTTAGATACCTTGATACCTTTCAACGACGTAGCCAAAGGACCACGTCGCGTGCGTGGCTTCAAAAGGACCCCGGATAACCCCGATATCGGTGTCAGATAGCTCGACAACTCGGCTCCAGCCGCAACTACCGTGACCCGACGGTGCCAACTACGGTGTCCCGCCGCCGCCAGCCGACGAGGTCACCTTGCTGCATCAGGCGCAACTAACGTGTCCCGGCACACTTGTTGCGACTTTTCTAGCTAGCTGACTTCTGATCGTGGTAGCTGACACCCAGGGCTGCGGAAGGTCGGGCGTCGATCGTTTGCGCCAGTCTTGCCGTATCGCGCTATCGAGTGTCGGCTCGGCTGGCATCGTCGTCGCTGGTCAGGACGCTGGCTGTCGCGTCCGGCTCACCCTCTTGCAGGGCCTCGGCCTCGGCGAGTTCCTGCCTCAGCCGCTCGTAGTGAGTGCGGGCAATCTCCTGATGCATCGATGATCTGCCGTTGGCGTTGACATGCTCCAGCAGTTGTTTCGCGCCCGCGAGGAACTCCCTGATCGCCTCGATCGGGCGCTGATGACCATAGGGGACCTCGTTCCCGTTCTGGTCGGAGACCTCGGCGGTGTTGGCGTTGTTCACCCACACGGTGATTCCTTGATTGTGGATGACCACGTTGAAGGCTGACTCTTCGGGGTGACTCTTCGGGGTCGCCCTCGGTGACGACCGTGAGCACCTCGCCCGGACGCATCCAGTGATCGGTGCCCCAAGGCTCTAGCCACAGACTGACGGCGGACGTGTCAAAGTCTTGTTGGGCGGACAGCAGAGTCTGGTTCTGCGGACACCAGAAGTGGTTCTGGCGCTGATCACGTGAACGATCTTCGCTTTGATCTTCAGGCGTAGAGGACTCGCTTGCGCAGCAGGTCGAACTTCGCCCGTCCGTACATCTGCCTTTTCAGCATGATCCGGTTGACGTGGCCCTCGACGGTGCCGGAGCTGAACGGCAGGGTCAGTCCGGCGGTGACCGCCGCGTGGTCGTGGCACATGCCTTTGGTCAGGGGCAGCAGGTCGGGGAGGTCGGCGGTGCGGACCGTAGTAATCCAGTCGTCGAGGAGGTGGCCGTCGAGGTTGGCTATCATCTTGGCGAAGTACTTGACGATCTCGGCCAGGGCGTCCAGTTCGGGGCATCGGGCCAGGACCTGCTTGAGTCGCTGTTGTTCCTCCTCTGCGAGGGTCTCGGGGTGGCGGGTGAGCCAGCCGGTGGCTTCGCGGACGCTGGGCGGGACCGCGGTTGTCGGGATCTTGGCGGCCGCCTTCCGGTAGGGAGCGAGGAACCGTCGGACGGTGCGGGCGGTGGCGTCGTAGCCGAGGTCGCGCAGCTCGGCGGTGATGACGACGGCGTCGGTGACGCCGGCGTTCCAGCGGTCGATGACGTAGGGCTTGAACTCGTCCAGCACGCTGGGCCTGGTGACGCCGCCCATCAGCTGCGACGGGTCGTCGGCGTCGGCGAAGCGGCGCACGGTCTTGGCGTCCCAGCCCAGCTTGCGCTGGATCTGCGTCAGGCTCTTGCCGTCTTCGAGGAGTTCGTGGACGGCGCGGTGGCGTTCGATCGTGCGGATCGCGAGCCGTGAGGTGGTCGCCTCCTGCAAGCTGGTATCCAAGGTCGCGGCTGCGGTGGGTTCTGCTGGCTCGACGGCCGGTTCGCGCAGGCAGTCGCGGTGTCGGACGACGGATTTCTCTGCCGCCTCGCACAGGTTGTTCCATAGGTGCCAGCGGTCTGCGACCTGGATCGCGTCGGGGGCGCCGATTCGGGCGCCTTCGGCGTAGGCGCCGGCTCGGTCCCGGCAGATCACCTCCGTTCCGGGGTGGTCCAGGAGCCAGGTGGCCAGTGGAAGCGCGGTGCGCTCGGGCAGCAGGTCCACCGGCCGGTGGGTGACTAAATCGATCAAAACCGTCCCGTACACATGTCCCTTGCGGAGGGCGAAGTCGTCGACGCCGAGGACTTGTGGACCGCGAGGCGAGGGGTGCTCCGGCAGGGCGCGGACCCGCCGCAGCAGGGTGTGCCTGCTCACCCCGATCCCGAGCTTCGCGGACAGCCGTGCTCCGGCACGGCCGGCCAACGCCAGACCGATCGCGTCGAGTTCGCCACCGAGAAGCGGAGTGAACCTGGAGTGCGGGCTGGTCAGACCCGGTATCTGCTCGGTGAACGTGACTGCCGGGCATCCGGGGTTCTCGCAGCGGAATCGCCGAACCCCCAAGTGGATCACCACCTCGGCGCCGCCGATCGCGGTGTCCCGCACCTTACGCACGTATCGGGCGTGGACCCGCGCCGAGGCTTCACCGCAGCCAGGGCAGGATGCTGCGGCACAGCGAGCAGTGGCCGTCAGCACTACATGCCCCTCGTCGCGCGCGACCTGCTCCAACAGCACGCCGACCAGATGCGGGAGCGGGACGTCAGAATATTGAGATAGACACTCGGCCGATGATCGCAGGGTCCCAGGAAGATCAAGACCGCCAAATCACGTGATCAGCGCCAGAACCAATTCTGATGTCCGCCAGCCTCGCCATCACCCGTCCACCCACCCCGACTTCCTCATGGCCGTTGACACAGACAGAGCATGTCCGTGGTGGCGTTGTCGACGCTGGTCTTCGGGCATGGCAGCACCGTAGCGAAGCCTCAACGGATTTAGCCTCACAGCCCTGCCAGAACGTCGAAAGGCGAGGTGTCAATAGGAGTGAATCAGCGGGGTGTCAGGGAACGGTCAGCAACGTTGGCGAGGTGTTTTGCGAATGTGGTCTGAGCGTCGGGGGTGAGGGTCCGCAGGGCAACCATGGCGGTGAGAATGACGTCGCACAGCTCTTTGCTCACGTCGGCCATGGTGTGGCTGTGGCCCTTGCGTGGGTTGGCCCCGGTTGCGCCGATGAGCGCCTGCGCTGCTTCACCAGTCTCCTCGGTGATCTTCAGGATGCGTACTTGTAGGGCTTGGTCGGGCGGCACGGGGCTGTCTCGGTCGAGCCAGGCGGTGAGCTGCGCGATGGTGTCCCAGGTGCCGTCAGAGGTCATGGTGGTGGGGTTCCGCTTCTTGTGAAGGAGGGGGTCAGAACAGCGCCTGCTGGTCTGAGACGGTCGGATCGGACACTAGCAACAGCTCATCGGTGGCGAGGGCCAGGCGCACCGACAGCGCCGAGTGGTCGCTTAGTGCTGCCTTGCCGGTGCGGGGGTCGTCGACGTACTCGCATTCGATCAGCCGGGAGTGCAGGCCTGCGGAGGTGAAGGCGTGGTCGTAGCGGTATCCGTCGCCGGTGCGGCCAACCCAGGAGTAGTGGGGGTCGCCCTCGCGGTTCAGGCTGCGCCAGGCATCGGTGTAGCCGGCGGTGGCGAACCAGCGGTAGAAGTCGTACTCGAAGGGTTGGAAGATCCGGTAGCGGGGATTGTGGTCGGGTTCGAGGATGTTGAAGTCCCCGACGATAAGCCGCAGGTCATCGCCAGCGCCGGGTAGGTGGTCGCGGCAGGCCTGGATGAATAGACGTTTGCGTTCGGTCTTGGCTGCTCCTGCGTCGCGGGAGGGCACGTACAGGCCGATGACCTCCACGGTGCCGGCGTCGGTGCCGACGGCCAGGGACACCGCCCGGTGAGGTAGGAATCCGACGTCCAACGGACGCGTCGTGGTGACGGTCTGAGCACGGCTGATGATCATCACGCCGCGCTCGCCGCGAGTCGGCGTCGGGAAGGCGACGGTATGGCCGGCGCCGGTAAAACGCTCAGCCAGCAATGCACAGCCGACGCTGTCGGCCGTTTCGGTGAGCACCAGGATGTGCTCGGGCCGCGTTGCCAGCCAGGCGAGTTGGCGTTCGGCGCGGAGCAGCGAGGGGTTGCCGATGTTGGCTGTGAGAATTCCCAGCTGGGGTGTCAGCGGTGATGTCACGGATCCTGCCGTTTTCTCAGTGTCTTGATGCAAGTGGCGACCTCGGCGGCGACCTGCTCCGCGGCGGCGTCGGTGGTGTCAACTTCGTACAGGTTGAACCGACGCGCTCGCAGAAAGGTAGCGGTGTGTGCGAAAAGGTCAGCCTCTTGTACGGCCAGCTCCGCATCGCGCTCGAACCGGCTGTGGGTGCCGCGCTCGGCGAGCCGCTTGGCCCGCACAGCCTGCCGGGCGGTAACCATGACGGTGAGGTCGGGGTGTGGGAAGTGCCGGTTGAGCTTCCACAGGGTGCCGGGTTCGACGCCGTCCAGCGCCTGGAGCACCAGCGTGGAGGCGATCCAGCGGTCGCACAGCACTATCTTGCCGGCTGCCAGCGCTGGCAGGATCTCGTTGTCCAGGTGCTGGTGACGGTCGGCCAGGACCAGGTGGGCCAGGGCCGGGCCACGGTAGCAGTCTGTTCCGGTCCTGATCAGCCGCCCCAGTTCGGTGTCGGTGGGCTCGGCAGTGGCATGGACTTGCACGCCTCTGTCGCTTTCCAGATGTGCTTGGACCGCTGCGAGGCTCGTGGACTTGCCAGCGCCGCCGGGTCCGTCGAAGGCGATGAACAGCCCGCGGGCCGGGTTGGGGACGATCACGACACGCCCACAATCGGCAGCAACTGGCGGCCACTGGTGGTCACAGGGCACACCTCGGCATCGACGTCGCCGATGCGGCCTCCTGCGGAGATCACTGCTGCCGGGCAGCCTTTTCCGCAGCTGCCGGACTTGGAGCAGCTGGTGCAGGTGTCGTTGGCGCCTACGGTGTAGCGCTCGTGGAAGTGGTACGCATCAAGCCGCTCGGCGATGTCGTCGTGTTCGAAGATGTTGCCGACGATGAACTCGGTGTCGGCGTGCTGCGACTGCGGGGTGCGGGCGGCGAACACCAGGTAGGGGCAGACGGTTACCTCCCCGCCGGTGAACACGTAGATGATGGTGCCGGCCTCACAGCCAGCCAGCGGTAGCTCGCTATTGGGGAAGCGGATGTGCACTACGTCCAGTTCTGCACTGTCGAACGGCTCGGTGAGGGCGTGGATGCTGCGCATGTGGTCTTCGGGGGAGGCGAGTTTGTCCATGCTCTTCACCCCCCGGCCCATGGAGGACAGCGGATTCATTAGCACGTAGGCGGCGCCGTTGTCCGTGGCGAACTGGCACAGCTGCTCGTACTCGGCGTCCTCGGCCAGGTTGTTCGGGGTACACAGCAGCCCTTGCAGGATGCCGGCCTTCGCGAACTTGCGAGCGGTGGCCACGGTGGTCTCGAAGCTGGCCCGGTCGCCGCGGAACTTTCCGTGGGAATCGGCGGCGAAGCCGTCCAGGCTCACGTTCATGTGTACGCCGAGCTCGGTCAGGGCCTTGATCTGTGTATCAGTGCACAGTGTGGCGTTGGTGCACACGCCTACCCCCATGTCGGCCTCGCGGAACGCCGTAGCGACGGCGACCAGGTCGGGGTGCATGAACGGTTCGCCGCCGGTGAGGGTGACACGCGTGACACGCGCAGCGGCCAGGCGCGGGATCGTCCTTTCGCAGATCTGCTTCAGGCTCATCATCGCGCCGTGCTTGGTAGCCGAGACGAAGCAGTGCGCACAGCGCAGGTTGCACGGCTCGATGATCTGAATGAGTGCTTTGCGGTTTGGGTAGTCTACGGAGGTGCGGAAGTAGCAGGATGTGGCCAGGTCAGTCTGGATGATGCTGCGGGCGGTCATGGGTTCAGGTCTCCTCGTCCGGGACGCGGCAACACCTGCCAGGCGTGCCGTGTTGACGGTGGTGCTTCTTAACCCCGTGAGGTGCGCTGTGGGGTCGGGTGAATGTGGTGGCTCGGCCCGGCAGCGTCTACATTGCTATGCGTCGGACTTGGCGCTCCTGTTGCACAGGGCCCAGGTCGGCGTGTTCTGAGTGGCCAAGGCCGCCAGTGTCGTCTTGGCTCTGGCTTGAAGGGCCGGTAGGTCCAGGCTGGTCGCGCTCTTCAGTGCCTCGGCGAGGCTCACCAGCTCCCGGAACGGCGCAGCGGGCACCGATGCGCGGCCCAGGGCTAGCGGAATCAGCCCGCTGGAGCAGGCCAGCATGATCACCGCGGGGGTGCGGCGCACCCCGAGCTTGTCTGCCGACTGCGTTACGTAGGTGCCGATCGTGTGCGGCTTCACACCCATCTTGAGCGCGACCTCGGACGCGCTCAGGTCGCTGGACAGCAGCTCCAACGCTTCGGCCTGCCGCTCCGATGGGATCCCTGGCACAACCTTAGGCGGCACAGCAGCCGACCTCCCACTGGGTCACAACTGTCCCGGGGGACAACTGCTTGCCGCGGAACTGCGCCTGACCGGCGCGATGCCGGGTGTGTGTTGAGTTCCGTTCCTTCGGGCACATCAGAGCGACAGCCGGTTCAGCTCGGCGCGCAGGAGGTCGGCGGCAGGGTCGACGAGGCCGGTCAGGTCGGTCAGGGCCTGTTCGCGCAGCCGGACGGCTCCGGCGATGTGCCCGGCCGCGGCCTTCGCCTTAGCCAGGTAGCAGCGGCTGCGGGCAATGGCGAACGACTCGCCGGTCCGGAGGCGGACCCGGAGCGCGAAGGTGAACTGCTCGGCGGCCCGGTCGAACTCGCCGAGTCCGTGCAGGGCCTGGCCTGTGCCGTCGAACGCCTTGCCGAGGCCGTAGGGCTGGGGGTTGGCGGATTGCAGCATCACGGCGCGCTGGTACGACGCCAGGGCGTCGCGGTGGTGTCCCTGCGCCAGCAGCAACTCGCCGTCGGCCAAGGCGGCGGCGATACGCGGTGGGACGTTTTGTGAATCGTTGGCGAGCAGCGTCGTCATCGCGGTCAGGTGCTGGCGGGCGTTCTCGATATCGCCGGAGCGGATGTAGGCCTTGAACAGTTCCAGGTGCGCGTCGGCGAGCCACACCTTGGCCGCATCGCACGCCTGAAGCTTGTCCAGCCCGATGAGCCCGGCGGTGATCGCCTGATCCCACTCGCCGCGTTGGGTGGCCACCCAAGCCCGGGTGGCGTACGCCAACGCCGCGAGAACATCGCCTTCCTCGCACAGCGCGAGCACCTGATCCAGGGTGTCGTCGGCGTCGTCAAGGTGCCGGGCGGCAGCGTGCGCAACGGCCAGGCGGCTCAAGGCCTCGCGCGCGCCGGCGTCGTCGTGGAGTTCGACGAACAGTTGTATTGCCTGCTGATAGTCCGTGACTGCCTTCAGCGGCTGCTCGCCCATCTTGTAGCCGCCGCCGCGGTTCATCAGGGCGTGTGCCTCGGCAAGCGCGTCATCGTGGCAGCGCGCGCTGGTCAGCGCGAGCTCGGCCAGCTCGATCCGCCGGCCGGGGTTGTGCACGGTGGTCATCACCTGCTCGAACCCTCGTACCACTCGGCTGCTGTGCCCGTCGACGCCGTAGAGGCCGGCCTCGATCAGCGCCTGGTGGATCCCTTCCTCGTTGGCCAGGTAGTAGGCCTGGGCATCCGCGAACGTCGCGAACTCGGGCGCACCGTCGAGTTCGTCATCGCCGGGCAGCGGCGGCAGCAGGATGTGCGAGACGCGGCGGGCGGCGTTGGCGGCGAGCGCGTACCGCCGGATCAGTGCCGCGAGCACCTGTCGTGCTCGATCGCTAATGTCTGAGGTGTGTGATCCGTCGCGCTTGGCGTAGCGGCGTTCCAGCACCGCGGCTGCGGCATCGGACTGCTCTGGCGTGAGCATGGTCGACATGGGTTCGGTCCCCCTTTGATTGTTGGTGGTGCTGGATCTGGTGTCCGGGGCCTGGGCAGGCGCCTGGCTTTTGGACATGCCTGCATCGGCTTCTGTGTTGCAGGTGGTGCACCGCCGAGCCGGGTGTGGTCGCACCGGCGCGGCGGTGGTCTGTGTCAGGTGCCCACTGGCGCAGCGTTAGGGAGTGGTCAGCTGCTCTGATTCACGGCGGTCGATCGTGAAGATCAGGTGCCGGGAGTGGCCCGGGTCGGCCGGCGTGTCGACGTGGTGTGGGACGTCGTGGGGTATCACCATGACGTCGCCGGCGCGCATGGTGTGAGTGACGATCTCCTCGCCGGGGACGATGAGGCCCCGGCCGACTCGCCAGTCCTTCGCGCCGGACAGCTGGACCGTGACGTTGTACCAGCAGTCGTAGTGCGTATCCAGGCGGCCGTCGCCGTGCCGGGAGTCGAACAGGTCGACCAGGACGGTCAGGTCACTGCGGGAGAGCGCGCCGAGCCAGCGTGATGCCAGGTAGGCCCATCCGTAGGTGGCGTTCATGCCCTCGAACACGTGCGTACGGTGCTGCTCGGTATAGGCGGCGCGGACCTGCTCGGTGGTGTCGAAACGAGCGAAGTCAGCCCCCTGAACCAGCGCCGTGAGTTGTTCGACGGGCCGGTCCTCGGGCGTGGGCGTCGGAAGCTCGGCAAGCCAAGACGGGTCGAGCGCACCCCGGAAGATGCTGACCTTGGCTTCCGGTCCAGGGCCGCCAGCTGTACGCGCGGCCGCCCACGCCACTGCGGTCATCGCCGCCGCCTGCCGGTGTGAGTCCACCTCGAAGCGGACCGACTCGTCATTGACGGTGTAGACGCCGCTCATCATCCAGTGCGCCGTCTGCGGGCCGTGTTCGTTCCTGAACTGGTGGGTCGTGTGGTCCCCCATGAAGACCTCGGGGGCCCGCACCAGCTGTTGCAACCCCCCGATCTCGGCCAGCACGGCGCGTCGGGTGACGTATCCGCTTCCGTATCGGTCACCGAAGCGGCTCGCCGCGTCAGCCATGATCCGGTATTCGTCGGTGCTGATCGGTTCGCACTCGACCATGTATTCGGCAGCTTGGTTCTCGGCCGTGAGCATGGACAAGGGTGTGCCTCCATCGTGATTGGTGGGACCGGCGTACAGGCCTCATGCCTGGGCCGGGGTTCACATTGCTTCTGGCTGGAAGTCGCTACTTCTCGCAGGCGCTCGTGGGCGCTGCTGCTCCGAGACGGCCCTGGTCGTCGCTGCCGCGCAGCATCGGGTGCATGGACGCCCCGGAGGGCAGGCCGATCAAGCCACCGAGGTCAGATCGGCCGCCCGGGTCACACCGATCCCGCCGCCTCTTCCGGAGTGAGCCATGTGCCCATGTCGTCAGCGCTGCTGAAGCAGAGCGTGTAGCCGCGGTCATCAACGTCGCCGGGCCAGGCCTGGTCCCGGCCGGCCTCGGCGCGGCTGGCGGTGTTGTCGCAGGTGCGTTGCCTGGGGATGGTGACGGCGGCGGGCTGGATCTGGGTGTTCATGGGCTTCCTTGCTGGCTGGCTCAGAACTGGTCGGACTGGCCGGAGCCGCGGATGGTCGCGATGGCGGCGTAGAGCTGCGCGATATGACTGGGGCTGGCGGCGAGGGCAGGTGCCTGGTCCGGTTCAGGCCGGGTGCGTTGGAACGCCGGGAACTGCGCGCGGGCCTCGCCATGTGTACCGCGGTTGTCGCGTGTGGTCGGGATTGAGCCGAGTCCGCGGACTATCCGGGGGCCGAGGTCCGGCTCTGAGGCCAGCGACGCGGCGACCACCAGGTGGCGGGTCGCGGTGGAGCGGCCGCTGGTGATGGCCGCCCTCTCCCGGGCGGCGTTGCGGCTGGGCCGCCATATCGGCAGCGGCAGGTCACCGGTCTCGGGCACCCACTCCTCGACGTTCGGGCCGCCGTCGGCCGCGTCCAGGAGCACAGCGGCCGGTCGGCGACCATCGCGCTTGGCGTGCCGCACCGTCCGGATCCGTCCGCCCAGCAGCAGGCGGTCGCCGGTCTTCATCTGCGCAGGCGGCACGCGCAACTCGTCATGACCTGACGGCGGAACACCTGCGCCGGGGTAGACGGTCAGGATCGGGGCGGTCATGGGACGGCTTCCCTCGTGTCGTGTGTCCTGGTGCTGCGGGCGGTCCGCGCCTTCCTCGTTTGCGCAGCGCTCCGGCGTCGGGGGGATCGTCGGTGCGCCGGCGCGCGGACCGCCCGCGTTGGTCAGCGGCCCCGGCGGGCGCAAGGGCAGACAAGCCAGGGCCGCTGGTCTGGGGAAGGTGCGCGCCCCGGTGTGGGCGGCGGCGCGCACCGGCTCATGGGTTGCCGCGCGTGTCGACGAGTTCGCCGTCGCCTTCGGCCTGGGCGCTGTCCGCGTCCTCGACCCGGTAGACGGCCGAGAGCTTGTACTCCAAGCACAGGCTCTTTTCGATCTCGTCGGCACCGCGGCGCATGTCGGCGGCGCTGAAGAAGTCCGCGCTGCCGTCACGCAAATCGGCGTGTCCGCGCAACAGCGCGACGATCTCCTCGGCGGTACCGGTGTAGGTCAGGGTTCCGGCGATGCGTTCTTCCCTCACGAGACGCGCTCCTCTTCAAGGACGGCTGCCGCAGGCTGCGGGCTGTCGGGTAGTGGGTCGGTGGTGTCGCGGTCAGCGGCGGTGGCCGCGATCGCGGCGACGTAGCTCTCAGGGATCTGGGAGCAGGTCTTGGCGAAGTTGTTGACCCGGTAGGCGGTGCGCCGGTCTGGGCCGTACAGGTAGGCCGCTTCCGCTCCGGCACCCGTGGCCGCCGTGGACCACAGGCAGCAGGCGATCCGGTAGGCGTAGTAGGGGGCGTCCGCCCACACCAGGAAGGATCGGACGTGCCGGTAGCCGTCCTGATCAGGCGGCCACCACAACTCGACGGTGACGGCGGTCGGATACGGCGTGTTCGGCCAGACTGGGGCAGCCAGCGGGATCACCGCGTAGGAGCGCCGGGGGCGTGCGCCGGGCACGGGCCAGGCGAAGCCGAGGGTCAGGTCGCCGGTGACAGTGTTCAAAGGTGAGGCGGTGACGTGCTCCAGCAGTGCCGCAGCACTCGTGTACGGCAGCAGGCCGGTGCCAGCCCCGTTGGCCGTTGTCAGATACACCGGTGAGGGGGCTGTGCTGTGTTCCCCGAACGTCTCCGTCAGGGCATGGCCGCATCGTGACTGCTTGGGCATGGTCGCCACCTCCGTCGCTATGTGTGATCAGGGTTTTGCAATGGAGGGACTCCACTTCGGGCCGCCCGCTGTCTGGCGCGGCTGCTTGAACGCAACCTCACTAGTTAGGTAGTGCAGTAAGTGGACCGTAGCGCTGAGTAAGATCAACCGCAATACCTCGCTAGTGAGGTTGGTGTGTACCATGCGGCCATGACCATCGACCCGATGGACCCGCGGTCCCCGTCCGTCCAGATCGCCGACTTCCTGCGTCAGCAGATCAAGGACAAGGTCTTGCGACCGGGAGACAAGCTGCCCTCCGAGCGCGTGTTGGCTGAACAGTTCGGTGTCGCACCCCAGACCATCAGGCAGGGCGTTGACAAACTGAAGAACGAGGGCAGAGTCGCAGGACAGCCAGGTCGTGGCGTATTCGTCGTGGCTCCGGCCCCGTTGATCCGTCTGGGCAAAGAGCGCTTCCGGCGATCGTTCCGGGCGGTGGGGAAGTCCGCCCAACAAGCCGACGCCGAGGCCGCCGGTCTGTCCTTCCGGCAAGAGCTCTTGGAACTCGCCGATGTGCCGGCGCCAGCCGATATCGCCGCGCTGCTCGGTGTCGCCGAAGGCGCAACGGTGTTCAAGCGCACTCGTCGCGAATACGTCGACGACACTGCGAATCAGATCGCCACATCGCATTGGCGTGTCGAGGACGTCGCGGGGACCGCGATCCGGGAGATCGTCACCGGGCCGGGTGGCAGCCTTGCCCGCTTGGAGGACGTCGGGTTCGTCTTCACGAAGTACTACGTCGAACACGGTCCTGCGCGGATGCCTGAGCCCGAGGAGCGAAAGCTGCTGCGCATCGGCGAAGGCGTACCCGTGGCGGATACGGTACGTCACGTCTTCGGTTATCGCGCTTCCGCCGGGGAGACCGCGGACGATGCCCGTGTCCTCGAAGTCTTCCGCTCCGTCGTCAACGGCCCGACCATCAAGTACACCTACGAATTCGAGGCCGAGTGAGGGTCCGCCATGCCTGAGTACTACCGCCACTCGGTGTCCGTCGCCGGTGTCACCGTCCGCGACGATGGCAAAGTGCTGATGATCCGGCGTCGCGACAACGGCGCACTCCAGATCCCCGGTGGGATCCTGGAAGAGGATGAGGACATTCTTTCGGGGCTGGTTCGCGAGGTCGGCGAAGAGACCGGCTACCAGGTCGCGCCTCTTCGACTGACCGGGGTCTACAAGAACATGAAGATCGGCGTCGTGGCACTGGTCTACCGGTGCAAGCTGATCGGTGGTGAGGCGGCCGTGAACGACGAAGCTGCCGAGGTTCTGTGGCTGGATCGCGAGGCGATCGGGCTGGGTTCCGTCGAAGCCTTCGCGGTGCGAGTCACCGACGCGCTCGACAGTCTCGAACCCGTCACCCGAAGCCATGACGGCACCAGCTTGCTGTAGGGAGGCGAAGCCGAGCCGGACCTCAGGTGCCTGCTGATCAAGATCGACGGCATGGAGCTGCGTGTCGCCGAACTCGACGCGGTCGATGGGAAGCCGGTGCTGGAGGTGAAGCCCTGGTTCCCTGAGTTCGGACCCCGTGGCGATGTACGAACCGCAGTGTGGGCCACCGAGATGTTGTCCGACTACTTCGCCCCCGCGAAGGAGTAGATGATCCCCGATATGGCTATGACCTACGTGCAGGTGAGGCGGGCTGTACATACTCCTCCTCTCGGAGTGGATTAGAAGAGAGCTGACGGTTCCCGCGGACTGACTCCTCCAGCCCTTGCCCGGGGAGCCAGTCAGAACCTCGAACTGCTATGAGACGAGCCCCGTATGTCGAGATCAGTCGTGCTCGACTGGCCGCCAGATGTCGAGGGCCAAGGTGACTTCGGGCCGGCAGGATGACCCCATATGGCCGCCGGGACTGGAGCACGGCAAGCAGGTTGTCGAACGCGCCGACATCCGGCGAGGCGATCGCTGGCCGTTCAGTGAAGACAGCGCCGAGCGTCAACTCGTGTTGTCGGCAGTACTCAGTCAGCGCCGCAGACAAAGCCTGGAGACGGGTATTGGTCGAAGCTGGATCGCGGAGGAAGCCGTAGACGATCGGATCATCGACGGCATGCCGCTCAGTGATCCAACCCATTCGCGCCTCCCTCGTTGTCCTGGGAGCCTTCGGTTCGAACGCACTGCGACTCCCTCGACACCCAGCGTGGACTTGGGGTGCTGCGGCGGGAATGACCTGCTGTAGTACTTCCGTTGCACTTCCGGTGCATCGCTCGACGTCAGCGTGGTTCGATGGCTGCGGAAGGGAGGTGTGCCGTGGTCTACCTGCGCGAATGGACAGGCCTTGAGGCCTCGGCGCTGCAACGAGCTGTCCGGGACAGCGTTCGCGCCTTCGCCGACCGTCTCGGCGTCGCCCCTCGAACTGTCGGCAAGTGGAACCAGCTCCGCACGGCTACGGTCCCCCGCCCCGATATTCAGGCGATCTTGGACACCGTCTTGGCACGCGCCACAGCCGATGAACAGCTGCGGTTCGAAGCTCTCATGGCCGAACTTCGCCCAGCAGGTGCTGCCGGTGTCAAGGTGGCACAGAGCGTAGCAACCCTGGATTTCGAAGCGTGGTCTGAGGACCTGGAGCGTACGGTCGTTGCGTTGAGCTGGCAGAACTTCGGCTTTGCCGGGGAGCTGCTGAACCGATGGCTGGCGCGACTCGAACCGGACAAGCTAGACGAGCGTGGGTTGTACCTCTACGGCAGATCCCTGACGCTACTCGGTGACTACCACTGTGACCAGGGCGCACTGCTGGGGCAGCTATCGGCGGAATCGACCTACCGCAAAGCCCGCGATGTGTTCACCCAGCTGGGTATCCCGCGGCGCGTCGCGCAGATCGACTTGTCGTTGGCAGTGGTCACGGAGATGTCCGGTGACGCGGTCTCGGCAGGCCGCCAGTACGATCAGCTCGCCGTCGACGACCGACTCAGCGCCCGGGACCGCGGACGTGCCGCGTTGTGGGTCGGGACCGCGTTAAGTAAGCAGGATGAGCACGACCAGGCAGTTAGCGTCATGGTTACAGCTGCGCGCATGTTCGAGACGCTGGGTGAGCCTGATGACTGGTCCAGCGCCCAGCAGAAGATCGCTCTCGCGTACCGGGGCACAGGCAACCTGGCCGGCGCCATGCGCCACATCGAGATCGCCCGCTCGACCGGCCGGGCTCATTCGCCGCTTCAGCAAGTTCAGCTCGGCACCGCCATGGCGCACATCCTGGTGTCGGATGCCGCGACCCAGGTTGAAGGGCTCACCCGTCTGGATCATGTCGATCGTGTCGCCGGCCAGTTCAATCTGGGACACCAACTACGCAGCATCCAAAGGATCCGTCAATCGCTCACGGCGCCGGCCGTGAGCGGCATCCCATCGAGCAAGGAGCGTGCGTGACCGCCCAGGACATCACCGACGAGCACCGCCGAGATGCCCAGATCCTGTGGGACTTCCACCTGCTCGGACACGAACCGAGGAACACCGAAGTCGCGGTCGTCTTGGGCAGCTTCGACCTCGGCGCCGCCCGTCACGCGGCCACGCTGTACCACCAGGGCCGGTTTCCGCTGATCGTGTTCACCGGCGCCACCAACGACTACACCATCAACGTGTTCCCACAGGGGGAGGCCGTCGCGTTCCACGCCGCCGCCCTCGCGGCCGGTGTGCCGGAGTCGGCGATGATGATCGAGGACAAGGCCACCAACAGCGGCGCAAACATCATGCTCTCCCGGCAACTCCTCGGCCAGGCCGGCATCGTGCCGACCTCCGTGACGCTCATCGCGATGCCGTTCATGGAACGGCGCGCGTTCGCCACCTGCCGGGCCCAGTGGCCGGAGGTCAAGGTCGTCTGCGCCTCCCAGCCGATCGCCTTCCCCGAATACCTCGCATCCTTCACCGACCAGAGGCACATCCTCTGCGACATGGTCGGCGACCTCCAGCGGATCATCGAGTACCCCAAGTACGGCTACATGATCGAGCAAGTCGTCCCGGAGGAAGTTCATGCTGCGCTCAAACGTCTCATCGTCGCCGGCTACGACAGCGTCCTGCCCAAGCCCTGACCCTCGCCCGTCGTCCGCGGCGGTCGCGATCCATCAGCCGAATCTGTTCCCGCGGCTGTCCACCCTGGCCAAACTTTACGCGGCGGACATCCGGATCGTGCTGGACGATGTCCAGTTCACCCGCCGCGACTACCAGCACCGTACGCGCCTCGGGCAACTCGGCGACCCGGCCCGCACCCAGTGGCTCTCGCTGGCTGCCCATCTGCCCGCCGGTCGGGCGACCGTCATCGGGGAGGCCGTGGTGGCCGAGCCCGAGCGGAGCCGCCGCCGGCTCGCGCTGCTCATCGAGCAGTATTACCGGCACAGCCGGTACTGGCCTGTCGTCGCCCGCGTGGTCGACGCGACCCTGGCGGCGTTCGACGCTACTGGCCGGATCGGCGCCGTCGCCGAAGCTTCCACCACCGCGCTGCTGGATGAGTTGCGTTGGTCTGGGCAAACCATGATGAGCAGCGACCTGCCCTCTGGGAACGGCAGATCCGAACGGCTCGGGGACCTCGCCGGTCTGGTCGGCGCTACCACCTACTTGTGCGGCACCGGCGGGATGAGCTATCTCGAACCGGAGTACTTCTCCTCCCGGAACATCGGCATCATCCCCTTCCGCACGCCCGCGGAATCGACCGGTGAGATGTGGGCCTCCGCCCGCAGGATCAGTGCCCTTTGGGCATTGGCGACCGTCGGCCCGCAGCGGTTGACCCAGCTGCTGTCCGCAGTCGCCGCGTTCAACCGCGGCCTGCTTGATCTCCGTCCCTCCACGGCCTAGTGATCACACGCGAAGGACTCGAACACGATGGGCATCGAGTACAACCGACACATGGTGACCATGACCGACGGCACTGCCCCTACACAATAGAAGCTCCTCGACATGGAAACTGCCGGTTGCGTCTTCAAGAACTTCGCCCCGTCGGTGATCCCCGGCAAGTACCAGACCCACGCCTATGCGTCGGCGCGCCTTACCGAAGCTCGCGATCTGTTGGGCTTGCCCGACACCGTGGCCCAGGCCGTCGACTTGCGCATGGCTCGCGGACAACTCATTGATGATGTAGACCGGTGCTTCCACGCCGTCATTGCCGAGCACGTGTACGGGGCCACTGCCGACCCCGACGTGATGACAGAGCAGCTGGAGCACCTGCTCGACCTAGCCGGCAAGTCAAACGTCCGTCTCGGCATCGTGCCGATACGGGCCCGGGTGGCGGCGTCACCGATGAGCCGCATCGAAATCGTCGCCGACGCGGTGATCCCCAGCGAGGGACGGCCATCCGATGCGGGTATCACCGGGCGAACGCGCGCTTGTCGTGCGGCGGGTAAGCGGGATTCAGGCCCTCCGGCGGCTGATATCCATCGGCCTGGAGACGCTGGGACAGGTGCTGGGCCACTTCCATCAGCCAGCTCTCTCGGGAGCATCTTGGTGGGGGGCCGTAGTCCGACCCCAGCGCGGTCACCGCGGCCTCCAGCGCGTCCTCGTCAAGTCCCATCTCCAGCAGCTCGCCGATCTCGGCAACCACCGCCGCAGCACGCGGATCGGGACCGCTACCATAAAACTCGGCCAAGGCCGCCTCGTCGTATTTGTCGTCTTCCACATCAGGGAACAGATAGTCCACCGCGCTCTGGTGGTAGTAGCCTCCGAGCAGCCTGGACAGGTTCGGCAGCCGCTGTCGCCACTCCCACTTGGTCTCCGGCACGGCGGGTTCGGTCTGCTCGCCGCTCTCAGTGAACGCGACCAGGTGCGGGATCATCATCATCAGGCAGTCCTCGCGAGTGCGGCCCTGCGGCACCCCCATGGGGGGCATCGTGGCCAACTCGGCGGCGACCTCGGGCGAGTCCAGGCCGCGCTTGAGCACCTCCAAAATCTCGGCGGTCGCTCGAAATGCCCGACCCGGATAGTAGGTCGCCATCCGCAGGTAGGACCGCATCGCCTTCGACGGGACTTCCGGGGTGTCAGAGAACCGGTCGTCGAGCACCGAGTTGTAGGCGGACAGGATCATCCGCAGCTCGGGCAGCCACTCGGCCCACGGCGCGTCGTCGTCGAAGATGTCCGGCTGTGTCATCGCCCTGGCCTCGTGTGTCGTGGATGTCGGTCAAGTACTTCCCTCGGCGTCAGCCGGAGGGGAAGGTGGTGAGGATGTAGTAGCCGCCGGGTGCGCTCGGATCGGGTCGCAAGACCACGGTGGCGCCGCGCACCTGTCTTGGGCCGTTACCATTCTGCCAGTCCTGGCGGGACAGGGAACGTCCGGTCACCTCATCGGCGTCCTCGATCGTGAACTCTTGGGTCCCTTTTGGGTTGCTCTTCAGCCAGTCGCTGATCTCTTGCTTGTTGGAGTCGACGACCTGCTGCGAGAACCGCTGCTCGTCGGCGTAGTTCTCGTAGGTGGATGCGTCCTGGAGCGGCCTTCTCCCGTTTTCCCTGACGTCCCTGAGGTTCTTCTCGAATCGTTCCGCGAGTTGCTGGTCGCTGCGCCCGACGTGCCTTTCGACACCGTGTCCGCCGAAGTCCTCGTCGCCGCCAGGGTCGGCCTCGCGCGGCTGCGGCGGCTTCGGACCGCCCCGGCTGTTGCGTGGCCAGGCGTTGTAGTCGCCGTTGGCCATCGCGGCCATCCAGTCGTGCAAGCCCTTGACGGCCAGAACGCCGCCGCCGCCTATCAGCCCTGCCGACAGAGCGTTCACCGGAACACCGAGTAGGGCGCCCACCCCGGTCAGGTCGAGCGCTGTGCCGCCGATCTCGCCGCCGGCACCCGCGGTCATCATCAGCAGCCCGGCGAGCGTCTGGGCGATGCCGAGAAGTGACTGCTTGCTGAAAAGTACCTGGAGGACATCGGCGAGGTCGTAGCTCATACCTTCGACGAAGTGTCCGACCGCTGACAGGACACCGTCGGTAGTCGACAGGACGTCGTCGGCGACGTGCTGCCACCAATGCTTGTTGTGGATGCCGTCGTGCTGGGCATGGCCGAGTGCTTTGGCGCAGTCCTTGGCTGCGGCGATGCGGTCGTCATGGGCCTGTTGCGCCTGCGCCTTCAGGGCGGACATTTGGGTCTCGGCGCTCTTCAGTTTGGTCTGCGCGGTGTCGTGTGCCGTCTGGGCATCGGTCACGGCCTGCGGGTTGGGGTTCACCGCGTGGTTCTGCTGCGCAGTCTTCAAATCGGTCGCAGCGCTGTTCGCCGAGGTCGTGGCACGCTGTAGATCGACCTCGGCGTCCTTGGCCTGCCGCAGCGCCGCATCTGCTTTGCTTTGCGCATTCTGCAATTTCGGCGCGTACGCGGACAGTGCGTCAGAGGCTTCGCTATAGGAGGTGTACAGCTTTTGCAGCCGCCCCGGCAGCGGACCATAGGCGGATTTAAAGGCCTCCGCGGTCTGACCCACCCACTCCAGGGCCGCGGTGTCGGAACCGAAGCTGTTCAGGTTCCGATACGCCGCCTCGACATCATGGGCGAAGTCCCCGAACTCCTTGGCCAGAGCCTGCACCGACTCCACCACACCAGGCGTTGGATCTCCGTCCAAACCCAATACGTCCCAGCCAGACGGACGCGCCATCGTTCGAGCCCTCCCCCGAGTGTGCTGCTCAAATCAGGCGTGAGCAGTTGCTGGGCCAGCAGTACTGGCCTGGCCCTATCCCGCACACAACGAGAGATGAGTCTACAAAGCGGTCACGATCTCGGTAACCCCCGAGCACGATTCGGTTGCGCTCTGTTTCGGCCATGCCTGTCCGCGTCCTCGATCACCTCGGCGGGCATCGCAAGGTCCACCTGCACGGACCGTTCCTCTTTCGCGCCGGTGCGTTTTTCAGAAGGTTGCCACGGGCCACCGACAGCCGGAGGGCCAATGTCAAAGGTGGGACTCATCCGCGTCCTCGACTAGCAGAGCGCTCGTGCTTCATGCCGTTCACCAGCAACTATGCCGACTAGATGCCGGGCCCGACGCTCGATCCAGCGGCCGTACAGCAGCGCCGCCGCGGCGGTACGCGAGTCCAAACCGGTGATGATGGGTGCGGCCGGGCTGACGGTGCCGTTGGCCACCATCGCGTCGGCGACCGCCGTGTAGCCGGGCCGCCGCCTGACGGACCCGGCGGCCGGGTCCGTGAACTCGCGGTAGGTGGTGAGGACGGCGCCGATCCGGACGCCGGCGGCCGGGCCGCCGTGGATCCATACGCCGACGTGGCCCCGCCCTCGGCCCTCTGGATGGAACTGGAAGACCGCTGTCTGCTCGACGGCGGCTTCGGCGTCGACCACGGCCCGGTAGGCACGCCAGGCGTGGAAGTCGGGCCGGTCGACCACAGTGGTCCGCGGCATCAGGCTCCTTCCGCCGGGTGGGAACCGATGGCGACGGGTGCTGTGCTCCGCTGCTCGTCCGGTACCGCCGGCCGCGTGGCGATGTCGGCGGCGCGCACCGCGATCTGCCTGGGCGAGGGATCGACAATCCCAGCGGCATGCAACTCGGCGAGCGCCACGGTGTTGAACGGCTCGGTGTCCGGTAGGACGATCAAGATCTCGTATGCAGCGATGTATTCGGCGTCGCTCGGTTCGGACCCACCCCTCGCCATCGACTCGCCTTGATCGGTCGGGTGCACAGCCTCAAGTGAGGTACCCACCTGAGGTGACCCAGTAGATGGTTGGTAGTGGTTGGTCTGGATAGAGGGGTGAAGCCCGCTTCCCCTAGACGGACGTCCAGTTTCACCTAGGGCTGCATCCAGCTTCACGTAGGCGTCCGCCCCGAACGGGCCGCTCGAACGGTTGTCCACAGCCTCATCCACAGATGAGTCCACAGAATCGAACGCGTTATCCACAGCCTCTGGGAGTTCGTCGGTGGCGGGCGCGGGTGTCTCGATGCGGATGTAGTCGGGGTCCAGGCGCATCGGGACGGGGGTGCGGTCCAGGCCGGGCACGGTGAGCCGGTACTCGTCGGCCATGCCGAGCGCGCGGGAGTGCTTGGTCTTCTCAATCAGCCCGGTTGCTCGCAGCGTCTTCAGGTGGGTCTTCACCGTCCGGGTGGACACCCCGGCGATCTTCGCGAGCAGCTCGACGCCGGGTCGTACTTCGGTGCCGTCGGCGTTGGCGAAGTCGCCCAGGAACTCGGCGATCAGCTTCGTGGTGCGCGGCAGCTCGGCGCGCTTGACGATGCGCTTCCAGTCGAAGCTGCCTATCGGGTGGTGCTGCATGGAGAAGTCCTTAAGAGGTGCTGGCGGGCTTGGGAGCGAGGCACGGCGCGAAGGCGCGTAGAAAGGAGTCAGCCCCGCCGGCGGGGCCAGGCGGGGCTGAGCAGGGAAGGCGCGGCGGGTGGGCTGGGCTGGCGGTACGCTCGGTGCGGCCGATGTGGTGTCCGAGCCGTCAGGTCAGGTTGCGGGGAAATAGCGGGGAGATTTCGCCGGGGCCGTTGCGGCGCGTGGCGTCCGGACACGGACCCAGATGCCGGGAGTGTCTTGACCTCGTCCCACGCTAGGATTTCGGAGCGTTGCCCTCGTAGCTCAGGGGATAGAGCACCCGCCTCCTAAGCGGGGGCGAGATGACCTCCACGGTGGCGCCGCATCCCGTGCGGGAAATACGCGGAAAACAACGAGGGAGCGGGCGCGCGCCGCAGGTCAAGGCGACAACCTACCGCTCTTGTAAACAGGCGGTTAGGGGTTCGAGTCCCCTCAGCGGCTCTCGAGACGTGGGCCCTCTGACCTTAGTTTCCGTAGCTTGAGCTGCGGAAGCGGGTCAGAGGGCCCTTTCACATGTGGACGATGTTCACGACGCGATACGACTTGATGGGTCTTGAGTCGCGTCATGAGCATCCCCATTTCCTTCCTATGAAGATCACTCGTTAGTGCAGGTCGCCACGGCCTGCAGACCCGGCGCCGACGCCATCAGCGCCGGGAACGGCTCCGCTACCGAGCGATCAGAGACCGGCCGCCGCGCCACCGAGTGAGCACGGCCGTATGGCCCGTCTGCTCACCGATCGCGGCGTCAACGCGGAACCGGCCGAACACTGTCGTCAGGTCGAGCGCGGCGACCGTGTCCCAGTGCGGGCCCGGGCCGGCCGCAGCGGCGATCACCCCGGCCGCGTACGCCTGCACCCCCGGATAGTCCGGCACCCCGCCGAATCGCTCTTCCCACGCGCGCAGGAACTCGCGCTCGTTTATGCCGGCCTCCACCGCGCCGACCGCGCCCGGCGCCCACTGTCCGACCCCGAACACGCCCTCGGCATCGTCGACGTCGTCGGCGAACGAGGCGACCCCGGCTGCGACGCTGCACACCAGCCGCGGCGGGTTCGGCAGCGTGCGTGCCCGGTTCACCGCCGCGACGTCGTCCTCATACACCCCGGCCGACAGCAGGTCCCATTCGCCGTCCGGGGGCGCGTCGAAGTCGAGCTGATCGATGGCGATTCCAATTGCGCGCGCATCCCGGCCGGCGCCGGCGGTCACCTGGCGGCCGAACTGTCCGATCTCGCAGTACGTGAACAACCGCCCCGAGCCGGACTTGGCCAGGTGCGCTACGAACGGAGATGCGTATCGATCGGCGGGGGTCAGGATGTTCACTACGCAACCGGGGATGTTCAACTGTCCGCCGCTGCCGCCGTGGTTGAACAGCAGCAATCCACGGCGCTGCGCGAACGCGGCGGCCGCCCGCGCCAGGATGGTGGAGTACGGCCCGAAAAGCAGGTCCACGTTCGCGGCGAGCTCCGGCATCCGCGCTTCGAGCACCGCCGGCTTGCTTTCGTCGTCGACCACCACCAGCTCCGCGTCGGCCTCGGCTGCCCACAACCGCAGCCCGTTCGCTGCCTGAGTCCCGAACGGCGCGAACCTGCCCGTCAACGACAGGCAGGCCCCGGCGCGGATCACAGTTCCACCCGGAAGCGCCAGCTGTGCCGGCTGGCGTCGGAGATCTCCTCCTGCACGTACACCGGATTGCCGTACCGGTCTTCGAATGTGGTCGTGGTGTGGACCACGGTCACGCCGCGGGCCAATTTCAGGAGCTCTCTTTCCTTGTCGCTGGCGTTCCTGCCTTCCAGGTCGATCCAGGATGTGGCGAGTGGGCCTCGGAGCTCCTCGACGAGCCGGGCGGCGCTGCCGCGGATCCGTCTCCGTTCGGCCAATGCCGTACCGGATGCCCAACTGGCGGGGAACCAGCTGCGGGCCATGCGAACCGGCTGCTCGTCGGCGAACATGCGGACCAGTCGCATCACCACGGCGTCGCCGTCGTCGAGATGGAGCTCCGCCGCGATGTGGCCCGGCGCGGCTACCTGGTCCTGCACGTCCAGTATCTCCTGGCGGCCGATGATGCCGTGCTCTGCGACCGTCGCATCGAACCCGGGGCGGCCGGCGTCACGGTGGCGACGCCAATCCGCCGCGACGATTGCGATACGTACTGATGGTTCGGTCCGCACGCGCGGCACAGCACCCTGTCTCATGTCGATGAGACCGTCAGCGTGCAGCGTCTCCAGCGCGCGGCGAACGGTGACACGGCTTGTGCTGTAGCGCGAACAAAGCTCGCTTGCTGACGGCAGTGCGTCCCCAGGCCCGTAGCGACCGTCGAGGATGGCTGCTCGCAGGTCGGCCGCGATCCGTTCTCGTCGAGACGTCACGGTGCTCATGCTGGCCACGATAGCGCCACTTGGCTACCCAGGTTCTTGACCGGCTTCGCAGTGTAGGAATACCGTTCCGGCTTGGGTACTCAAGTTGGGATGAGCGGAGAGCCGTAATGCAGCCCAGACAGGACATCACCACCTCGGGCCGACGCCTCGCCCGTGATACTCAAGGCCGTGTCGGCGAGGTCATGCCACCGCCCATACCCCCACATCTTTGCGCCCCCGACAAGCCTGGCAGCGTTTGGCTCCGGCCAGTCAACGGCGGCCTCGAATGGTCAGTGCCTGCCGACCAGGTGACCTACCTGGGACGCCAGTCGTGAAAGACGAGCGCACACCCGCCTACTGGCTACGGCAGCGCAACGGCCAGCCCGGCGGCCAGCAAGTCAATGCCTACGAGGCCGCGATGATCGCGCAGCGCGTCGGCGGCGTCGGCGACCACCTCTCACAGCAGGGCCTCGTCTGGTCCGATCGGGACCCCGGTGGACCTGGCGGGTTCTCCTACTACACCCTCACGCCCGTCTACAAGGAGGGAACGTGAGCGCCTGGACACCGCGCCCAGACACCGTCGTCCACAACCTCGCACGCGGCTGTGACAGCGTCCTACTCGGCCGCGCCGCCGACGGCACGTGGCGGCTGGCCGGCGCTGGCCTCGGCGACGAGCGCTGGAACAACGAACGGTTAGCCGATCTCGACGAGGCGGACTCCATTGAGGTGCGCGACGCCATGGCCATACTGATCCGGACGGCCGTCGTCACGCTGAGGTGGCCCCACCAGGGTTCCAAGTAGGTCAACCAGAGGCGTCCGGTCGCAATGCGGCCGGGCGTCGGCGTGTCCAGGACCGTACGCTTCCGGAAACCGGGCCCCCGCGTACTCTCAGCGCACTGAATCGGGTACCAGGGGGAAACATGGATACGGACATCGCGCAGCAACCGACCGTGACCGACACGCCGCGGCGCAGCTTCGGCTCCGCCGTCCTGACGGCGACCGCTGTTGTCGCGCTCGGCGTCGGCTTCGGCGCCGGCTACGTCAGCCACACGAGCAGCAGCGCCAGCAGCTCCGCGACCACCGCCGTCCACGGCACCCTCACGCTGCCGGACGGCGGCTACAGCAGCGTCGGCACCACCTGCTCCGGCAGCGGCGGTTACCAGGACATCAACGCCGGAGTCGCCGTCACCATCGGCGACCAGACCGGCAAGACCCTGGCCGTGACGAGCCTCGCGGCTGGCACGTTCGGCGGTGGCGGCTGCCAGTTTGCGTTCAGTACAAACGTCGCCGCGGCCACCACCTACACCGTCACGATCAGCCACCGCGGCACGCAGACGTTCATGCCGGCCGAGGTCGCCAGCGGCTTCAACATGACGCTGGCCGCCAGCTGACGCCGGGCCGATAGGTCAGTGGTGCACGAACAGCAGCTGCACCCCGACGTTGGCCGCAATACCCAGCGCAGACGTACCGCGGCCAGGAACCACACGCGCCGGTTCGTGGCCGCCTGGCTTGATTCGAGCTTGTCCAACCGCACGTCGCGTTCCTTCAGCTCCGCAGCTGTGCGCCGCTCTCGTTCGTCGGCCAGCTGCTCGCTGTGTGTATGGCGCAACATCAGCAGTTCGAGCTGGCCCTTGGCCTGAGTGTTGCCGACGTCGACAGTGGCCTGGATGCGTTCTCCAGTGTGTACTTGGCCGGCGCGACGGCGTTTCAGGTCGAGCAGCGCAGAACAGGCCCTGATGCCATGATCATCCCCACTTCTCTCAGCGGCTCTCTGGAGGTAGTGCTGACCAGCGGCGGAGCTTCACGCCGCTGCTCCGGGAGTCGGTCGCGGGGTAAGGCTGCGCTCTACTCCTGGTCCGGCCAGACCGTGGCCTGAATCCGTATGTAGGGAAAGTTCGTCGCATCCCGCCCCTGGCTCAGCACCTGTACCACCGCGTACTGCCGCCCCGGGTTGAAGGCGCTGTGCGCTACGCGGAGGCAGTACACGGCGCCGGGGACGACCGTCACGTGCGCAGAGTTCTGGGCCAGCAGCAGCGTCGCGCAGGCGTCGGGGGTCGGGGCGGCTGGGCCGGTCCATTGCGTGGCGCCGAGGCTGGCGAAGAAGGTGCCGTCGAAGCTGGCGCTGATGTCGGGGTCGCCGGACTGGTCCGGGCTTGGTGGGACGGTGGCCAGTGAGTCGCCGAGGGAGCCGACTTGGACGTTGCCCTGCCACTGGGGATCCGGCGGCGGGGGAGTTGTCGGGCGCGGGGGTGGTG